>CAITDR010000475.1 GCA_903891165.1 uncultured Pseudomonadota bacterium
GGCCCGCAAGGCCGCCGTCGGGCCCACCACCGCACCCACCATCAGCCCTCGTCCTTCCACCCGCTCCACTGCAGGAAGCTGATTTAACAGATCAGCCAAAAACCTGCCGTCCTCCCGCGCCCGTTGGACCAGCCCCTCCTCCTCTACCACCGCCAGGGCCGCCAGACCCATTGCGCAGCCCACCGGATTCCCCAGAAAAGTCTGCGTGTGGATGGACTCCCCTCGGCTGGCTCCCCAGGCATCCATCACCGCCGCAGTGCCGACGCATGCCGAGATCGGAAAGCCTCCCGCCATGGCCTTTCCTACACATAATAAATCTGGTTTCAGCTGATCTTCATCCGCTGCAAACATCCATCCGGTTCGACCGAAACCCGAGTATACCTCGTCATGGATGATCAGGCAGTCGTGGGCACGTGCATCGTCATGCAGCCTTGTCAGCCAACCCGGAGGGGGCGCCCGCATGCCTCCCCTCCCCTGCACCGGCTCCACAAGCACCGCTGCATAGTCCGCCAGTGAAGGCCACTCTCCGCCATAGGGCGCTCGATCCACATGCTGCCCCAGCATCGCGCGGAAGGGCCCCTCAAAATCCGCCTGCTTGTAGCCGATGGCGGCCAAAGGTGCAGAGGCCAGACCGTGATAGCCCCCACTGAAGGATAGGATTCGGCGCCGACCTGTCGTAAGCAGTGCCGTCTTTACCGCCGCTTCCACGGCGTCGCTGCCCGAGCTGCCAAAAATCACCCGATCCAGGCCGGTCAGGCTGCAGAGGCGCTCCATCAGCTCGATGCGGCGCGGATCGGGAAAGGCATCCCCCATCGCATGGGGCAGAATCCCCAATTGGGCCTGTCCCGCCTCTACGACCTTGGGATGACGATGCCCGACACTGGCGACGCCAAAGCCCGCGCAGAGATCCACAAAGCGGTTCCCATCCACATCCCAAACATTGCTGCCTTGCGCCGAAGCCCAGACCACCGGATCGGTATCGGCCACCCCCAAGGCCGCGGCCCGCCGTGAACGACGGGCGGTGATCGCCGGACATTCTCTCAAGGCCAGCCGGTCTACCCAGGTCCTGGACAGGGGGCCGGGCAGCTCCGTCCGCAAAAGGGGAAGCATCAGATGGCGCCGCCAGAGTCCGTGACCGTCGCACACAGCTCTGCCTTGTGGGCTTTAAGTAAGGATAGCGCCTGCTTACAATAGGAAGATTCCGAGGGAGACGGATACTTCACGGCGTTGATCCAGACATCACATTGAAGCTGCGCATCATCGTTGGTCCAGTCCCGGTCGGGGATAGCATCCTTGGTGATGCTGCCCTCGTCCAGGCAGGTGCAACGTGCCTTTTCTTCTTTGGTCAGCTCGCAGACATCGCAGTATTCCTGCGCATAGGCGCTACAAGCCTGAGGATAGGGGACGGCGCAGGCCAGAAAAAGTGCAAGAAGCATCAGAGCCCTCCCAGGAATTCGCAGGCATCCTGCTCATGTTCTTTCAGAAGTTCTACCCCCTGCTTGCAGGAGGCCGAGGAATCCGGCGTCGGGTGCTCGGCCCCTTCCAGCCAGAAATCACACTGGAGCTGGGCGTCGTCATTGTTGATGTCGGTGCCATCGGGGAAGTCAGAGGCTTTCAGCTTTCCTTCTTCATAGCAGGTACACATGGGTTTTTCCCAGTCTTCCAGCTCGCACACGTCGCAGTAGCGCAGGACGTACTGCTCGCAGGCGTTGGGGTAGGGCAGGGCACAGGCCATCAACAGGGCAAACAGCATATGCTTCCTGTAACTGCGTCGAATGCCCTTGTCACGTCAAGAGCGGTGTAGCAAGCAGCCTGTTGATTTTTGCGCTATGATGCTGCTTGGGAGGTGCCGTGCTGTTGCTGTGGATGGTGGCCTGCTCTCTGGGCCTGCAAGCGGTGGAGGGCGATGTGGTGGAGGGTAACACCTCGACCACCGAGGACTATCCGCCCATTGAAGAGGATTTGAGCGGACATCTCTACATTGTCCAACCCGACGACTTCCGGATTACCGAGCCCCCGGATCTGATTGACTACCAGACCCAGCTCTTCAACCGCCCGCTGCTCTTCTACGTGAACGACCAGGCCAAAGACCGCCTCCAGCTGTCGATGAGCCTGGCGGCCGGAGATGGAGGCCAGGACCGCTGCGAGCCCGTTCGCAGCCTGCCAACAGGGGATTTTTCCGGGAACCCGACTTTTACGCTGGGACCCGACGAGGTACGAAGTAAGCTGGCGGGCACCTTTGCCACCTTCTACAAATTCACCCTCGAGGCCACGGTGGCGGAGGAAGGAGCCTCCCTGCGCCTGGGCTCCCTCACGGCGGTGGTCGCGGTCACCGACCTGCTCACCGCGATTCCAGAGGCGGACTGTCGCTTTATCGAGGATGTGGGCGGCGCATGTCGGAGCTGTCCCGGCGGATCCGGCGACTGCTTCGACCTGGAGCTTTCGGCGCTGCGCGCGCACTGGCAGGCGCAGACCAGCTTTGATCCTCGGGAAACTGGCGACTGCCAGTAGGCACTCAGCTGTTGCTGGCCAGGGCTTTCAGCAGTTTATTGTGAATACCGCCGAAGCCACCGTTAGAGAAGACGGCCACCACATCCCACGGCAGTGCATTGGCCGCTACCACCGCCACGATCTCCTCCACCGTCGGCAGGTGGAAGGCTTCGATACCTTTCCCACGTAGTTTTTGTACCAACGCATCGGCATCAAAACGCTCGTGCGCAGCGATACGCTCCTGATCGGGCGGGGTGGGGATGATCACCACGTCCGCACCGCCAAAAACTTCGGCGTAGCGATCCTGAAAGACCTTACGCCGGGAAGTGTTGGATCGTGGCTCAAAAATCACCCACAGCCGCCGCTGGCCGAAGCGCAGACGTAGGGATTGGATGGTCAGCTCTACCGCGGTGGGGTGGTGGGCAAAGTCGTCGATCACCGCGATGTGGCGCGGCTCCCCGATCAGATCCTGTCGCCGACGTACCCCGGCAAAGCTGGAGAATCCCGCTGCCAGCGCCTCGGTACTCAGACCGTAGCGGTCCAGTGCCGCCACCATGGCCACCTGGTTGTACAGGTTGTGCTCTCCCACGAGGATGCTCTCAAAACGCCCATACAAGGCGCCATCTTTCAGCACGGCGAAGCGCTGTACACCACGCTCCGTGTCCACTCCCTCGATACGCCCATCCCAGGACTGCCCCACTCCATAGCGGCGGATTTCTGCAGGAACATCCTGGCAGACCTCGACCACGGTGTCGTGATCCCAGCGCGCGACGATGCAGCCGTCGGCCGGTACAATTGCGGTCAGCTTTCGGAAGCTCTCCTGCACATGGGCCAGATCGCGGTAGATGTCCGCGTGGTCAAATTCTACCGATGTGATGATTGCCGTATGGGGACGGTAGTGGAGAAACTTCGGTCCCTTATCGAAGAAGGCAGTGTCGTACTCGTCGCCCTCGATCACAAAATAGGGAGGCTCTCCCGTGTGGGCGGTGCGATCAAAGTTCTTGGCCAGACCGCCGATGAGAAAACCAGGCTTCTTTCCTGCTGCTTCCAGGAGCCAGGCTCCCATCGCGGTGGTGGTGGTCTTCCCATGGGTGCCTGCCACAACAATGTTGCTGCGCTTGGCCAAAAAAGAGGCACCTAAAAGCTGGGGAAATGAGCACCAGAGCAGATCGGAGGCCAGCAGCGCCTCCGCCTCCGCATAGCTCTGCCGAATCACGTTGCCCACCACCACCAGATCGGGACGATGTGCGAGATTTTCAGCTTTGTAGCCGATCATCACCGGAATATCCAGCGAGGCCAGATAGTCGGACATGGGCGGATAGACGCCCGTGTCAGAGCCCGTTACCGTGTAGCCCGCATCCTTCAGCATCCCGGCCAGCGCGGCCATCGCCGTGCCGGCGATACCCATGATGTGGATACGCTGCACGGAAGGCGGAAGATCACCGACGAGCTGAGGCATGGGCTCTCCAGGAGCCGCCTTATAACCCGCTGGGTAGCTGCGGAAGCAGTCCCTTTGCCTCCCAAAACTGGATCAGGGCGCGGCTGTGGGGGGCCACTTCGGGGCCCGTCAGTTTCAGTTGCTGCTGAAAGAAGTGAAGGTCGGCCGGCGTGTCCACATCATACCAGAAATCTAAGATTTCTACCGTTTTTCCCAGGAGTTTTGCCCGCTCTACCGAGGCCAGCAGGGTGGTAGAGGTGGACCAGGGGATGCCCTCGAAAAGACCCCTGGGATCCCCCACCCGTACCAGGGTATAGCCCCCATCAAAGGCAGGAGCAAAGACCACATCTGCTGTGGAAGCCAGCGCCGCCCGCAGCAACCGGGCGGGCAAGCTGGGCGCATCCGTGCCCACCGCAAGACCGCCGCCCGCCAGTGCGCGGACCAGCCGTGGGCCCAGCTCCCCCTCCGCCTGAGGCTCCCAGGCGACCGGAATTGTGCGAACCCAGGGATGGCTCGGATC
Source organism: uncultured Pseudomonadota bacterium (assembly GCA_903891165.1). Lineage (GTDB taxonomy): Bacteria > Myxococcota_A > UBA796 > UBA796 > SXON01 > CAITDR01. The sequence goes on from CAITDR010000475.1 coordinate 4,449, forward strand.
GCCATCCAGAGCTACTGACCAGGGTACTCCCAGCCTCTCCACCGTAGCAAACACATCCGCGGTCATGGCGGCACACAGCTCTGCAGCCATCGGCGCCCCCAACAGCGGGATCAAGCGGGTCTTGCAGCGCCCCGCCTGCGGAACTTTGGCCATGATCCGGATCAACCGTACTTCCAGCAGGCCCAGAGGATGCGGTAGCCCGCCCGTAGCACCCCCTGCACGGTGCCGCTGATCTTCGACTGCCCGACACGTACACGACAGTGTACTGGCAGCTCCACCACCCGTAAGCCCAGCTTTACTGCCTTCAACTGCATCTCCACATTCCAGCCCCAGGTGGGATCCACAAGCCCCATCGCCACCAGGCCGGTGTAGCGGATGGCCCGGAAAGGTCCCATATCGGCATACCGATGCCCGGTGCGCTGCCAAATCAGAAAGGTTGCAAGCTGATTTCCGTAGATCTGGGTGCCACTGAGCGACCCGGAATCGGCCAGATCCGTGCGGTCGCCGAGCACCATGTCTGCCCAGCCCTGGGCGATGGGCTCCAGAAGAATGGGAAGATCCTCGGGATCCACAGAGGCATCCCCATCCCAGATCACCACTACATCGGGCGGATCCGCTGCCAGCGCTGCGATACCCGCCTGCACGGCGGAGCCGTAGCCCCGACGCGGCGCCTGGACCACTTCTACGCCAACTTCCTTCGCAATTTCTATTGACTTGTCAATAGATCCGTTGTCACACACAAGGATGCGGTGGCGACGGGGAATGGCTGCCAACACTGCAGGCAAGGCCAACTCCTCGTTCAGCACCGGGATCAGGACCGCAACCCGCACCGCCTAACCCGAGATCGGGCAGAATTCGGCATTTCCCGAGGCGGAAAGGCAAAGATCGTAGGCACGATCCAGCGGTTGGCCGGAGGACCGTGCATAGTCCAACCACTCCCGCGCAAAATTGCGCGCCATCCCCCGGTATTTGTCCGCGGCGGCCGACGAGGTCTCGCTGCGATCCTCCACAAAATCCTGCTCGGCATCGTGCCAAAGCCGGTCCGCGGTCTCGGCCTTCAGCCGATAGAGGGTGTAGACCCTGCTCATATAGAGGGGGCCTTCCCATACGTGCTTGTTTTCCATCGCGACGTCGGCCCAGCGCAGCACCTCCTCTGCATCCTCGATACCCCCGCGCGACAGACGCAGGGCGTACTTCAGGCAAAGATCGGGGTCGGAGCGGTCAAAATCTTCGAGATGCCGCTCGACCAGGGACAGCCACTCCTCGTCCGCCCCCCGCACATCGGCATCCACCATCAGCAGACGGGATATTTTGTCCTTGTTGGTCTGAACAGTTTCTGTACCCAGCTTTTCCTCCAGGCATGTTTTCTGTTCCGCGCTGAGCTGGCCGGCAACTGCGGGCGCCTGCAGAGCCACCAGGTCCTGGCAGACCGGATTGGCGACAGGAGGGGGAGGAGGGGGAGTTTTTTTACGGGATCTCCGAGCCTTTTTCTTACCGACCGGCGCGCGCGCCAACGCATCCAGCTTGGTTCGCGCCTCGGCCACCTGAGGGATGACCACCGCCACCTCGGCACCATCCACCGTCACCAGCGTGGTGTCCCAGGCCGCAACAAAGGTAGAAAGTAGATTTTTGATGTCCGCCCCGGGGGCAGCGATGGCGGTCTGGAGGGTGGACCACTCGGCATCGGCCTTGGCCCGCACCACCGCTTGCGCCTTCAGCACCCGCTCCACCCGCAGCTCGCGGGCCAGCTCGGCGAGGATCTCTTTGCTGGGCCCGGCCTCCAGGCTGCTGCCATTGCTCAGCACCCAGGTCACCGGTCCCCCGCGGGGCTCGCGGGAGGTCTTCAGATCCGGGCCGCCAAGCTGGCGATAGACCTTTGCCACATATTGCTGGGCCTCCTGCAGGCTCACCTTTCCGTCGGGGCTGTTATCCAGCACCCCGTCTGCCCAGCCGCGCAAAGCCCCGGCCGCCAAATAGGAGAACATCCCATGGCTGGCCTGGGGATAGTAGGGCGCCGGCTCCAGACCGGTGGATGCCATCCACACCGAAACCCGATCCGAGGCCGGGGTGGCCAACGTCTCCGGCGCTGCCCCGTTTTCAAACATGCGCTCCCCCGACCGATCCAAGCCAGAAAAGCTGGCATCCACCACAATCATCACCTGGGCTGCTTTGGACAGGCTTACGATGGAGACGACCTCAGAGAGCGAGATCGCATCCGCACGGAGGTTCCCCGCCTCGGCACCCTTGGCCAAGAGGATGCGCTTCCCATTCTCATCCACCCCGCCGTAGCCACCATAATAAACCCAAAGTGTTCCCTTATTTTTTACCTCCGCAGCGGCCGCCTTTAAGGTCTGAACAATCTGATCGCGCGAGCCATCGGTGACCTGACGCACCCGCTCAGCATTCACCCCGTGAGTCTGGACAAAATAGTCCTTCATGGCCGCAGAATCGGCACGCACACCCGGCGGATCGGGAAGGCTCTGGTAGTCCTCCATGGAGATAAGCACAGCAGCGTCTTTCCGGGCTTTGGCGCCGGTGATCACCGGGCTTTCCAGGGAAGGCGGCGTGGCCGCGGCGGCAAAAGAGAAGAGGAGCGCGTACATCCAGGCAGATGTAACCTGAAAAGCCGCTCCCGGCGCAAGGGGGACCGGGTCTGTCCCACCGCCAATTCGTGATAGAGCCCCCGGATGTCGCTGCTCCTGCTCCTTGCCTGCCCCGCGCTCCAGTCTCCCACCGGCCCGGCCCCCGCACCCTGGCCCGACAGTCGCCGCGAAGTCGTAACCGACTCAATATTTGGCGAGCAGATCTCCGACCCCTACCGATGGTTGGAAGATGAAAAATCCCCAGAGGTCCAAGGCTGGGTGGAGGCGCAGGACTCCTACACCCGTCGCTACCTCGGCGCAATTCCCGGCCGCCAAGCCCTGGCCGATCGTTTTCGGGAGCTGTATTTTGTAGACCAGGTGGGCACCCCGGTGATGACCGACAGCCGCCTGTTCTATGGGCACCAGCTTCCCGATAAGAACAAGTCAATGCTGGTCTATCGCGAAGCGGGCTCCGCCGAAAAAGTCCTTCTCGATCCCAATGGCTGGTCGGCCGACGGTACGGTCTCCTTGGGAGACTGGTACCCCACCGAAGATGGCTCCAAAGTTGCCTTTCAGCGCAGCGAGAACAACTCGGATGAAGCCGAGCTGAGGGTGATCGACGTCGCAACGCAGGAAGTCTCAAAGATCGACGTGATCGCAGGAGCCAAATACGCTTCGGTCAGCTGGACCCCGGATGGCAAGGGCTTTTATTATGAGTGGCTGCCCACCGACCCCAGCATCCCCGAGGATCAGCGCCCGGGCTACACGGAGATCCGCTACCACGCCCTGGGTACCGACCCTGCGAAGGACCCGATTATCCACCCGGCATTGAAAGATCCCACAACCTTCCTCGAATCTTCGCTTTCCTTTGACGGGCGCTACCTGCTGGTCTATCGCTTCCATGGCTGGACCGCCGCCGATGTCTATTTTAAGGACCTGGGCAGCCCCGGCGCCGCCCCCCTGACCGGTCCCACCGAATTTCAGCCCTTGATCGTTGGACAACCGGCCCTGTACTCGGTGATCCCCTGGCAGGACCAGTTCTATATCTCCACCGATGACGGCGCCCCCCGCAGCCGTATCCTGGTAGCGGATCCCAAAAATCCCGCCCGCGACGCCTGGAAAGAGCTGGTGCCTGAGCAAACGAATGCCACACTGGAGGGCTTCGACATCGTGGGTGGTCAGCTGGTCGTGGCCTTTCTGAAAGATGTGGCTTCGGTTCTGAAGGTGTATGCCTTGGATGGCAAGGAGATCCGGGAGATTCCGCTGCCCACCATCGGCACCGCCTCCTTACCCAGCGGCCAGCCCGATCAGGATCAGGCCTGGTTCTCCTTCTCCACCTTCTCCCAGCCACGCGAGGTCTACCAGACCTCCATTCGCGACGGTGGAAGTACGGTCTGGGCCAAGGTGAACATTCCGGCGGATACGTCGAAGTATCAGGTGGATCAGGTCTTCTACACCAGCAAAGACCGGAAGAAGATCCCTATGTTCCTGGTCCACCGAAAGGATGTGACTCCGAACGGGAACGTTCCCACCCTCCTCTACGGCTACGGTGGCTTTGAAGTCAGTCTGACCCCCGGCTTCCGCTCCTCGATCCTGCCTTGGCTGGATATGGGCGGGGTCTATGCGGTTGCCAACATACGTGGCGGCGGAGAATACGGAAAAGAATGGCATGAAGCCGGGATGCGCTTCAACAAACAGAATGTCTTTGACGACTTTATCGGCGCCGGGGAGTACCTGGTCCAGAGCGGCTGGACCCGCAGCGAGCGGCTGGCCATCTATGGCGGCAGCAACGGCGGGCTCCTGGTCGGTGCGGTGATGACTCAGCGCCCTGACCTGTGGGGAGCGGTGATCTGCGGCGTTCCCCTTCTGGATATGCTGCGCTACCACCTGTTTGGCAGCGGACGGACCTGGATCGAAGAGTACGGCTCGGCCGAGGTGGAGCCGGAGTTCCGCAACCTCCTGGCTTGGTCACCCTACCAGAAGATCAAGGATGCGACTGCCTATCCGGCACTCCTGATGATGGCCTCCGATCACGACGATCGGGTGGATCCTCTCCATGCGCGCAAGTTTGTTGCTGCAATGCAACATGCGCAGGTGGACCCGGCGACGCCCATGCTGCTGCGGGTGGAGCGGAATGCTGGTCACGGCGGCTCAGACAATGTGTCCAAGTCGGTGGAATCGTCCGCCGATATGTACGCTTTTCTGAAGGAGCGCCTCGGGGTACGTTGACCGCTGGACTTTTTGCGGCCGCTACGGGGTCTGGTGATCGTTGCTGCGGAATCGGCACACCTTGCGGTCGGTGCCTCTTTTGCCCGTTGACATCGGGCTGACCCTGTCTATAATCCGCCCAGTTCCGGAGGCTTCGTGCGCCTGATCACTGCCCTGTTGCTCTGCTCCCTCACCAGCGTCGCCTGGGCCGGAGATGATGACGATGACGAGCTGTTCCAGGATACCCCCAAAAAGGAGGGGGCCAATGCCGGTGTCCCGGATGCCAACTCCTTCAAAGAGGACGACGACGATCTGCCCTCCTTTGTGACCGCCGCGCCCAAGAAGGAGGACGAGAAGGCTGTGGGCAATATGAATGCCTACTTGCAGACCACGCGGATGCCTCTGGAGGTGGTGGGGCGCGAGGTATTGGCCGATAACTGGCCGGCAAACATCGTCTACGTGGACAAGGATGCGGTGGTAGTGGAGCTGCCGGTGATGTACGCCCGGAACCGGGCCGAATTCGACGGCATCGCCTATTGGCTGGTGGTCGAGGGCTATGCGGACGGCAAAAAGGTTGCGGAAAGCCGGGTATTGGTAAACCGGGACGCCATCGCCGACATGGGACCCTCCATCCAGTTCTTCCGCCTCTTCTGCCCGGTGGCGGGTGCGACCGGAAACCTGGAGATCCGCGTCGGAAAAGCAGCTTCGGGTGCGGCAAAGCCCACCGAGCTGTTCAAGCGCACCGTCGCATTTAAGCTCTGAGATGTCGCAGGATCCTTACGGCTACAGCGACAGCGCCGCGCCCGCCGCCGCAACCGACAGCACCGCAAGCTGGGCGCTGTGGTCCGGGGTCATCGCCGCCATGTGCGCCGCACTCGGCCCCTGCACTTGCTACATGAGCTATTTTCTTGCTGTACCCGCCGGTTTTGCCGGTCTGTACTACGGCTGGTTGGGCTCGACCAACGGGGCCACCGGTCTGGCGCGCAGTGCTTCCACGGCGGGGCTGATGGCGGGCTTGATCGCACTGATTCCCAGCCTTCTCATTCTGATCGGACTGGGACTGTACGCGGTGATCATCGTCTTTGCGATTGCCGTCGGCGCCGCCGATAACTTTTAGGCACTTCCAACGCGCTCGCCGCGCAGGGTGTTGGCAAAGCCACGAAGGATGCGGACTTCTGCCCATGTACCGGGCTTGGGATCCGCGTCGGCAAAGTTCACCATTTTGAAGGCGCTGGTGCGCCCACAGACCACCCCTTCGTCATGCGCGGAGGGCCCTTCCACCAGCACCCGTTGCACGGTGCCTTCCAGACGTCCGTGTTCTTCAATGAGAATTTCACGCTGCCGCTTCTGAAAACGATCCAGCCGTGCCGATGCAACTTCGTCGGAGACCGCGTCGTCCATCA
>CAITDR010000476.1 GCA_903891165.1 uncultured Pseudomonadota bacterium
ATCATGGCCAGGCTGGTGGAGATGTTCCGCGAGAACGACGGGAATGCCTGACAAAGAGACTTCCCAGAACCCTCCCAGCCAGTATTGGGGGGGAGGAGGAGCCATGCCGACATCATCGCAACGCACATCCACCAGCGTAGTCCCTCCTCCACACCATCTTCACAATTGCACCCCCCTCCCGACGCCACCCGTTGTGCGTCCCTGTGCCATCCCTGTGCCAGCCTAAATGCACGCAAGCGCACGGTATGCACAGGCTGCGCGCCATGCACAGCGCCGAAAGGGGCGATTCAACCCAAAACCAGCCCCAATCCTACCGTTCTCCCCTTCAACGCCGGTGGGTTCGAATCCCACCGCCTCCGTTTTTTTGGACTGAAGTTGAATCTGACTTCAATATCATTTTGATTTTGACCAATAGATAGGCAAAATATCATCACCCTCCAACCACACATGGCTTGACCGAGCATTTTGTGCAGAGAAATTTTAGGGAGACACGCACCACCTCGATCTCCTCCCCCTCACCCCCCCTCCTCCAAAAAAACCGCCCCGGTAGCCACCCTGCAGAAGCCGCGATACCATGACCGCAGGAGGTGTCCACATGCTGGAAGACCCCGGAACCGAGACGCCCGATCCGTCGCCCAAGAAATTCAACGACATGAACGCCGAAGAGCGTGCGGTCTGGATTGCCGAGCTCATGCGGTTGGCGGAGGCGAGCCAAAAGGCACATCCTTTACTCTCCGATGAAGAGATCGAGGCTGAAATACGCTATCGGCGGGCGGGCTGATTGAAGATCTTTCTTGACGCCAACATCTTGATGAAGGTTGCCCGCAAAGATCCAGACACCAAACAACGGGTTGGCCGGCTGCTCCAGCAGCCGGGAGTCACCGTTTTCGCTACGGTCCTGCTCCGCCTTGAATTACTACCGAAGGCCGCCTACAACGGCTATACCGAAGAAGCGGCATTCTACCGCCGGTGGTTCGGCGGGGTCTCGTGGGTGGATGTCAGCCCCGCCTTTTTAGCACGAACAGAAGAACTCGCCTTGAAGTACGGTCTCTCCGCCATGGACGCGGCACACTGCACTGCGTGCGAGCTGGCGGGTGCCACGCTGGTAACCCTCGAAAGCCGCAGCAAACCACCCCATCGGGTGCCTTGGGTCCGCCACCTCGACGACCTGTAGCCCTCCGGTGACCCCTGTTTCCCGCCCCTCCGCCAGTATACATTCCCCCATGCCCGACCCCTTCGCCGCCTTCCACCTCTCCGGCCCTCCCCTCCCCCTTCCCCAGGTAGAAGCACTGCTTCTCCAGCACTACGGCATTGTCGGTCGTGCAAAGGCACTCGATGGGGAGCGCGACCAGAACAGCCACATCCTCGCCGAAAATGGCGCGGAGTATGTGCTGAAAATCCACCCGCCTGCAGAGGAGCCCGGCTTTGTAGAGTTTCAGAATCAGGCCCTCCGCCAGATCGAAGCCCGCGATCCCGACCTGCCCGTTCCCCGGGTAATTAAGAACCTGGAAGGCAGCGATCTGGGGCGGGTCGAGGGGGAGGCCGGACCGCAGGTCTTCCGTCTCTTGAGCTGGGTCGCCGGGCCGCCCCTCCATCGGCTCCTGCCGCCTGCGGAGGCGATCAGCGAGGTGGACTTCGGCTTGCGCCTTGGAAATGCCCTGGGAGCCGCCCTGGGCCGCCTGGACCGCGCATTGGAGGGCTACACGCACCCGGCTGCGACCACCCCCATGCTCTGGAACGTCCACCAGGTGCCCCAGCTCCGTCCGGTGCTGCCCTGTATTCCCGAGGAATTCCGCAGCCTCGCCATCGAGACGATGGAACGTTTTGAGCAGGAACTTCTTCCCTATATTCCCGATCTCCCTCATCAGGTCATTCACAATGATGCCAACCCCGGCAATCTGCTCTGGGAGGGTGCGGAGATCAGCGGGATCATCGACTTCGGCGACATGGCCTATGCCCCCCGAATTCAGGAGCTTGCCGTTGCTGGATCCTATGTCGATCGTCCCGAGTGGCCAATCTTACTCCCGCTGCGCGCAATGATCGGGGCCTATCAAAGACACCAATCTTTGGAGAGGAGAGAGGTGGAGCTGCTCCCTCACTTTTTGCGCAGCCGGATCCTGGTGTCCCTAGCGGTGATCAGCTGGGTGGTGGAGACCAACCCCAAGGACCGCGAGCGGAACCTTGCCTACCTGCCCCGGGTACACCAGAAGCTCCAGCGCTTCTGGACCCTGGAAGAAACCGGCACAGCACAAGCCTTTTTGGATAGTTGGGAGCAGAGCCAATGAAAGAGAACATGCGCAATGTCTGGCGGCCGGGGATGGCACTGCCTCCCGAAAAGCAGGCGATGATCGAGCGGAGAAGTCGTCTCTTGGGGCCGGCCTATCGCCTGTTTTACGAGGAGCCGCTGCACATCGTCCGTGGGGAGGGTGTTTTCCTGTACGACGAGCGCGGAAATGCCTATTTGGATGCCTACAACAATGTGCCCTCGGTGGGCCACTGTCACCCCCATGTGGTCGCCGCCATCGCCAAGCAGGCTGCCACCCTCAATACGCATACCCGCTACCTGCACCCCTTGATCCTGGACTACTCAGAGCGTCTGCTGGCCACCATGCCGCCGCAGCTTGGCCACATGATGTACACCTGCACCGGCAGCGAAGCCAACGATCTGGCCTTCCGAATCGCACGGGCCCACACCGGCAACAGTGGGGTGATCGTCACCCGTTTTGCCTACCATGGCGTCACCGAGCGGGTCACCCGTTTTTCGCCCTGCCTCGGCGAAGGCGTGGAGGCAGGGCCAGAAGTGGAGTGGATCGATGCCCCTCGAAGTGCAAAGGACAGTGCCGACGTTGGTATGGAATTTGCATTGGCCGTAAAAGCTGGGATCGCCGCCCTGAAAGAAAGGGGCCAGGGAGTGGCTGCATTGCTGGTAG
>CAITDR010000477.1 GCA_903891165.1 uncultured Pseudomonadota bacterium
CCAATCCACCGCTTGTTGATCAACCGCTCATAGTATTTCTGCCGCTCCTCCGTCACCTTCCGGCTGCGTCGAAGACCAGCCAGCCCCTCTCTGGCCTCCTCCACCTGCCGCTCTCTCACCCCTTCTACGGCCTCCAGAAGCACCGACTCGTGCCCCTGCCGCAGCAGGGCCAACTCTTCCGTATCCCGCTTCTCCAGCGCCGAAAGCAGAGCCTGCCCCAGACTTCTCACCGAGCCCGCCAGTGCCTGTGCCCGTGCCGCCATGGTGCTGTAGCGATAGTGACCCACGCTCGCGCTGGCCGAAAGAGCGCTGCCGATGTCGATGCCGGCAGCAGCCGCACGCACCAGCATCGCCGGATCAATCGGCGGCGAAAAGAGCGGCAGCGAACGTGCCACACCGTCGATGTTCAGACCGTTGCGGATCTTGAAGAGGCGGTCCTCCACCACATCCCAGAAGGACAGCAATTTTGTATTGAAGGGTACACAGAAGTAGCCGGTGACCAAGCCCGTCAAGATGGCTGTATCCGTGCTTACCGTTCCGGATCCGGCAGAGACAAAGGAGGCATTTTCCACCGTCACCAGGGCGTTGCTGAAATCGTCCAGGCTGGCTCTCAGATCACTATAGCTCTTTGGAGCAGGCTTTTCGATGTCACCCACCCACTCGGGCCGATCCCCGAGCACCTGGAGGGCATAGGTATACAGCAGCGTGGCCTCGTTGATGCTCTCGCGGCTGTCCTGAGTGAACAGGTGATCGGCCCAGGCGGTGAGGGTGTCCACGTAGCGCATGACCACGTTGCGTGCATAGGTACCGGGGCGGAGACGGGCAAGAAGGTGAGGGTTGAAGGGGTCTTTGGCCCAGGCAGCCACCTGGCTTTCAAAGGAGCGGCGGGCATCGGACTCCTGAGCGCCCACAAAAGCGGCCCAGCTGGTGATCGGTGCGCTGGCGGGCTCCAGCAGCGGTTTTACGCGCCACCAGTCTCCATTTTCCACACCGGTGCTGGATGCGCGGGTTCGGGGGTCAAAGACCGTGTGCAGCCAGCGGATAGCTTCGTCGTAGCTTCCTGCGGCAACGAGACGGCCGGAGAGGTAGAGGGGTAGGTGGAAGAAGATCTCCCAGTTGTATTGGCTGTAGGCGCCTTCCTGCGAAAAATCGATCTCCTCCAGCGGGCGTGGTGTAACGACGGCGGAGGTGGGCAGAAACCGGGTGGCAAAGTCATCGGGATCGCCGGAGAGGGCCTGACGGAAGAGGGCACCGGCGGGGCCGGCGGGATCGGGGCTCAGCAGGCGCATCACTCCATCCCGCCGCACTTCCCGGATAAAAGTACAGGTATAGGGGTGATAAAAGAGGGAGAAGTTGTAGGCGGAAAGATCGCTGATGGTGGGCAGTGTATCCGACGCCGACATGCCGGTGGCCACGCCACGGATCATATCCCGAAGTGCAGCTTCTGAGGGGAATTCCGCCACCGGAACATAGGCTGCGTACCCCTCGATGTCTTCATCGGTCAGGGGCTCACTTTCTGAGGCTTGGGCCCAGGTACGGCTGCGAAAGCTGGAAAGTGAGGCGACGGAGGGAGCCTCTGAATCAAGCTTGTCCTCCATCTGAGAGGTGCGGACCTCCACACAGTAGACACGCTCCCCGATGGTGACAAAGAAGGGGAACTGGCTCACAAATTCCAGTTGCTGCGAGGGCACCACCACCAGGCAGTCTCCCGCCTGCTCCAGAAGGGTGACGGGGGCGGCGGTGCCGATGGCCTGACCGTCTTCAGTGGCAGACCCCTTGTAAACGGAGAGACTCTTGTCCGATACCTGAGCCCCTCCGTTTGCTGAGCCCGGTCCCATCCAGCGGTGGGGTTCGATGCACAGGTGATCGATTGCCGCAGCGGTACTTGCGACGGAAATTTCTAGATCCATTGTGCATGGATTCAAAACAAAAGAGCCAAGTTCTGAAGCGTGGCCCTTTGGAATTTCTTTTGGCTTCAATGAGGTATAGCGATTCTCTGCCACGCAGCGAATCACCAGATCTCCACTCTCATTGACTCCACTGAAAAAACCATAGCTCTCTTTCGAATCTTTGTGGAAGTTCATGGTCAGCATCCAGCCCTGATCCAATCGCAATGGCTCGGTGCCCTGCTGTTTGGGTGACCATTGACCATCCCGGTATTCCGACATCGAAAGCCGGATCTCCCACCAGACATTCGGGTTTTCTTCAGCCGTCTGGCCATCGAAAAACTCTGCCCAGAACAGCAGAAGGCGGCGGTTGTGGACCACCGGAACCAGGTGATCTCCGGAAAGTCCTATTTTCACCTCCTCCCAGGCGGTCCAAGTGCTCCCATCCTCGCGGCGGCGGTACCAGTAGGTGGGCGGCTCAGAGCGGGTGCGGGCGAAGACATGGAAACGGTCAGTGGGGCCGTCCCCATCATCTGCTTCTTTTTCTACATAGCAGGCCAGTACTTTCAGGCTGGAGATCTTGTGGAGGCGATCCAGGTAGCCAAGGGTGACCTCCTCCACACGCTCGGCGGTCACGTCTCCCTGCGCCAGCTCCTGTTCCAGCGTGCGGAAAAAGGGCGTTTTGTCATCGCGCAGCTCGGGCTCGATCCAGTTTTCTGGATACAAAAATACCTTGCGGGCAGCCTCCCAGACCCGGTAGTTTTTGCGCCACTCCCACTCCTCCCGATCCTCTTCATTGAACCAGGCGCCCAGATCACCGCTGCTGCCGTCGTCCTCCAGGCCGAACAGGGTGCGATGTACAAAAAGCTGAACGGCGGCAGTGGCCTGGACCACGCGGCTGGTCAACATCTCCGGGTTCATCTGCACATCAATCAGTAAGGCACGATACAGATCGTTCGCATCGTTGTAGGTGCTTCCGCTGCGGGTGATCAGGTAGGAAACCAGGGCATCCCGCTGAGCCTTGCGCACCCGGTCACGCAGGGGCCGCGCCACTGCCGCCCAGGCGGAAGCGTCCGGGTGTCGGGAGCGGACAGCAGCCACCACCTGTCGGCCGATATCGGCCGTAAAGTCGTTTAGGTCGCCCGAAGCAGCCCAGCCGGCCACCACCGCCGGGTCAGCACCACAGCGAAGCACAAGCTGCACCTGGTCGAGTACCTGATGGAAACTGTCCACACCCGTAATCGGGGTGGCGCTCAGCAGGGCACCGACCAGTTCCTCGTCCCAGCCGGTGCGGGTGGCGATACGCTCAGCGGTAGGATCCTCCAGGATCTCTGCAAAGGTGGGGGAGTCGCCCACCAGACGGCCACGCAGGGCAAACATTTTTGTAGTGGCGATCAGGCGCTCAGCACCATCCGGCATGCGAAGCGAAAGGGGACCACCCAAAATGTCCGCCGGGTCCAACAGGCCGAGCATGGAAACCCGCTCCTTCCATGCGGTATATTCCGAGGCGTCCGCCCCGAAGGTGCGGAGCAGGTAGGCCGCCTTGACCATGGCATCCAGAACCGCGTAATGCTCAGGATGGGCATCGCGGGTGAGATCTGCCCAGGGATCGTTGCCGGAGGAGGAACCCGACAAAGACAGAAAGCGGGAGAGCAGACCGTGAAGCTGAAGGATGGTAGGATCGATCTGCTGAAGGTCGCCGATAGCCGCACCTGTCAGGGTCACGGTGCCGCCGCTGTAGGACACCACCGTGCCGGTGCGGATATGCGTTCTGGATAGCGGATGATAGCTCGCGAATTGAACCTGTGTTCCGACAAATTCAAAGGATGTATCTGCGGCAACGCCAAGCGGCGCAAGTTGCAGTGTGTCCTCGGCGGGGATGGACGGCCCGACATAAGCACCCGCAGGCACGTTTAACACCGTTCCTACAGGAAGTGTCCCTCCGGACGTCTCCGCCGCCGTGGTCAGTTCCATTGTGATGGCGCAGGTCAATACTCCCGCTCCCACCAGCTCCAGACCCAGATCTGCCGCCGCAAAGTTGGTATAGTTTATACCATCCTCGGTATACGCCCCCCTCCACATCCGCTCATGCAGATCGACAACAAAGGCCCGATCCACTCCGAAATGTTCAGCCAGGATGCGGGCCAGTGCGTCCACACGGTCAGCCCCGTCTGCCGATTGGGTCGCCAGAACACTCTCCCGCAAGCGGCCCAGCAGCCCGCGAAGGGTTTCGTCCGTGGGTGCCACGCGGTCGGCAGCCTCGTGGCGCAGCAGCCAATCCAGCCCATCCACCGTCCAGCCCGCAGCCTGGAGATCCCGGACCTTCTTCAGGAAATCCAGGGCGGTTTCTGGATCCTGAAGGGCGCCGCGATGGGTCGGCACCGGCGCCACACCCAACATCGTCGCTATGCGCAGCACTTCGGTGGGCCGCAGATGCAGGACACGGGCCAGGGAGTTCCAGCGGTACAGGTGGCCGAGATTTTCCAGGGTGAGGATGTCAAAGTCGGCGGATTCGGGCGGAGCGGGAGCGGCCCACGCTTCAACCAGTGCTGCGATCAGGCCATCTACCTCTGTTGTACTCACGCCCAACACTGCTGCGATGCGGGCGCTATGGGTGTTGAGCAACCCACCGGCCCCCGCACTGTCCAGCGCGTCGCGGTCGATGTCGAGGACGAAGGGGAACAGGAAGTCGCCGGTGCCGGCCTCCAACTCCGACTGCTCCGCCTTCGGAAAAAGAGAGGTGGACAGCCAGGTACGGTCGTACAGGGACAAGGATGGCGGCTCAGCAGTCTCGCGATCTTCCCGCACATCCATGCTTCCGAACCAGGATGCCAGCTCTACGGGATCCAGACCGGTGATCCGGGTGAGTCGTACAAAAACACCAAGGCTGGTCAGAGTCTCCTGAGACCAGTCGGCGGGATCGCTCCAGTTGTATAGAGGGAGCGGGGCCGGCAAAGCGAACAGAACACGATCCAGGGTGAGAAGGGACCACCCCGTCGCCTTCCACAGGCGTAGCACCTTCCGAATCCGCGTGTAGTCGGCGGCATCGGGGTCCGCCCAGGCGGTGGGCACCTCACCCGACACCGCCGTCACCTTCTTCAGCTTGAAAGAGGAAACGTCATAGGGATCGTCGTTGACACCTCTCCCCACCACCAGCTGGCCCACACCGGAGGAGGGATTCACCAGGCGGGTATGGAGTAGATCCAGGATCTCCGTATGGCTCAGCTCTGCCGAACGTCGTAAATCACGGACGGTAGCTTCCGCCCCGATGTCGTGCGCCCAGTACGCAGTCTCTGTTGACGTGTCAAGAATTGCGGAGGCGGCCTCGGCCGACAGCCCGAGATCTTCTACAGAGATTTCGTAATCTGTGGGTTCATCCTCAACCTGAAAGGCCCGCATCAGGTCGGCACGGTCCACCCCCAGATGCTGCAAAAAGCTTCGGGCCTCCACCAGCGGCCGGTGGAAAGGGGTCTGGAAAGAGTGGAGGGCGTCGCCCAACTTTCCAGCCTCATACGCTTCCTCCTGCACATATTGCGGTGCAGCAAGCTGCTCCTCGGACTCCACTTCGCTGCTCTGAGCGGTGGCCTGGCCGGTGCCGGTCACGGCGGCCTCCAGGATCTCCAGGGTCAGATCGATGTACGGGAGAACCCGCTCGACATTTTCGCAGGTCAGCGGCAGATTTTCGATGTCCGGACGGCGTGCCAGCAGCCTGTCCAATGCACTGGAGTTGTCGTCCGTCGGATCGGTGCGCAGATCCAGCCAATGCAGAAGATCCACAAGGTAAGCCGAAGGTCCGTGGATGGACTGGCACCAGGCGCAACGCCCGCCCCCTGAAGTGGTGAACAACGAGGACCAGCCGGGAATGTCGGAATCGGAAACAGTGGTGGATTCTGTAGGTACAAAGGACAACTTTGTCTGCCCCAGCGCGGGATGGGCAGAGAGTAGAAAGCTGGCAGCCATCGCGGTCTGGCTGTGGGAGCGAGAGATGATCTGCCGGGCCTCCTCCTGTAGCAGCGGATCACTTCCCGCATACCGTTGAAGAAAGCGAGTTTTTCCGAGCTGCACCACCTGCTTGGCGGAGCCGATCCCCATCTCCTGCAGGCGCCCCAGCGCTGCACCCATCCCCAGGGTGGGCGTGATACGGACCAGACGCTGGGCAAGGCGCAGGCGAGATAGCTCCAAAGCGGCTTCCTCGGGATCACCGTCGAGGATCACATCTTCAGTGCCGTCGTGCAGGCGCGCGGTGCGC
>CAITDR010000478.1 GCA_903891165.1 uncultured Pseudomonadota bacterium
CATTAAGCGAGGATATCCCTGGAAGTTTTGTAACCCTTCCCGCAGCGGAGCTTTGGTTCCAGCAGATCCCCCGCCACGACTTCGGCCACAAGACGCTGCTCCTTTTTGGGGAGAACGAGACGCTCGCGCAAGTGCATATGGAGGATCTCCAGTTCAGCGGCTCGGAAATCAAGGTGCAGGACTGCGAGGACATCCGCAGCTGGGCGGTGGGGCTGACCGACACCGTTGGGCCCCTGCTGTTGGTGCCGCATCACCCGGCGGTGTCTCCGCCGATGGCGACGGATTGGGGCTGCCACCTGGACGAATTTGAGTCGGTCGTCGAGGTTTATTCCGAGCATGGCAATAGTATGGACGAGGATTTTCATTGGGATCCCCCGGCGTCGAATGCCATCGGCGGGGGCACCGTGGAAGCCGCTCTGGATCCCGACCGTTTTGCACTACAGATGGGCTTTATTGCTGGAACCGATAGCCACGATACCGCCCCGGGTTCGGTCTGCGACCTGGATGGCTTCCGGGTGGAGCAGCCGGTGGCGGGCGGCCTCACGGTGGTGGTGTTGGAGGAGGGAACCACTTTTGACCGCCGGGCGATCTATGAGGCTTTTCGGGCACACTCCACCTATGCGACCACCGGCCCCCTTTTTCCCCTGCGCCTGATCTGGCGGGTGGAGGGAGAGGAGCAGGGGGGGCTGGGGGCGCCGCTCTCACGTCTTCCGGGCCAGAGCCTGACGGTGGAGCTGCGGCTGCCGCCCGAGCTGTCTCCCTGGGTCCTGGGGGTGGAGCTGGTCTATCCCGGAGGCAGGCAGGCGCTGGAGGGCGGGGAGGGAAGCTGGGCGGGAGAGCTGGCCGGGTCGGTACCCTGGGCCTACGTGCAGCTGCGGGTGGACGGGGGGAGCTGGTATGCGGACGGCTGCACCGATGCGGGCAGCGATACCGACGAGTGGTTGTGGCTTTCTCCCTCCTGGATCACCGAGCCCAGCCAGGATCTCGATGGCGACGGCTATGACCCCGACCAGGGGGACTGTGCAGAGGGGGACGCCAGCATCTCTCCGGGGGCCACCGAGATCTGGTACGACAACGTGGACCAGAATTGTGATGGCAATGACGACGATCAAGACGGCGATGGCTACCCCCGCGATCAGGACTGCGCCGATACCCTGCCCGAGCTGAACCCCGGCGAGGTAGAAATCTGGTACGACGGTGTGGATCAGAATTGTGATGACCGTGACGACGATCGGGACGGGGATGGGCTGTTGGCGGCCGATGACTGCGACGATCAGGACCCGGACCCCTGCTGTGGATGCCAGAGCGCTGCCTCCTCCTCCTCTCTGTGGGGCCTCCTGCTGATGGCGGCTTGGAGGCGGAGAAAAACTGAATGAATGTTCATTCAGCGGAGACCGGTGCTCAAGGAGCCAGAGAACGGTGGCGGCGACCTTTTCCCGTTACATTGGGGGTTGAGGTCCGATGAGCCGGGGTCTTTCTGTGGATTCGTCGATACGCCTGTATCTGGAGCACCTGCCCCGGATTCGAAGCCTTCTGGATCGGCTCCAGATGCCTTTCTATTACCATAATCCGCTGTTCTACATCTCCCATTTTGCGACGGATCCTTCCTGGTATGTGGAGCTGTACCACGGCTGCCTGAGGGTCAATACACCGGAGTGGACCTCGATTCTGCCGCTGAGCGAGGATCGGGCGGTGCTGGTGCGGGCGGTGGGGCTCTCGGTGCGGGATGGTCGGCCGGTGCTGCGCTTGCCGGAGTGGATGGAGCACCTGTTTCCGGGTCTCAGCATGGCCTCACTTTGGCCGGACTATATCGGTGATACCGCTGCACTTCAGCGGATGGAGGGTCGCAAGCTGAAGGGGCTTCGGCAGCCGATCGGACGTTTGGAGCGCTCGGGAAGGGCGCGGGTGCTGCGGTTGGGGGAGAAGCAGGAGGAGGAGGCGACGGCGCTGGTGCGGCTGTGGTATCGGCAGCGCGCACCCATCCTGGGCGAAATGTTCCAGGAGCCGGAGATCACTTGGCTTTTTTCCAACCTGGGCTGGCTGTCGCGGGAGCTCCCGGGCAGTTTTGGCGTCGGGGTGGAGGTGGATGGCGCACTGGTGGCGGTCAACCTCTCCTGCCTGCTCACCGACTGTGTCTGGGTCTGCCACACCGAGCGCTATGATAACCGAGCGCCAACCTACTCAAATCAGTTGGCCTTCCGGGATGCGTGTAGGGTGGTGGACGCGACGACGTTCCCCTGGGTCAACGATGGTGCGGCGGAGCGACCGCGGGTGGCCGGAGTGCAGAACCTGGCCTCCTTCAAAGCCCGGATTGCCGTGGCCACCCTGTCGCCTCTGGGGCTCTGGCGCGAAGAGCCGGAGTAGGTTTCAGAGAGGTCGGAATTTTACCCGGTCGCCGACCTGAAAGATGGGTCCTTTTTCGGGGTCAAAGGCCTGGAAATTTATGGCCTGTCCGAGCAGGTTCCAGCCGCCAGGGGACTCCTGCGGGTAGAGGCCGCTGCGTCCGTCGGCCAGCGCCACTGCGCCCGCGGGAACCCGGCTGCGTGGGGAGGGGAGCCGGGGCACACGGATGTGTGGGTCCACATCCCCCAGGTAGGCAAAGCCAGGAAGAAAGCCCAGATAGAGGACGGTATATAGCGGCGTGCTATGGCGGGTGACGACCTCCTCCGTGCCAAGGCCGGTCAGGGTGGCAATACGGCCCAGGTCGGGTCCGTCGTATTGCACATAAATCGTGTGCTGCTTTGTGACGATGGACTCCCCGGAAGCACCCAGCTCCGCCTCCTCCCAGAGCGGAGGCTCCTGAAGGGGGTCAAAACGAAGCATCAACCAGCTTTCCGAGAAGACAACCTCCTCCACCCCATGCAGCGCTACCAGCCCGGCCCGCAGCGCCTGCCGATCCACGCCCTCCGGCATCGGCCAGCACAGGGCCGCCTCTCCCATGGCCCGAGCCGGCCCCAACACGGCGCCCAGCTTCATGGCAGCAAGAGCCGTACCCGGCTGCGTGCGGGAATAGGACTATCCAGGACAAAAGCGCCTTTCCAGGGCACCCGCACCACCAACTTCTCCGCCTGCTCCAGCTCTCCCAGGCCCAGGTGGACCCTCGCACGACCGGCGGAGCCGTAGCTGCCGTCGGTGCTGGCCTGCGCCACCCGCACCCGACCCCCCGCATCCAGAAGAATGAGACTTCCTTCGGGAGCTTCTACCTCGATCCACCCGGCATCGGTACATTGGCTGGACCACAGCACATGGGGAGGTCGCCAGCCGTCGCCGAAGATCAGCTCGGGCAGACCGTCGTCATTCAGATCTGCTGTCAGCACGGATCGGGTCCCCGCTTCCTGGGGAAGACCCCAGTCTAATCCGTGGTCACTCCACAGACCGCTGTCGTCGCGGGCCAGGGCATAGGTCGGCCAGGGCAAGGCCGAGCTGACCCAGAAGGAGGAGGAGGGCAACAGCAGCTCCGGATTCCCGCTGTTGTCCAGGTCGGCCAGGGCGGTGCCCCAGTACATCTGCCGCTCGGCGGGTACAGAAATGCCCGTGGTGGCCGACGCATCGACATAAATAGAGCCTGAAGTCTGCCGCAAAAAATAGTGCCGAGCCGCATCGCCCAGCGACAGATCGAGCTGACCGTCCTGGTCCAGGTCGCCCACCGCCATGCCCATACAGGAGCTGCGCACATCCAACCCGCGTGCATCGTCGGGTACAAAAAGGCCACCGCTCCCGTCGTTGAGCAAGAGCCCATTGGGTGCATGTTCTCGGCCCAGATCGTTGCAGATCACCACGTCGGGGGCGTCATCGTGGTTGATGTCCACCGCAGCGGCATCAAAGGTCTTGCCCCAGAAGCCAGGGGGGGCCGGAACGGCGACCGGCTCTGCAAAATTTCGATCCCCCAGGTTGATCCAGAGCAGGGCGCTCAGGTAGGCGTCGTCGTCGGTGGGGCTGGTGCGGGTGAGCAGCAGGTCCAGATCCCCGTCGCCGTCGAAGTCGGCGGGCACACTGTCGCGCACAAAGGTCTGGCCTTCGAGGTGTTGCAGCGCTGCAACAGCGGGCCCCCCGTCGTAGTCCCACAGGATCTGCACCGAGAGGCCCGAGGCGATCAGCTCGGGCTGTCCGTTGTCATCCAAATCGGCGATGGAAAAGGAGGCTACACCCGTCAGCTCCTCCAGCCCGGCGACCTCGGAACCATCCTTCAGTCGGTAGCCCCGCACGGTCGCCTGCGGATCGATGTACAGCAGCAGCGGGCCCGAGGCGGCATCCACCAGCGCTACACCCCCCGGCTCCATTCCCGGCATGTTGTCGGTGGTGGGGGGCGTGTAGGGAGCATCGGGAAGGCCAGGTTGTGCCTGCCAGAATGGCGCAGGAGCTGGATTTTCGCAGGCCGCGACCGGCTCCACCGACCAAAGACCCTCCGCCTCCTCCTCCACCGGCCGGCTCTCCGTCGGGAGCAGAGGCGTTGCCACACAGGCCCACAGCAGGATCAATCGGTCTCCAACACGACCCGACTCCGTGCGGGGATGGGCCCTTCCAACACAAACTCTCCCTTCCAGGGCACCTGCACCACCACCCGCTCCACGCTGCTGCGGGCGCCGGTGCCCAGGTGCAGCCGCGCACGCCCCGCCGAGCCATAGCTGCCATCGCGGCTGACCCGGCCCGCCACGCGCTGGTCGCCCAGACTCACCTGGACGAGGCTACCTTCGGGTGCTTCTACCTCGATCCAACCCGCGCTGGTGCAGCCATCGGAGAGCAGCAGATGGGGGGTCCGCCAGCCGTCTCCGAAGATCAGATCCTGCACACCATCGTCATTCAGATCCTGCACAAGCACCGTACGTGTGCCCGCTGTCTGTGGAAAACCCCAGGCCGCCCCATGATCTTCCCAGGCACCATTGCTGCCTTCGGAGAGAACATAGACCGGAAAGGCGCGCGCCGAGAGGGTCCAGAACCAGGAGGAGGGCAGCACCAGATCGTTGCGACCGTCGTTGTCGAGATCGGTGATGCTGTTGCCCCAGTACATCTGCTGGTTGGCCAAAGCGGGGATGGCCGCACTGGCGGAGGCATCGACAAAGCTACCTTCTACCTGAAGAAGGAAGTAGTGACGCACGGCGTCGCTCAGGGAGATATCCAGGTCACCGTCGTGATCCAGGTCGCCGAGGGCCAGACCCATACAGGAGCTGCGGAAGTCCAGACCCAGGGCGTCGCTGGCGGGCGCCAGGTCTCCCTTCCCATCGTTCACCAGCAGGGCATTGGGAGCAAAGGTTGCACCCAGGTCGTTGCAGAAAAAGATGTCCGGCGCTCCATCTCCCGTGAAGTCCGCAGCGGTAGCATCAAAGGTTTTGCCCCAGAATTCATCGGGAGCGGGAACCGGCACGGCCTCGCCCAGCTCCCGATTGCCGAGGTTCTCCACGACGGAGCCCCGTAGCGTTGCCGGGTCGTCCAGCGGGCCGGATCGGGTCAACAGCAGGTCCAGGTCACCGTCGCCATCAAGATCTGTAAGAACGGTATCGCGTACAAAAATATCTTCATTGGGGCGCAGCTCGACGTGATCCTTCCAGGTGCCGTCATAGTCCCAGAGGATATGTACCACCGGACCGCTGGCCACCAGATCCAGGAGCCCATTCCCGTCGATATCGCCGACGGAAAAGGAGGCCAGCCCACGCAGGTTGCCGAGCCCCGTGACCGCCGAGCCGTCCTCCATCCAAAAACCCTGCGCCGTGCCCAGGGGATCCGTATACAGGAGCATTGTGCCTGTGGATGCGTCAAAAAGGGCAATAGAACCCGGCTCAATTCCCGCGAGATTGTCAGTGGTAGGCGGGTCGAAGCCGATCTCCGGCCACAGGGGAGTGGCCGTCCAGTGTACCCCCGAAAGGGGAGCTTCACAGCCGGGAAAGGTCTGCGTGGACCAGCTCCCAGTGGGGGCGGCGCTCTCCGAGATGGGCGACGACTCCGCCTTGGAGTCGGCGGGCGTCTGGCAGGCAAGGATCAACAGCACAGGGCCATCATAGCCGAAAAACGGCTGCCTGCCTGCCCCGGATCAGGAAGAAGGCGACGGCCGCGGGCCAGATGTCGCGTCGCCCTCAGTTGATGCAGGCGTCGTCGTCGGTATCGACCAGACCATCGCAGTCGTTGTCGATGGTATCGTCGCAGATCTCTTCGGCGTCGGGGTGGATAGCCGCGTCGGTATCGTCACAATCCACCAGGGCGTCGTAGCCGTCGGCGTCTTCGTCGGTCAGTGCGGTGTCCTTAAATCCACCGGGGGTGCCGTAACATGCGGCCAACACGATGGGGGTGAGCAGGATAACCACGCCCGCACCCACCTTTTTGACGGCGCGCTCCAGGGGACTGGAAACAGTGCTTCCACAAAAAGGACAGGAACTTTCCTGGTGAATCAGGTGGCGTTGACAGGAAGGGCAGCTCAGCATGGGGACTCCTCGGCGCTATCTTAGGCGGGCGACCGGACAAAGGCAAGCCTGATCCACAAGTCATGGTCGCCAGCCGCCGCCGGAGCGGCTAGGGAGAGGTCATGGATCCCCGCCTCACCCTCCCCACAGAAAGTCCCAAGCCCCTGTATGTGGTGTGGGAGCTGACCTTGAAGTGTGATCTGGCCTGCCGGCACTGCGGCAGCCGTGCCGGGAAAGCCCGCGAAGGGGAGCTGAGCCTGGACGAATGCCGGAACGTGGTCCACCAGCTCGCGGATATGGGCACCCGGGAGATCGCTTTTATCGGCGGAGAAGCCTACCTCTACCCGGACTGGCTTAAGGTCGTTGCTGCCGCTTCTGCGGCCGGCATCCGCTGCACCATGACCACCGGTGGGCGTGCGATTGACGCGTCCATGGCAAAGGCGGCAAAGGCCGCGGGAATGCACGCGATCTCGGTGTCGGTCGATGGAATGGAGGCCACCCACGACCGGCTGCGGGCGGTGCCGGGCTCCTGGCGCTCGGCGCTGCAGAGTATCGACCACATCCGCGATGTGGGCATGGAACCCTATGCGAATACCCAGTTCAACCAGCTTAACCTGCAGGAGATCGAAGAGATCGGGGATACGCTCCTCCCCCGCGGGCTGCGGGCCTGGCAGGTGCAGATCACCGGGCCGATGGGGCGTGCAGCCGATCGTCCGGAGTGGCTGCTGCAGCCCTTTCAGATGTTGGAGTTGGTTCCTCGCCTTGCCGCACTGTCGGAGCGAGCGGAGGCTGTCGGCTGTGCGATCAGCGCCTCCAACAACCTGGGCTACTATGGACCTTATGAGGGGCGTATCCGCACCTTCCCCTGGCGCGGCTGTGCGGCGGGAGTCTGGACCTTGGGCATTGAGGCAGATGGATCCGTCAAAGGTTGCCCCTCCCTTCCCAGCGCACCTTATGTGGGGGGAAATCTGAAGAAGCAGAGCCTGCGGGAGATCTGGGAGACCACCGCGCCGCTGCGTTTTTCCCGCGACCGGGATATCGGCGAGCTGTGGGGTTTTTGTAAAGGATGCTACTACGCGCCGGTCTGCAAAGGGGGATGCTCCTGGACTGCCCATACCCTGCTTGGAAAGCGTGGAAATATGCCCTACTGCTACCACCGCGCCGAGACATTGGCAGCCGCCGGACGTAGGGAGAGGCTGCAGAAAGTGCAGGCGGCTCCCGGCCTTCCCTTTGACTTTGGTCGCTTTGAACTTATCGAAGAGGACAGCGATGCCAGCCTTTGAAATGTTCCTCCGCTATCCGGCCTCTGCCGCCGCCACCTTCGGCGTGATCACCGATCTCAGCCAGTGGAGCAGTTTTCGGGGCTATGGTCCCGTTCCGGGAATTACCAAGGCTACCCTGGAAAGTCCGACGATGGGTGCCGGGGCCCGGATCCGCGTGGAGAACACCGATGGCAGCGTTCATCATGAAGTCTTTGTGGACTTTGTACAAAATAAAAAGCTGCACATCAGGATGGAGCTGAGGCCCCCGGCCTCCTATGTGATGGCGGCCATCGACGAGACCCTCGCCCTGGAGGAGGAGCCCGGTGGCTGCCGGCTCCACCGCCGCTTTGAGATGACCCCCCGCTTCTGGCTGACCTGGCCCATCGCCTTTGTGCTCTGTCGTATCTTTTTGAAGCGCGCGGCGGAGCTACACAATGCCGAAGTGATGCGGCGATTGGCCGCTCAGTCTGCCTGACCCAAGAGCCACTTCCCGAAAGCCCGGACCGGCGCCGGCGCCCCGACCACGATGATCACGTCGTTCTTCCAGAGGATCTGGGTGGCACCGGGGGTGGGCACCATCTTGCCGTCGGCGTGGCGGATGGCGATGACCAACACCTTCCACTGCTCCCCGATCTTCAGCGAGCCCAGACTCAGGCCGTTGGCGGGACTGGTTGCAGGAAGCTGGAATTCTTCGAGGAGGATGTCCTCGTGAGAGGCCAGGGTAGCCAGATCCAGAAAGGACGTGGCATGGGGACGCACGAGCCCATGCGCCATGCGCCAGCCTCCCATATTGTGGGGACTCACGACGGAGGTTGCACCGGCCCGCCGCGCCTTCATCGCATGTTCCGCGTCGGTCACCCGCGTGATGATCGGGATCTTCGGGTTCAACTCGCTCACGGACAGCGTGACAAACACCGCCTCCGCTCCTGACGAAACCGCCACAGCGACCCCACGGGCACGCAGAATCCCCGCCTGCTTCAGCACCTCGTCGGTCGAGCCATCGCCCACCACCACCGGGCAGAGACGCAGGCGCTCCAGCTCGGCGAGGTTGGCGGGATCCCGCTCCACGACGCAGACCGGTACCCCGGTGGCAATCAGCTCCTCCACCACCGTCCGTCCGAGCCTTCCAAAGCCGACAACAATAAAATGATTATGTAATTTTTCCAATTCTGACTGCCTTCGCCGGTGCCGCAGGAGCCCGGACATCTGCCCCTCCAGCACCCGGGTGGTGAGCTGGGTCATCGCGTAGGCGCCGATGCTAACGCCCGCGACGATCAGGGCCATGGTGAACCAGCGTCCCGGATCGGAGAGATAGTGGATCTCGCCGAAGCCGATGGTCGTCAAGGTGATGGTGACCATCCACAGCGACTCCAGAAAGGTCCATCCTTCCAGGTACATATAGCCACCCACGCCGATTCCAAAAATCGCGAGCAGGGCAAGCAGGGCGGAGATGATCGGTTTGGGGGTCACAGAGCACTGAGGAACCCCCTCCTAACCCGTCCTTTCCGACCGTGATCTTCAGATCGCAGTGGCCGAAGGGCTGATTTTCAAATATCCTGTCGCCTGAGGTGGCTATGCGGTTGTTTTCCTCTCCTCTGGTTTTCCTAAGTCTTCTTGCTTGCACCAATGGAAAGTCGGAGGATTCTCAGCCCCAGGACTCGGAACCCATCATCGAAGACACCGAGCCGCAGCCGGTGGACGCGGATAGCGACGGCTATACCGTTCGGGATGGCGACTGCGACGACGCCGATCCCGACGTTCGCCCGCTGGCCCCGGAGCGCTGCAACGCCCTGGATGACAACTGCAACGCGCTGGTGGACGAAGGTCTGGGGGACGAGGACAGCGACGGTGTGGCCAACTGCCTGGACACCGAAGACTGCGATGGCATCGACAACGACGGCAATGGTCTGGTGGACGATGGTCTGCCCGATGCGGACCTGGATGGAGTCGCGGATTGCCAGGACGTCGAGATCTGTGATGGCCTGGACAACAACGGCGACGGCCAGACCGACGAAGGGATGGACGTCGATGGGGATGGCTTTATTCCCTGCGGCGTGGATGCGGACTGTGACGACGCGGACGCGGCGGTCCACATCGGTGCGGTCGAGCAGGCCGATCGTCGTGACAACGACTGTGACGGCGCGGTGGACGAAAATCTGTGGTCTACCGGCGCTCTGGTGATCACGGAAATTATGAACAACCCTGCGGCGGTCAATGACTTCCGGGGAGAGTGGTTTGAAGCCTTTAATGCCTCGGAATCGGACCTCTATCTGAACGGTCTGACCGTCGTGACGGGTACCACATTGGTGGTGAGCAGCGGCGAGCTGCTGCGGGTGCGGCCGGGCGAGTATGTGGTGATCGGCGGCGACGATCGGGTGGGCTATAACGGCGATGCGCCGGTAGATATTGCCCTTCCGGGTATGCTATTGTCCAACGAGACGGGCGGGCTGGGGCTGTGGATGGACGGCGAGCTGATCGACGAGGTGAGCTGGGACAACGGGCTTACCATGCCCGACCCGGATGGCGCATCGATGTCGCTGGATCCGCTGTTCTGGAGTGACGTTCTGAACGACGACGCATCGGGATGGTGTACCTCCGCTACATCCTGGGGGGTGGATACCGAGCTGGGCAGCCCCGGCCAGGACAACGGGCTCTGTCCCGCCTTTGACCATGACAACGACGGCCAGACCGGGGCGGACGGGGACTGCGCCGACGACAATCCCTATGCCTACACCGGGGCCGATGAAGTCTGGTACGACGGCGTGGACGAAGACTGTGACGGACTTTCGGACTACGACGCCGATTTTGACGGCTACGACTCCGACGCCTGGGGCGGTGTGGACTGCGACGACGAAGACATTCTCCGCAACCCCGGCGCGGTGGAAGTCTGCGACGAGGCCGGTCTGGACGAGGACTGCAACGGGCTCGCCAATTCCGACGATACCGGGGTGGCCGAGGTGCCGCTGTGGCATGTGGATGCCGACGGGGACGGCTACGGCGACCAGAGCAGCCAGATAGAGGCCTGTGAGTCCCCCGGCAGCGACTATACCCAGGATGCCTCAGATTGTGACGATGCCGATGTCACGGTAAACCCGGATGGAACGGAAGTCTGTGGCAACGGTGCGGACGACGACTGCAATGGCAGTCCCGATGGCTGCGGGCCTGGCGGCACCTCCTACGTCAGTAGTGCAGACTACACGTTGTCCGGGGTGGCCAGCAGCGACTACTTCGGTAGCTCTATCGGCCTTGCCGATCTGAATGCCGACGGAACGGAGGATCTGATCGTCGGTGCCATCGGCGGGTCGCAGGGGTTGACCGGTGGGGCCGCCTACATCTTCTATGGGCCGTTGACGGGCGATCTATTGTCCTCAGACGCCGACATCACGATGTTGGGCGGGAGCCAGGGAGACAATGCTGGCTTCCATGTCGCGGGTGCCGGTGATGTAGACGGAGATGGCACGGAGGACGCCTGGATCTCCGCGCCGTCCGCCGATGGCAACTCCTATGATCTCGGCACCTGCTACCTCGCCTCGGGCGCAACGGTGGCCTCTGGCCGCTTTGGATCTACCTTCTCTCTGGTAGGCGGCGCGGCGGCCGCGGGGCAGTTCGGCTATGGGCTCGCGGCCAATTTTGATGTGGATGCAGATGGAAAGACCGACCTTTTCGGGGGCTCTCCGAACTACACCAACGGGCGCACCCTTACCGGAGCCGCCTTTATGGTACCGGGGAGTGTGATCTCCGGACGTGTCACGGTGGCCTCTGCGACGGTGACCCTGACCGGCGAGGTTGATCAGGATCAAGCTGGCTACGCGGTTGCAAGTGGCGCCGACGGGGATGGGGACGGTATTGTGGACTATCTGGTGGGCGCACCGGGGCAGGACAGCGGAACCACCGATGGGGGAGCTGTGTATTTCGTGAATGGCACCCAGACCGGGGCCATCGCGCTGTCGGCGGCGGATGGTCGGTTGTTGGGAGACCAGACCGGCGGCAATGCCGGAGCGGCAGTCGATTTTGTTGGAGACATCAACGAAGATGGCTACGCCGACCTGTTGGTCGGGGCACCTTCGGGCCTGACCGGGGGCGGCGGTGCGGCCTATCTGGTCTACGGGCCCTACTCGGGCGACGAAAGCCTGGCGAGTGCCGAGGGCATCCTCTTGGGTACCGGGAGCCAGGAGCAGGTGGGCTACAGTGTGGCAAGCGCCGGGGACGTGGACGCGGACGGCAGCATCGATCTGCTGGTGGGGGGCCCCACGGTGGATGGCATCGCACGGGATAGCGGCGTGGCGCTGCTGTTCTACGGCGGCTGGACCGGAACGGTGGAGGTGGGCGACCAGAGCGACCGCTTTGAGGGCGACGTGGCCAATGCGCAGGTAGGAACCAGCTTCCTCGGCGGGATGGACCTTGACAGCGACGGCTACGGTGACCTGTTGCTCGGAGCCTCCAAGGCCAGCGTGTCCGGCACTTCGTCGGTCGGCGAGGTCTATGTGTACCTCGGCGGCCTGGGCTACTAGGCTACCCACAAAATGTCCTTCCGTCGGATCGCAGTCTACTGCGGCGCAAATCCCGGCCGTGATCCCCGCTATCGGCCGGGTGCCCGCGCCTTTGGGAGCTGGCTGGCGGGGAGGGGCATCGGGGTGGTGTATGGGGGCGGCAACGTGGGGCTGATGGGCGCGCTTGCCGACGGTGCGATCGAGGGAGGCGGAGAAGTGATCGGGGTGATCCCCGAGAAGCTGATGGGGCTGGAGCTGGCGCACACCGGGATCACGCGGTTGGAGGTGGTGGAAGGGATGCACCCCCGGAAGCTGCGGATGGCGGAGCTGGCGGATGGTTTTGTTGCGATGCCCGGCGGCTATGGGACCTTGGAAGAGCTTTTTGAGGTGGTGACCTGGGCGCAGCTGGAGTACCACCACAAGCCGGTGGGCCTGCTGAACATCGGCGGTTTTTGGGATCCGCTGGTGAAATTGCTGGATCACCTCGTCGAACAGGGTTTTGTGGGGGCTTCCCACCGGGCGATCCTGGTGGTGGAGGAGGATCCAGAATTATTGTTGGCGGCAATGAGTCGCGTGAAGGTGCCGTCGCTGCGGAAGTGGTTGGAGAGGCCGGATGTGTGAGGAGGTGAGGGAGGATGTGATGGCGAGTGTTTCTGGGTGACGACGTGACTCTGGAATGAGTCACGCCACAAAAGAGACGCCAGATCGCTGCTTCCTCCTCCTCTACCCGTCCTGCTTCTTCTGATCGATCAGCACCCCGGGGTTCAGAATCCAGCCGGGGTCCAGCTCCCGTTTGGCGGCGTGCAGGGCCCGCGCAAAGGGCTCGGGGCGCTCGCGGTCGTACACATTCCGGTGCATCCGCCCGACGGCGTGGTGGTGGGTGATGGTGCCGCCATTTTTGTGGATGGCCTCGCCGGCGGCCTCTTTGATGGCCTTCCACTGCGACATCTGTTCTCCGGCGCGGCCGGGGGCAATAAAGGTGTAGTAGGGTGCGGGGCCGTCCGGGTAGACGTGGGTGAACCGGCAGGAGATCAACCCTGTCCCACATTGCTCCTTCATCTGATCCCGCACGGCGCGCACGATGTTGGCGTGTAAGGTGGGGAAGCGGTCCCAGGTGCAGGCGGTTTCAAAGGTGTCCACCACGAGTCCCATCGACACCAGGCTGCTGAACAGGTAGGGCGCGTCCAGAAATGCCTTTTTCCAGACTTCCGCAGAGCCTTCTTGGGTCGTCTCCCCGCTGATCCGCCGGCTTTCGTGGGGCCCATCTTTGACGCTGCCTCCGGCGGCGGTGGCGATGCCGATGGCCTCCTCTAACAAAAATGACTGGGGCAGGCCGGGGCTCTCAAAGGCCAACAGCAGCAGGCAGTCGCCGTCGAAGGAGACCCGATGCAGGTAGGCTTCCCGTCGGTCCAGCAGGCGGCAATTCGCGGGGTTCAAGCCGGATTGAGAGAGCTGTCGTACTGCCTCCACGGCGGCCTCCCACTCCATAAAGGAGATCGTGGCCGAGGCCCGGAACTGAGGACGCGGCCGGACGCGCATCCAGGCTTCGGTGATCACACCCAGGCAACCTTCCGAGCCGAGAACGAGGCGATCGGGCGAGGGCCCGGCACCGGAGGCGGGCAGGCGGCAGCTCTCCCAGACGCCTGTCGGGGTCAACATCCTCACCGACTGCACCAGCTCGTCAATGTGGGTGTACAAGGTGGCAAAGTGCCCACCGGCGCGGGTGGCGATCCAGCCGCCGAGGGTGGAGAATTCGAAGGACTGCGGGAAGTGCCGGAGGGTGAGATCCAGCGGTGCAAGCTGGGCTTCGATGGCCGGGCCCAATGCACCCGCCTGAATCCGCGCCGAGAGCGAGCTTCGGTCCACCTCCAAAACCCGATTCAGCCGCTCCAGATCCAGGCAGATCACACCGCTGTAGCCCTCTCCGGCACACTCGATGCCGCCCACCACGCTGCTTCCCCCCCCATAAGGTATGACGGCAGCGCCGACTTCTCGGGCCACCTGGAGCACCAGGGCGACTTCTTCATCGTTGCGGGGGCGGGCGATCAGGTCGGGAGCAGGCCGGAAATCTCCCTGGAAGCCGCGCAGCAGATCGGGAAAGCAGCGTCCGTAGCAGTGCCGTGCACGATCCATCGGCTCGGCGCTGCTGAAGGGGGCCAGAGCGGCCGGGATGGCCAGTCGGGGTTCCGGGACACGCGGGGGGGCGGGATCGGACGCTCCGAGGCTGGGAAAACCGAGGAAGGCTTCCAGTTGGAGGGCGAGATCGGCGCGGTCGGCCAGGGAGGGGAAACGTTCGATGTGGCCCCAGGCCCAGGGGGAGCGGGTGTGCATGGGGGGAATGTAGCTGGTTTTTGGAAAAGAAGGGGCTGGGCGTTGTGCGAGAGGGATTGTGCTAAAATCGGTACAGGCTGGAGGGCAGGGTGACGCGCACAAAGAAGATCATTCTTCCGCTGCTTCTGATGGGGCTGCTCAGCCTCTGCTGGTCGCAGGTTCAGGCAAAGTGTAAGGGGGGATTGGAGAGGCGATGGACGATCTCCCGCATAACTGTCCAGGCAGTTGACGGACCTGTCCCTACAGAGGAAGAGGTCGTCGCTGAGACTGAAAAATGGTCTCAGGAAGGAATTTTATATGTATTGCAGCCAGTACCACCGGTTCTGATTTATGTGGACGACTACACGATTTCATTCAGGTGACACATGCGCACAGTGAACCTCGCGGTACTGCTAACTTCTGGTGCTTGCACTGGTAGCGGAGATGTCTGTGAAGGGGACTCAGTGCCTCCCGATTTTCCGGCCGGAGAATGGTCCACGGAGGATCTCTTTTATACACCCAACCGGCCGGATTCGGCTCCCGCACCCGTTCCAGCCACCGCAAGTATTACCACCACATCGGTGACCATCACCTACACGGATGACAACGGACGTACCTGGGAGGTGGTGTATACTGTGGGGGAGGAGCAAAAGTAGGCTGTCAAATCACATTCTCCACCCGAATCCTCCCCTTCCCTCAACCACTGTCGTCGCCGCCCGAGCATGCAGTGTATCGGGTGAGCGTGGCGATAGGCCAGTTGGTTGACGGTGTCTCCCCGAAGGACAACGCCTTCTTAAAAGCCAGATTTGCAAGGTCCGGGTTGTTCTGTCTCCGATGTAGCTCTCCCACGCAGAAAAAGTAGTCGTTCCGCCACAGATCAGTGGTATCCTCCACCTCCAACCGCCACTCCAGCGCCTCTAACTCCTCCTGCGCCTGCTGGAGCTGACCCTCCACCACCAACATCCAGATGGCCTCCAACTGCGGATCCGCCCAGTCTGCCTGCAAGTCCAGCGTCCGTTCCTCCATCCACCCCGCCGCTTCCTCAAGGGCGGACTCCCATTTTGCCAACCGCTGGTGCTCGCCGGGCAGGCTGCCCTTCCGCCGAAAGAGCCCTGCCGTCACCGGCTCCTCCGCCAGCCAGGCCGCCCAGCCGCGCAGGCTGCTGTCCAGCAGCAGATCCTTCTCCGCCAGCTCGTGGGCAAGGGCCCCCTCGCGGCTGACCTGACGCTCCGGAGCGCTCTCTCCACACAGGCGCAGCCGGTCCTCTTTGGGGCGGCGGCAGGCGTAGGCCAGCAATTGGACAAATTCATCCGGTTTACGCGCCAACATCTGCCGCACGATCACCTGGCGCTTCAGAGCGTTGACCCAGCCCTCCTCTCGTAGTCCACCAAGCTGCACTTCCAGAAAACCATTGGCGAGGGCCACGATCTCTTCGGGGTCCGCCAGCTGCCTCAACAGCGGGTCCAGTACCTCCCAACGATTGGGCAGGTTCAACTCCTCACAACGTCGGGGAAACAGCTTCGCGAGCACCTTTCGCAGGCGCCAGCACAGGCTGTTCAGACCTCCCAGGTGCACGTTCCGGCAGGGGAGATCGGTATAGATGACAACAAAACGAAAGCGGTCAAAAGCGCGAAGCACCTCGTCGATATCGGTGTTCTCCCGGCATATCTGCACTGCCACCACCATCCCGTCGCGCCCGTGGTTGAGCTGCAAGCGGTCGAGCAGCGCGGAGGAGGCGGGATGGAGGCGCCGATGCCAGTCCACTCCAATTCGCGGCAGGGGTTTGGAGGAGATTTGGTGGTGCCAGTAGTCTACAATACGAAGGTGCCGCCCCGGCAGAATCAAGGAGGGCAAGACCAGCCGCTCGGAGTCGGGGTCCAGGCCGGGGAGCGGCAGCTCAGCGAGGCTGAAGGCGTGCAGAGAGCACCTTTTTTTGGACGGAAGGACGAAGTAGTTCCAGCGAAGGATTGAGGCACAGCCCCTGAGTCTCGTCGAAGCGGTCGATCAGCCGCAGGTAGTCGTGACGCCGGAGCAGATCCAGCTCAGCTCGGGACAAGCGGTGCGGGGAGGATTGGCCACCAAAGGTGTTTGCCCCAGCCAAAAGTTCCGTCTCAGAAAATCCAACACTTCGGCCGATCTGATCCAGTAACAATCCAAGCTTTTCGGCCAGCCGTGGCTCCAGGGTGCTGAGAGTGGATTCCACCGCCAGCCGCCGCAGGCGATTCTCGGTCCACCAGCTCTCCTCGGGCGGCCACTGCGTGCAGTTGTCGATGGCGGCGCTCATCCAGCGCAGGTAGACGTATGGATTTCCGGTGGCTTGCACAAATGCTTCAAAAGGAAACCAGGCGCCTGGTTCCCCCATCAGGCTGCGGTCCTTCTGTGCGGCTTCGGTCTGGTTGGTGTTCTCCAGGCGGTGTCTGACAATTCGCAGCAATTCCTCGGATGGCAACGTATCCAGTTCAATACTGTTGTGGCCCTCGCGGGTAACGTCGGGAAAGGGCACTTCGGAGCGGAGGTGGAGCAGCGCGATGCAGGGGGCCAGCTCCAGCACCCCCTCGATGGTCGCCCGGGCCCGCTCCATGTTGTCCATATAGGCTGCCTGATCGATGTCGTCGAAGAAGATGATGACCGAGAAGTCCGTTTTCAGGTGCTCCAGCAGGGCGATCACCGCCTGTTTGAGCAGCTCGGGTGTGACATCCAGGCTGGAGCCCAGCTCCAATCCCATGCTGGTCCCACTCTTGGTGTGGATGAAGCCCTTGGAGGAGAGGGTCTTCAACAGACTGATTCCGTGCTCTCCACCTTCTGAT
Organism: uncultured Pseudomonadota bacterium; assembly: GCA_903891165.1. Classification (GTDB taxonomy): domain Bacteria; phylum Myxococcota_A; class UBA796; order UBA796; family SXON01; genus CAITDR01. The sequence continues at coordinate 17,262 of CAITDR010000478.1, forward strand.
TTTTCGCCGGTGTGCCCGACTTTGAGCCCGATGGTCAGGCGGTCTGCGTAGATCAGCTCCATGAGAGGCTGGATCCAGAGAGCAATTTCCTTGTTTCTACCTGTACGCTCCAGTGCGTCGCGCGCCTCGTTGGCCAAAGCCTGGGCGAGCTTTCTCAGCGCACTCTGGTCACCTACAAAGCGATCATTGACCACCACCGGCACCACACGCTGCGGAAACTCCCGGGCAATGTCCTGAAGAACGGTACGCCCGAAAATGGACTTTCCGATACCGCGCTCTCCGCGAATCAGAATCAGTCCATCCGATTTCCTGTAGCCGATCCAGTTACGAAGCCGCTTTTTAAGGCGCTCCGTCTCTGCGGATCGGTTGACGAAAAACCGTGGCTCTACGGAAAGTGGCTCCAGCCAGGTATCGGTCAGTACTTCCGTCATCCGGCCTCCGCCCCTGCGCTAACCCGGAAAACTCTCCGAGGGTATCAAGCGCCCATCCATCACGGTCGTCGTGCAATATTGCCTCCCGCCGTGACTCACCACAGAGTCACGACGCCCATTCCCTGGGTCCAACCTCACTCTTCCTCCTCCCATCCCCCCTCACATCGGATTCTCCACCCGAATCCTCCCCAGCTCCTCCGCCACCACC
>CAITDR010000479.1 GCA_903891165.1 uncultured Pseudomonadota bacterium
ACCCTGGGCTGGTTCCGCGATCCGGTACTTCCGGGGATGCTTTTGTGGGAGGAGGGCGACCTCGCGGAGACGGTGTTCCACGAGCTGGCCCACGCGACGCTCTGGGTGCCCGGCTCGGTGGCCTTCAACGAGTCCTTCGCCTCCTTTGTGGGGGAGGCGGCCGCGGATCGCTACCTCTCCGAGCGCTACGGGGCGGACAGCCGCGTGGCCGTAGAGGCGCGCACCCTGAACGCCGACTGGCGGGCCTTCCAGCTCCTCCTGAAGGGCTTGTACGAAGATCTGGACAGCCTCTATGGGGATCCTTCGCGGACAGAAGAGGAGAAACTCGCCCGAAAAGCAGAGCTGTTTGCTGGCCTTCCTGGTAGGGTGCAGGCGTCAAATCTGGTGATGAAGGATCGCTGGGAGGCCGCCACCCGGCGCGGTGTCTGGAACAATGCGCGCCTGGTGCAGTACCGGAACTACTCCTCGGAGTACGAGCGCTTCGCCGCGCTGCTTGCGCAGAACAACGGCGATATTCCAGCCTTCATCCAGGAAATCCAGCGAATCACCAAGGGGCGCAAGGATCCCTTCGCGGCGCTCGCGGAAGCCGTCGATGTGCCCGCCGTCAAAAATCCTTGACAGCGTTCCGACTTTCGGCATGCTATGGCTCCCTGGTGAGGAGATGCCGGAGCGGGGGTCCAGGCCAGGATCCGCTTCCAAGCTGACATTCTTTCCCCTCCTCCTCCTCCAAAAAAGCTGGCACGGATCTTGCTTATACATTCAGTGACGCCTGGAGTCCTGAATGTCCTTCGCCGCTCCTTCCCGCCGCTCCGCTCCCCTCCCCGTGGGGAATGTGCTCCTCAACAAGTACCTGAAAACCATGGGGGAGATTCCCCTTTTGACCCGGGACGATGAGGTGGAAGTGGCACGGCGTATCGACGCCGGTGGCTGCGATGCCGAAATCGCCAAGGTCACCCTGGTGAATGCCAACCTCCGCCTTGTGGTGAGCATCGCCAAGCAGTACACCTACCGGGGCATTCCGCTCTCCGATTTGATTCAGGAGGGCAACATCGGGCTCATGAAAGCCTGTGAGAAGTTCGACTATACCCGCGGCTTCAAGTTCTCCACCTACGCTTCCTGGTGGATCCGTCAGAGCATCATCCGCGCGGTCGAGAGCCAGTGTCGCACCATCCGCATTCCCATCTACAAGCTGGAAGTGGTGAACCGTGTCCACCAGCTCCAGAAAGAGATGTTCCAGGAATTCGGCCGGGAACCCCTGATGGAGGAGATCTCCGAGCGTATGGGCATGGACGTGGACAAGCTCGAAGGCCTGATGCGCCTGACCCGCGAACCCCTCTCCTTGGACGCCCCTCTTTCCGAGGACAGCGACTCCACCGTGGGTGAGTTTGTCGAGAACACCAACACCCAGATGCCCTCCACTCCCATTGAAGAGACGGCACTCCGCGAAGAGATCGAGGAAGTCCTTGCCTCTCTGACCCCCCGCGAAGAGAAAGTGGTGCGGATGCGCTACGGCATCGGCGAGCCCGCCGCCTACTCGCTGGAAGAGATCGGCGCCCAGTTCTGCCTGACCCGCGAGCGGATCCGCCAGATCGAGATCAAGGCCCTGCGCAAGCTGCGCCACCACCGCCGCCGCGATAGCCTGGAAGCCTTCCTGGCTGCCTGAGCCGCCCCCGGTCGATCAGGAGATTTCTTCCAGGATCTTCCGGTAGCTTTCCAGACGCAGCTCGTCGATTTGTTCCTCCTCGACCAGTCCGTCCACAAGGCAGCCGTCGTCGCCATTGTGCAGGCAGTCGGCGTAGCGGCAACGCAGCGGGAGCAGCTCGGGAAAACAGCGGCGTAGCTCCACTTTGGGCACATGCTCCAGCCCGAATTCGCGGATGCCGGGCAGGTCGATCAGCCGCCCCCCCGTGGGCAGCTCCACCAGGATACCGCCGGTGGTGGTGTGGCGGCCGCGTCCTTCGGGATCCAGCTCACCCACCGTGCGCGCCCGGCCTGGTGCCAGTGCATTAAAGAGCGAGGACTTGCCCACACCGGAGTGGCCCACCATCACGGTGGTGTGCCCCTTCAAAAAGTCCTGTAGTTTTTCCAGTCCTTTTTCCTGCATCGCCGACACCAGGAAGATGGGATAGCCCAGCTCTTCGTAGAGGGCCAGCCGCTCCAACACATCCTCTGGCATACCCAGATCACATTTGTTGAGCACGATGCCGCCCACCAGCCCCGCCTCCTCGGCCGAGGCCAGCACCCGGTCCACCAGACCGGGGCGGAAGGGCGGCTCGATTGTAGCACAGACTACAAGCAGCGCGGAAGCATTGGCACAGACCTCGCGAACGCCGACCTTGGAGCCCCGTCGCAAAACCGTTCGGCGATCCTGGGCTTCCACCACCACATCGTCCACCACGGTTACGATGTCGCCGATCACCACCTTGGCGCGGATCGGCAACACCGCCGGGCCGCCGGGCAGTGCCACACGCACGCGCTTCCCGACGATCTCGATGATCTCTCCCTCCTCCACCTTCTCAGAACGCCGCATCGAGCTGCACCCACCCCAGGGCCTGCGATGGCTCCCCCGGGTCGCCTAGAAGATAGCCCCCCCCGGCACCCAGTGCCACCTGCGGGCTGAAGGCCCAGTCCAGGCTACCGTCCAGCTCCCAGCCATAGGCGGGGCCCTGGTTCCGTCCGAAGTGGTGCCCGGTCAGGGTTGCCCGCAGCGAGGGCAGCGGCTGGGTGGAGAGGTCGATCCAGAGATCGGTCAGGCCGCCCGCTTCATAGTCGGTGGCTGCGGAAAAAGCCCCGACGCGGCCCCAGAAGTGGTGGCTGTCGCCGAGTACCGGCCGCCAGGCCGAGCTGAGTGCACTCTCTCCGCTGGCCACCTCCATGCCCGTACTGAGCACCAAGCCTTCGTTTTCGCCAAAAACCCAGCCTGCCTGTACTGCAAAGAGGCGGGCGACGGGCACCTCTTCCCGCCGCTGAAGGTAGCCCTCGGCACGGGCACGCAGGCGTCGAAACTCCACTTTCCCATAAAAACCCAGGGTGGAGCTGAGCTGGCTGGACTGCCGCCCATCCACCACCCACAGCACATCGGCGAGCCACAGAAGGGTCGGTGTGTCGGCTCCTGCCCCCACACGGAGCAGATTTACCCCGATACCCAGCGGATTTCCCCCCGGCTCCCCAAAACGTCGTGCGTTCAGGTACTCCACATGAAGCGGCGCCAGCTCCAGCTGCAGCCGCAGCGCATCAAAAAACTGGGCCTCCATCGAAAAGTCATCTTCGCCGAGGATCCTTCCCTCGTGAACGGAGAGCGCTTGGCGCCCCACCGTCGCCTGCAGCTCGATGTTGTCGGAGAGCTGCCCCTGCCAGGACACCCAACCCTCGGCCAGCTGGGGGATGTAAGAACCCTCCACCTCCACCGTTCCCGGCGCTTGTACCCAGCCACGCACCACCTGCAAAGCCACTTTTCCGCCCACACCCAGCCGCTGCGCCTGCAGGCCCAGGCGCGCTCGCTGGGCCACACTGCCCCGCTCCAGGCTGCTGGAAAGACGAGAACGTAGCTCCAGAGAAGGGGTGAACACCAGCTTTGGCGGTTCCCAACCGATCAGGGCTGGCAGTAACAAAAACATCAAATGGCCGGGGAGCAGGTCAACGGACCCAAAGGTCGGGTGACCGCCCAGCGGATGAAGCCATCCTCGGGGAGCAGGTTGGGGTCGGAGCCCTCCCGGGGCATGTCCCAGCCCACCGCGCCGGGTGCGTCGATACCGGTCAGATCGGCGCGCAGATACAGTGCGGTGGGTGGCGCGCTGTCCTTCATCGGACCACGTCGGTGGATCCCGTGGGTAAAGCCGCCTTCTACGAAGGCACCATCGTCACCACTGAATGCACGGAGAAGGTAACGGTAGACATACTGGTTCCGACGCAATACATCCGCATCCGTACGTGGCTGCCCGGGATTTTCGGCGAAGCCTACCGGATCGAAGGCAAAGGCAAAACCATGGAGTGAAGCCGGTGATCGACCTACCTCCCCGCGCAGCTCAGTGGCCACATCCAACCAATCCGCCGGTGGCGACGGCTCCGGCCGAGGCAGCAGCTCCACCCCGTCGGTGATCCGTGCGCAGTGCAGATGTGCACGGGAGGCTTCGTCATCCAGCTCCTGCGGGCCGCGAAGGGGCCTTTCGGCGGGGGCGGGTACCTCCCGATCCTCGATGGCCACACTCCAGCTATGGGTGGGCACCCCCCAGACCAGGGCATAGTACAGCACCACCTCCACCCCACCCTCCACGTCGGTGGTGCGTCCATGTCGAAGATCCGGGCCGCGAAAGTCGAAATCATTGCAGAGTCCGCCCACCAACATCGCGCGCAGCACCACCTCGCCCGGGGCACGGTCCACCCCCAGATCCATCGCCGCGAGGCAGATACCGCGGTCGGCCCGCGAGCCGGTGTCGATGGAGAAGCCCTGCAAAATGACGCCGGCTTCCTCGGGGATCCCTTCTGGCCGGGGCAGGTGCAGGGCATAGTCCTCGCGGATGGTCCGCAGCAGGCTGGCCACCGAGGGGTCACGACGTTCCCGCTCGCGGGGGAGCACAGACAGTACAGCTCGAAAGCGCTGCATCTGGAGACCGGGCACCGCCGCATAGTCGGTAAGGGCCACCGCCTGCCGGTTGTGGCCCGCCCACTTGGGGCGGCCCGGCAGACTGGCCGAGGTCAGTCCCAGCGCACTGCCGATCACCCCCTGCCAGAAGCCGCCCAGGCTGCGGGTCCATGCCCCCGGCGGCCGACCGGGCAGCCGCTGCAACAGCAAGGCCATCTGGGACAGGCGATGATCCCGCGCATACCAGCGAAAGTCGAAACCATTGAGGCCCAGGGCCAGCGGCTCCGGCAGCGCCCGCTGGTCCACCAGCCCGACGTAGGCCCCCCCCGAGGGCCTGGGCGTACGGGGATGCAGCACAGTCAGGCTTGGACGGAGATTTTCATCGGGTGCATCGTCCGGATCAAAGACGACGGTGGCATCCAGGGCGGAGAAGGGCAGCTCAGGCGAGCCATCCACCACGGAGAGTCCGGAGGGCCGATCCACAAAAGGCCCTGGAAGATCCACGGGAACCAGTGTGCCGTCCAACACCTCATGCAGACGCCCGCCCCAGGCCGGCTCGGTGGCATAGCCATAGGAGTCCCAGGCAGTGAGTGCCCACAGGCGTCCGGCGGCAAAACTCAAGGCCGAAACACCCTCTTCTGGCCCTGATCCCCCCTCCACCCCGCTGGCGGCCACCTCCAGATCCACCGCCCGGCCGTCGCGGGCCTGGCCCAGGGCATACCGAAGCACCTGCACCTGCGGCCCATCACAGCGGCGCAGGCCGATGTAGACCGTCGCCTTGCCGGGATCCCAGGCCAGCCCCTCCACCAGCATGTCATCGGCGCAGCTGCCGCGTCCCCAGTCAGAAAGCAGGGCTTGGAGCTGGTTCAGCTCGGGGTCCTCCTCCTCCTGCCAGTAGCCCTCTTGACGCGTCAAGAGCACCAATCGTTCGGTGCGTTGGCGCGAGCGCGTCAGATAGTCGCGCCGCGCCCCGGTGCGTCGCCCCACCGTGCTGTACTCGGTGACTGCCAGCAAGCGCTCCTCGCCAAAGGCGGTGATATCCGACAGGTTGAAGGGTACTATTTTTGCGTCGCCCAACCAGTGGATCGGCCAGGCCTCCAAAAGCACCCGTGCCCGGTAGCCTCGCTCGCAGCGGCGTTCGGGACAAATTCCCCGTCCGTCCACCAGTGGAAAAACCTCTAAGACCCCCGATCCTGGCGCAATCCTCCGCTCTCCCTCTCCCGACTGCGGGCTGTAGAGTACATCCGCGTCCCCCTCGGCGGTAACCACCACCTGGCCATCCCCAAGGCGGGTCAAACCGGTCAGCTCCAGGCCATCCCTCCCCTGGCCCGCATCAAATTGAAGCAGGGGGTAGCTGCGATAGGGCGCACACGCCAACAAAAACCATAACATCAGGGTTCCGGCCAGGCGGGGTGCTGCCGGACCAGCCGTAGCTCCACCAGCAGCTCCCCTCCTTCCCGCAGCGCCCGCAGTGCAAAAGTCCGGCGATCTTCCTCGGCAGCAACCATCTGCCCTTCCACCCGCACCCGGTCCCCCGCAAGCGCTGCCAACCGAAAGCGTACATGATCAGCACGGGCAGAAAGAGCAACCGGATCCTTCCCTTCCCGGGCCAACCAGCGGCTGATCCACTCATCCCCCCAGTCGATATAGCGGGGGTGATTCAGGTGGCCCTGTGGATCCATTTCCGTATACCAGGGTACAAGATTCAGGGTGGGCAGGTCGATCGGTTGCAGCAG
>CAITDR010000480.1 GCA_903891165.1 uncultured Pseudomonadota bacterium
CGTATCCGGAGACAACGTCCGCTACCTCACCCAACGGCTTTCGGGGCCACGCTCTGTAAATCCCGTCCATCCTCAAACCCCCAAAATCCCCGCCACATTGGCGGCGATGGTCTGCTCCAGCTCCCGGGCCTGGACATTCAGCGTTTCCAGCTCCTCATTTAAGGCTTCTAACTGCCCCTTAAAGTCTTCGTCGGTGACCTGCTCCCCCGGCGCCACCCCCACATAACGACCGGGGTTGAGCGACCAGCCCTGGGCCTCGATCTCATTCCGTGTGGCCGCCTTACAAAGACCCGGCACATCGGCATAGACTGGTTGTTTGCCAAAAATCTCTGCCAGCTTGGCCGCCGTCTCCGCGCCGCCCACGGTCAGATCGGGCGGGTCACCGCGATAGAGGCGCACCAAGTTGGCGATAAAGCCGATCTGCGCCGGGGTCCAGTCGCGGTGGGCACGGTCCACCTGCCGGTAGATGTGGCGGGCGTCGATAAAAAGCACCGTATCGGCCCGGGAAGTACGGGCCTTGCCCCGGTCCAGAAACCAGAGGGTACAGGGAAGGGTGACCGTGTAGAACATATTGGGGCCCACCGCCACCATCACATCCACCGCACGCGCCTCGATCAGCTTCTGGCGCAGCTCCTGCTCGGAAGAGCGGGCATCGGAGGCCGAGTTGGCCATGACAAAGCCGGCACGGCCCCGGGCATTCAGCGCCGAATAGAAGAGCTGGATCCACAGGTAGTTGGCATTGTCGGTGCGGGGCATCCCAAAGGGGAAGCGGCGTCCGGCGCCCACCATGTCCTTCAGGCGCTCCTTGTCCACCGCGTTCACATTGAAGGGCGGATTGGCCAGGACAAAATCAAAGGATCCGGTGGCGGCATGCGGATCGTCGTAGTAGCTGTTGACGTTGCCGCCGTGTTTGATCTCGCCTTCGAGGCCGTGAACGGCAAGGTTCAGGCGGCAGAGGCGGCCGGTTTCGTCGGTCTTCTCCACCCCGCAGATCGACAGCTCGGCGGCGGGGTTTTTCTGGTGTTCGGCCACAAAGCGCGCTGACTGCACGAACATACCGCCGGAGCCGCAGGCGGGGTCGAGGATGCGGCCATGGTAGGGCTCGATCACCTCGGCCAAGAGCTTGACGATGCTGGAGGGTGTGTAGAATTCGCCGCCACCCTGGCCCTCGCTCATGGCGAATTCGCCCAAAAAATACTCGTAGATACGGCCGAAGGCGTCGAAGTCCAGCGTGGCGGGAATCTCCGAAATCTTCTTCAGCAGCTCTTTGAGCAGCGTGCTGGTGAAGAGGTTGAAGGTCTTGGGAAGCACGCTTGCAAGCTGGGGGTTGTGCTTTTCGATCTCGCGCATGGCCGCGTTGACCTGGCCGCCGATGTCGGTGGCTTCGGGCAGGCTCAGCAGATAGTCGAAGCGCGCTTCGGGGGAGAGATAGAGCACGTTTTCGGCATGGTAGGCGGCGGGTTCATCCACGCGGCTGCCACGGCGAGAGGAGGCCCCCGCCTGCTCCAGCTTGAAGCGGAGGGCAGAAAAGCGCACCTCGGCAAAACGGAGAAAGATCAGACCCAGGATGGGACCGGAGTATTCCTGGGCTTTGAGGCCGGAGTTGGCGCGGAATTGGTCTGCCGCGTCCCACAGGCGCTTTTCGAGCGTCGCGGAGGCAGCATTTTTTTCAGAAGGAGCAACCCAGTGCATAAGACTCCGATCGGAGAGAGGGCGACATCATAGCCGATCCCGCCCCGGATTTCAGCGTCCGCACAGAATCGGCTCCCCCTGCCACGGTGCCCACCAGAAGGCGCCTGCGGCGCTTTGGCCGCACGCGCCTTGCACGATCTGGACGATCCTCTCCTTATTTCCACCCCTTTTCTTCTGCTTCCTCCCTTCGTTTGTCTGGGCCCGGTTTGCCCTCCCCCCGCTGCCGAGCCAGAAGCTCCGGCACCCGCGCGCGGGTACATACCTGGATCTGTTGCAGAAGTGTATGGCTGGGCCGGGGGATGCCGTAGTCCTGGCGGAGATCCTTCTGGATCCGCTGGAGTAGGGAGGCGGCCATTTCGGCATCGGCCAGCGCGCGGTGCGCCGCTCCGGGGCGGGGAAGCTGGTGAAAATCCACCAGCGTGCCCAGCTTGTGGTCGGGGGCCTGCGGGTACAGCCGCCGGGCAACCAGCATGGTGCAGGCGAAGGGGTGGCCGGAGGCGATTCCGATGCGCCCCAGCTCGGCTGCCCAGAAGCGCTTGTCGAACGAGGCATTGTGGGCGACGATGGGGGTGGTACCGACAAAATGGGCGGCTTCGGTCATGACCCGGGAGGCCGCGGGGGCGCTACGCACCATTTTGTTGGTGATGCCGGTGAGCTCGGTGATAAACGCCGGAATGTACACCCCGGCGTTCATCAGGCTGGCATAGCGGTCCACCACCTGCCCACCTTCTACCAGCACAATCGCGATCTCGGTGGCGCGGTCCCCCATGTCAGGGGACAGGCCCGTGGTTTCAAAATCGAGGACGGCGTAGCGCGACATGGCCGCCCTCTATGGTGGGCGGTGGGGAAGTACAAGGGGGGCTCCGTGCGGGATACCCTGGTGAGCTTTTTCACTTTATAGATATCTATAAAGTGAAAAAGCTCAGCCCTCGCTGTCGCCCGGTGCGCTGCCCAGGGCGTGATCCAGCTCGGAAAGCTGAACTTTTAAGCGGTCTACCGCTTGGCGGAGACGGTTTCGCTGTCCCTGGCTCAGATTTTTCCCGGCGATCTGGCGCCATTGTTGGGCGAGTGCCTCCATGTCCTCGGCCGAGCGCTCAAAGCGGGTCACCACCCGGCCAAGCTGTGGCGTTTTTTCGGTTTCTTCCGGTGCCACCGGCTGAAGGCCCGGCGCGGGATCCCCGTCGATCCACTTCCCAGCTTTGGTCGATAGGACCGCATCCCGGAGCTGCAAGCCGGTCCAGCGGTTCTCCACTGCCGCCTGGGCGAGAATACTGCGGGTCGCCTCGTCCTCCACCCGCGCCAGCTCTACAATATGCGAAAAGAGCAGCCGCTCCACCGTGCCCGCCGGCAAGCTGCGTACCGCGATCTGCGCCTGAATACACTGCCGCAGCACCTGTGCTCCCAGCCCGATGTCGGCCAGATAGTCCCCGCAGCTCTCTAAAAAGTGGGCAAAAGAGAGCTTTTTCTGGCTGTCCTGGCTGTGGTAGGCCGCCGGATCCCCCTCAAAAAAATCCTCCAACAGCAGCCTTCCCACCTCCAGCCGGAAGTACAGCAGGTGGTTGCGGGAAAGTGCGTTCAACCGCTCCAAGGTGGGGTGGTAGTCGCGTGGGGGGGCGGCTTCGGGGAGGTTGTTCATGGGGGGGATCCTTCGGGAGTGAGGTTTAAGGCGCCCCTGGTGATCGGGGGTCTTGTCCTTACCTTGGCTGGCCTGTTTTTGTTCCTCGCAAATCGCTGAAGCTGGCGGGAGATCGCCGCCCGCCTCCCCCTCCCCCTAAAAAGAGTAGCCATAAATCAAAGAGATCTGGGCATTGGTCGCCGGGTTGGTGGAGGGCTCGCAGATGGCGAGGTCCGGCTGGCCATCGGCGTTGAGGTCACCCACCGACGCCACACAGTCGCCCCCCATCGCGCCCACGGCGTAGCCCACATAGCTGCCTTCGGCGTCGCGGGCGCCGATGGCACCGGCGAAGGGGCCGTAGAAAAGGTAGGCTTTGCCGGATTTTTCGCCACCCTGACTTTGCCATGCGGCACCTACCAGAATGTCCTGGTTATTGTCTGCATCCATGTCCACAACGGCGATATCCACCCCAAAAAGATCCCCGGAGCTTTCTCCCGCCAGCGACGCGATGGCGTTGGCGCGGGCATCGCGCGAGGTGGCGGTGGCGGGGAGCAGGTAGACGGCGCCCGCATCAGTGCCAGGCAGCGAGCTGTACAGGGCGGTGGCCCAGAGATCTTCGAGGCCGTCGCCGTCCATATCGGCGGCGGTGACCAGCGGCTCTCCCAGGGACTCCCCGGCGATGCCGGTCTGGGCCACGTCGGCCTGGCTCATCTGAATGGTGCCGCTCAGCGGGCCGTAGAAGGTGTAGAGGATACCCGCATCGGTGCCGCCCGTGGCATTGTAGTAGGCGCCCAGGATGTAGTCCTTCTCGCCGTCGCCGTTTACATCTTGCAGCACCACGTCGCCCAGGCCATCATATTCATCGCCTAAAAAGGTGGTTTTTGCGACCGAGGCGGCGGTACTGTTCGTGACGAAGGCGCCGCTGATGTGGTAGAGGGTGCCCGAATTCTCGACGCCGTTCCGGTAGGCGTTGGGGGAGCCGATCAGCAGCTCATCGGCATGATCGCCGTCGATGTCCTCCGTGCCGTACATGATACCACCCAATGTGAAGTAGTCATCGGTAGTACCGGTGAGACGCCCGAATTCGGCCTGCTCTACGGTGAATGGGCCCCTGCGGCTAACCGGGATCAGGTGAACCGCGCTGCTGACGGTGCTGCCCAGGTAGGCCGAGGAGATAGCGACTTCCGTGAGACCGTCGCCGTTGTAGTCCAGGGCTGGGGAAAGATCATGCCCGACTCCCGTGAAGCTCTCGGTACCAGTCACAAACAACGAGGCAGTCGTCTCAATATCCAGGGTACCGGTTGCGATGGGTCCGAGAAGAATGGCAAAGGAGCCCCCCAAGCCATTCGGGGTTCCCACCAGTTCATGACTTCCGACGGCAAGATCATCGTAGCCATCGAAATTCACGTCCCCAACTCCGATGGCAGAATTCAGAAAATTGTTCTGATTGTTGGTGAGCACCGTCCCCACATCCAGATCCCCCTCCGGTCGGCAGTCGTCGGGAGTGCTGTTGCAGTTGTTGTCCACACCATCCCCGCAGACCTCCTCGGCGCCGGGTTTGATAGTCACGTCGCGGTCGTCGCAGTCCCCCGATGCGGTGATGTGCTCGCCGGTGGGGGGATAGCAGGCCAGCACTTCGGTCGCCGGGTCGCCGTAGCCGTCGCCGTCGGCATCGGCGTACCAGATGCGGGCGTCCAACGCGTCGTTGTCGATCTGGTTGTCGCAATTCTGATCCACAAAATCGCAGACTTCTACCTGGTCGGGATTGATCGCCGGGTTTGTGTCGTTGCAGTCCACACAGGCGGGGGAGCCGTCCTGATCGCTGTCCTGGTTGCCGGGCTGACCGTCGCAGTTGCGATCCACGGCCTCGGCACAGGACTCCTCGGCGTCGGGATAGATGGCGGCATCGTCGTCGTTACAGTCGGTGCCGTTGTCGGCGTAGCCATTGGGCGGAAGGCAGCCTTCGCGGGTGATTTCGGTGTTGCCGAAGCCGTCCTGGTCCAGATCCTGGTACCAGCGCTGGGTGTCCAGCGCGTTGTTGTCGACACCGCCATCGCAGTCGTTGTCTACCCCGTCGCAGATTTCGTCCTGATCGGGGTTGATGTCGGCGTCTTCGTCGTTACAGTCGTGATAGCCGGGGTGACCGTCGGCGTCGTCATCGGCGAATTCCTCGGTGTAGGCGAGGTATTGCGCGCGGTCGTACAGGCAGGCGGTCAGAAGGACAAGCAACATGCTACCTCCTTATCACTGAATGCTGAGGGTGTAAGGGTCGGCGCACAGGTCGCTATCGCTCAGGCTGGGGTCGGCGACGATCTGGAAGGTGAAGGTAAATGTCTTCGTGGCCCACACCGTCGCTCGCACCTGGGTACCAGAGGACAGACTGTAGGTCTTTGCCCCTTGGGGATCATCATCGGTGATGGTGACGGTATGGCCGGCGGGCCCGCTGAACGAAAAAACCACCGTCTTGTCGTTGCGTCCAGCCGTCGCGGTCACCGTATACCAATCCTCTCCCGCCGTATCGGTGGAGGAAAACCACCCAACCACGGACTTTGTTCCGCTCAACGTCCCCAAATTATACGGCGTCACCCCCGCCACTTCATAGCCATCATCCGCCACTTCCTCATCCACCGCCGCGTCACAGTCCTGGTCTACGGCATCACAGGCTTCCGGCGCCCCGGGGTAGGTGCCCGAATTATTGTCGTCGCAGTCCGTGGAATCCGCGAGGTAGCCGGTGGGGGCGGAGCAGTCGGCGATGGAGGCGTTCGGATCCCCGTAGTTGTCGCCGTCCTGGTCGGCATACCAGAGGGTTCCGGGGTTGATGGCGGAATCTCCGTCGTCGCAGTCGTCGGCGTTGGCGGCATAGCCGTTGGGCTGGCTGCACGAGAGGGTGGTGGCGGTGGCGGATCCGTAGCCATCGCCGTCGGCGTCGGTGTACCAGGTGCTGGCGTCTACGGCGTTGTCGTCGACAGCTCGGTCACA
>CAITDR010000481.1 GCA_903891165.1 uncultured Pseudomonadota bacterium
CGCGGCCACCACCTCGGGGTGCTGGGCCAGCCCCAGGTAGTCGTTGCTGCAGAAGACCAGCGCCTCCCGCCCATCCACCAGGGCACGGGTGGGACTGAGGGGTACCACCCGGCGGAGACGACGTTCCAACCCTTCTGCCTTCAGACGATCCCGGCGCTCTTCCAGACGTTGATAGCGCCCTTCAGAGGCCATTCCGATCCGTACCTTCCACCCGCAGCGTCGGCCGAAGGCTGGGAGGATGCGGCAGGTGCGGCGGCGCCCGGACCACCATACCCGCGGCCTCCAGCATGTCCAGGTCCAGGTCCACCTGCCGTCCGGCCGTAGTCAGGTAGTTGCCGATCATCATGCCATTGGCGCCGGCTTCAAAAATCTCGCCCTGCCGATCCCCCAGGTTCAAGGCCCGACCACCGCAGACCACGAGGTCCTTGGTGGGCAGCACCAGCCGGAACAGCGCGATGATCTTCAGGCAGTCTTCCGGAGGCAGGGTGGCCTGCTCCTCCAGAGGGGTACCCGGCCGAGGATTGAGGAAGTTCAACGGGACACTGTCCACATCCAGGTCGCGCAGCTCCAGGGCCAGCTCCACCCGCTGCGCCCAGCTCTCCCCCATCCCAAAAATGCCCCCGGCGCAGGTGTACATCCCCAGAGATTTTGCAGCTTTGATGGTATCCACCTCTTCATCGTAGCTGTGGGTGCTCACGATGTTTTTGTGGAAGGAGCGGGCGGTCTCCAGGTTGTGGTGTACCGACATCAGTCCGGCCTCTTTGAGCTCTTCCAGGCCTTCTCTGCTCATCAACCCCAAAGAAGCACAGGTCTGAAGACCGGTTTCCTCGCGAATGCCCTTCAGCGCATCCTTGATGATGGCCACCTCGGCCTTGTTGGTGAGGGCACGCCCCGAAGCCACCAGAGAAAACTCACGTACCCCCTGGGCAAATGCCTCTTTGGCCTCGGCCACCAGGGTGTCGGCCTTCTTCATACTGTACTTGGGCGCGTCGGTATTGAAGTGGGCAGACTGGGAGCAGAAGGAGCAAGCCTCGGCACAACGGCCGCTTTTGGCGTTGCTGATACCGCAGGTGTTCACAAAATCTGCCTTCCATGTCCGCCGGACCCCCTGTGCAGTCTGGTAGAGGTGGCGCAGCTCTTCCGGGTCGGTCATGGCGACGATCTGCAGCGCTTCTTCCTCGCTGATCCCGATGCCCTTTGCGGCACGTACTCCGATATCCTGCCAATCCATGGGCTTCCTCCCTAAACGTGAAAGTCTGTGCCATCCAAGAGCCGCTGCACGCGGCTCCGATGAGGCTCCAGCAGCACTTCCTGGCTGGAGCGGTTGGATTTTTCGAGCTCCCGCCCCAGGCTGGCCAGCACCATCGGGGTCTCCAGGGGGCCTTCGTGGCCCAGCGCCTGGTGCCAGGACCTGGCCCGCAGGCAGGCACCCCGCACCAGCCCGCCGCTCACCGCAAAGCGGCCGGCAAGCAGCTCAATATCAACGGTGTGTGGCGCGGGCAGATAGTGTAACCACAGCCGCCGGAGGGTGGGCACGTCGGGCAGGGGCAGCTTGATGTAGTCATCAAAACGCCGGAAGAAGGCCTCGTCCAGGTCCTGCGCGCGGTTGGTGGTCGCGACCAGCACCCCCTCAAAACGCTCCAGGCGGGTCAAAAGATAGGCCACCCCGGTACTCAAGGCACCTGAGCCACCCTCCCCACCCCGTTGACGCATCAACGCCTCCGCCTCATCCAGCGCCAGTACCGCCCCCGCATCCTCTACAACATCAAAAATCTGGCCAATCAGTTTTTCTGTTTCCCCCAGCCACTTGGAGAGTACGGAGGAAAGATCGAGTCGGACAATCGGCTTCTTGAGGAGTGTCGCAAGCACCGCCGCGGTGGTCGATTTACCGGTTCCGGGCGGTCCTGACATCAAAAGCCGGTAGCCGCCCGTGACCCGGTAGCGTGCAGACACCATGGCCTGCAGCAAGCGTGCTTCGTTTGCCGGGGGGAGAAGTAGCGCGGAAAGTGGAACATTGCAGACCTGAGGGGTGGCGATCTCGGAGTCGGCCACGCCGTAGCGGTCGGCATTGTTGCCGCCCAGGGCGGCGTCCACGCGCGCATCCAGGAGCAGGCCTCCGTGCCGGGTGCTGTGGTGGGGTGGCACCCAGCGCAGTTTTGCGCCGATCGCAGCCGCCACCGAGCGTAATTCCAGAGGCTGGCTCAGCAGGAGCACCCGGGGGGCCGCGGCCATCGCTGATCGCCCCAGGAGTTGAGAGAGCACCGACAAAGGGATCTTTTCACCATCTATGATGGCGCCCCCCCTGCAGCAGAGGGCCTCGGCAAGCTGGCCCTGAAGCGCCGGCCCCTCGGGGCGGAGCAGCTCCCAGGCAGGCACCCCGGTCAAAATCGTCGCCTCTGCCAGACAACTTTCGCGGCCCGCTCCGTGAAAGATCCACCAAGGTTGAAGCTCGGAAACATCGCCCCGCCGCAGGGCCGGAGCCATGCCCAGACACACCCGTCCGGAGTGGGTCAGCCGCAGTGCCGCCACGCCAGGAACTTGCGGATCGGTGGCTTCCCGGCCGACCACCTGTACAATCCCCCAATCCGAAAGCCGTGCGACGGCGGCCTCCAGCCCCTCGATCTCTCCCAGCCAGTCGAAAAGAACGCCGAAAGAAAGTACACCTTGACGCTGCCAGGGGTCTTCGGCCTGCGCACGGGAAGCGGTAGCGGGATCCACATCCACGGCCACCAGGATCCGGAGCACAGCCTCTTCCGCCCCGCCCAGACCCAGCGTCTCCTTACAGCGCAGAATATGAACTTCGAGGCTCCCTTCCAGCTTCATACGGGTCTACCCGTTGGCATTCCACCCGGACCAAAGAGCAGCTCTCCACCTACCGAAAAACGCAGCTGGAAGGTCAGCGCCGCCTGGAGGGGCTGCTGGAGAGCCTGGAGCATCTGCGCCAGCTCCTGGTTGCCGATGTCGGAGATGGGCTGGATGGCCACCTGCTGCACATAGCGGTTGCGGGTGGCGGCCATGCTGGCACGCAGCTCTTTTGCAAGGTCTTCCTTTCCTTTTTCTTCGAGGGCCACCGAGAGGGCATCCACAAAGGGAGCCAGGGACTCGGGAGCTTCGGGGGCCTCCATCTCCGCCTCAAACACCCGCTCCCGGTAGATGGCCGTCGCAAGGACGGTCAGTGTTGGGATGCCCAGGGGGGCACTGCGGGTGGGGTCGTGATCGGGCAATTGTCCCACGGCCACGGCGAGGTAGCGGATGGTGAGGACGATGCCGCCCACCCAGTGCAGGCGTGGCATGCGGGCGTGGCCCTCCTGCAGCCAGTCCGCGCCCCATTGTTGGTACCAGGCGCGGATAGAGGGAGGAAGATCCTGAAGTCCACTGCGCACCATCGCCGGCGGCGCACCGGGCACCGGGCGACGGATCATACCCACGCCGAGTTCCTGCAGCCCGCGCGAAAGATAGCTTGCAACCTCGATCCATGCCGACGGTGCACCGGAGCCGCGCCCCTGCTCGCCCTCCCCCCCAAGGATCATCGGAGTGGGGTTCAGATCGGTGAGCTTGGGATCGGGGCCCACCCGATAGGGAAAAAGCACCAGCTGCGGATCGGTACGTGCGCCGGCAGGGAAAGCTCCCAGGCATTCCAGGCCGGTAAAACCCGCACGCCGCATACGCTCGCGCGCCCAGCCCAAGAGCCCGTCGTGGATCGCGGTCGAGGTGCCCCGTGCCGTATCATAGACCTGCATCAGCCTCTACTATCCCTTTCCGGGATCTGGTGCATCCGGGAAGAGGCTTTCTGGCGGCGGTGATACATGATACATGATACATGATACATGATACATGATACATGATACATGATACATGATACATGATACATGATACATGATACATGATACATGATACATGATACAATCAACGTGGCTCAGATTCTCCCATTCCGTTCTGACCAGCCAGGATCCACCAGCTCAATCGACATCGTGGTCGGCTCCTCATCCGGAACACAGCGATACTTTTTCAGGTCGGTGATCCCGATGTCTGCCAGGACATCCTCGTCCAGCCAGGCACGGAAGCGGCTCTGCCGGGGGTCCCGTGCGATCAGCTCCAGGGTGGTGTCGGCAAGGATGGCCGGGGTGCGCCACTGGCCGTCGTCGCCCATCCCCAGGTTCTGGGTGGCGGCGGTGCGGATGCCGGTGACCGGCCACAGCGCGGTGGCGGAAAGGCCGTTGTCCTGCTCTTCGGCGTCAATGGCCATCGCGAGGACGGTCATGCCGATTTTGGAGAGGAGGTAGGGCGCTTTTCCAACGGCAGCCGCGAGGTTGACCGGCGGGGACATCATCAGGATGTGGCCGTAGCCCTGGCGTCGCATGTGCGGGATTGCCGCGCGGGACATTGCATAGGCTGCACGCACGTTAACGCCCATTACCAGATCGAATTTTTTGACCGGCCAGTCAGCCACCGGAGCCCAGAAGATGGCACCAGCGTTGTTGATCAGCACGTCCACACGTCCAAAACGCTGGATTGCCCGGTCGATCACACCTTCGCACTGAACTGCATCGCGGGCATCGAAGGGAACCACCTCCACCTTCGCACCCTCGACGGCGCAGAGATCGGCCGTTTCATGCAGGGTTCCCGGCAGGCGGGGATCGGGGTCCACCGTCTTGGCAGCCAACACCAGCGAAGCGCCCTCTTTGGCGCAGGCCACGGCACATGCAGCCCCTACGCCCCGGCTGGCACCGGTGATGACCACGACCCGATCTTGGAGTTTTTTCATCGCTTCCTCTTATCCGATTTCCGAACAGGACGGGTGGACCGCGTCGTAGCGCGCAGACTTAGGGAGCTGCGAAGATTCCCGCCTTCTCACAGGACAAACGTCGTGTCTCGCTGCGGTCGCCTCGATCTTTGGAGATCGAGGTCAGGATGGAGCAATCATAGCGGAAGCCTCCCCGCACCGGAAATTGCCCTTCCACCCCATCTATCGTAAAGCGACAGTCTTCGTCTGCCCAGATGCCGGCAAAATTGCCCCCTTGTTGCAGGCTTCCTTCCGGCTCCCGATCCCCCCCACAGTCCACCCAGCCAATGTCATCCGCCAAGGCTCCTTTCACCTGTACCCTCAGCTCGCCGGTACGTCGCGCCTCTTGCCGCTGCTGGATCCGCTCCACCACTCCTGCCCCCTTCTCCGCACAACTGAGCAGCCCGCTGGCACCAGAACACAGGTAGGTCTTCCCAAACTGGAGGGTCTGGAGACCCGAGAGGCCCTGGACGGCCAGAAGACAGGTGTCCAGCGCATCCCCCTCCACCCGCTCTTCCAACCCTCCGACCAGCCGCAGATCATGGCGTTTCCCGCCGCAGGTCAAAAGACCGGTGTAGCTGTTCTGGTCCATCGACAGCCGGAGTGTCGCGGGGTTCATGCTGAGGTTGTTGCTCTGGATGGGAATGTAGCCATCCGGGCTCAACCCGGGGGTGTCGGTTGCCCCGCTCCCGGCCCCTTCACAGCGGAGTATTCCACCTTCAACCATGCATGTATAGTGTCCTCCAGCCTTCAGGGTCACCTCATCCCGCGCTCCGGAACCGTCCAGCTGGAGGAAGCAGCTGCTCTCAGCCGGGACTTCTACCTTGGTGCTGGGCCCCAGCCGCAGGCTCTGCACCCGATCGGGGCAGGCCAGGCTGGCCGAGGGGGACTTTAGATAGGGGGCGTCGATCTGGATCTGCGCCGTGAGGACCGGCGGCTTCTCTGAGGGCAGGGCTGGAGGAGAGAGAGCAGGTTTCTCCACCGGAAGGGCCGGAGCGGATGCCGTAAGGGTTGGGCAGTACCGCCATCGGCTGAGCTTCCGCCTGGCACCGGGTTGATTGTCGGGCCCGGCGCAGGCAGCACGGCCACCGGGGCCGCCACCTCCGGCACCACAACGGAGGTCCCCTCCCGCTGATCCACCTGGCTCATCGCGCTGGCACAGGTAGCTTGTTTTATGACCCACCCACTACAATCGGGTCCCTCCATGAGAAAGACATCAGTCAACTCTTTTCCTTCTCCATTCTCCAATATCTCGATACTACGTCGCCAGTCGATTGCATTTCCGTCCTCCTTTGACGCCTCCCGCGCCAGAGCGAGGGTACAGCGTCGTCTGGGGTTCGCGGCTTGCAGCTCCCCCCCCTTCCGCGCGGGCAGCAGCCTCTCCGGATCACTGCCAACTCCCAGCACTATCCCATAGGCGGGCAGCTCGGGCAGGGCGTCGGCCACAACCCCCGCCACCCACGCATCCACAAGCCCGTGGTCGATGAGCCGCCGTCCGAAGTGCTGAAGCTCAGGATCATTGGGATCCCCCGCCAACAATGCAACTTTCCCGGGTTCCGCCGCCTCCCCTCCCTCCATCGGGCAGCTCCCGCAACCATGGGAGAATCCGGTATCACAGAGAACTTCCTCACTTTTGATGCAAATTTTCCCCCCGTCCGCTCCCAGTGTGAGCCGGTCTCCCGCCCGTAGCAGCTCCGCCCCCTGCCAGCGTCCCGCCACCCACACCTGCACCCACACCAGTCCGTCCGTCGGCTCCGCCCGCCAGGGCCAGCCCTGCACCTGCCCCTCCTGCCTGCTGCTCCCCAGCTCCAGCTCCTTCTGCCCGGGCTGCAGCTCGACCTCCCCACCGGAAAAGGCCACTGGACGCGCATCCTCCTGAAAGATCTTCCAGGTTCCCATTCCCACACACGCCAGTGCCAACGCACCGGTGACCAAGGGCCCCACAAAAGGTCGCCACCCGGAGGTCGGTGGTGGCTCGGGCGCCGGTGCGGGCGCCGGCGCACAAAGGCCCAACTCCTCCAGTTTTGCTCTCCCTTTTTCCTCCAAATTGGCATGATCACTCTGCAGCAGCGCCGCCAACTGCCCCCGCAGCTCCGGAAACAGCGGGTGTTCCCGGAGTTCTGCAAGTTTATCCAACCCTTCCTCCGGCGACTCCCAAAGCTTCAGGGTCGCCAGGAGTCCCTCGCGGTGGGCCTCCGCACCCGGTGCCAGCTCCCCGCGCAACCGTCGCTCCCACCACGCCAACGCTTTCCGACGTAGCTCCGGTGCTATATCTGCTGCCCAGGCCCACAATTCCCGCTGCTCCTCCGGTGGAAATTGGAGCAGGTCCCGCCTCGCCGAGCGGGCCATCAACACATCCAGCGCCTCTACCGGCACCGGCAACTCCAGCGCCACCCGTAGGGCCAGGGCATCCTCAGGCAACACCGGAAGCGGCGACATGGCACAGGCCGCCGCCCAGGCCTGCATGGCCCCGGGCCACAGCTCCCGCTGATGGATACCGCGTTGGCCCGATAAAAAACCCCGGAGCCCCTCGCGGTCCACCAGACGCAAGCCGCGTGCCACCCAGGCCTCCAACTCCCGTTGCGGCCGCCCGATACGCCAGATCCCTGCCTCCGCCGCCGCCAATGCCGCGAGCGTTCGCTCGTCTCCCAACAGCCGTGCCCCGTCGGTGACCAACAGCAGCCGCGCGCTCCCCGCCGTCGCCACCCACCGCTGCACGCTCAGCCCGCCCACATTGCGCCCACGCATCAAAAAACGACGCACCGGCACCCCCTGCTCGCTCAGCACCCGCTCCAGCTCCCCCACCGCCCTGCCACCGAGGGTGGACTCCACCTGCCGATCTTCGGCCAGCCACAGCTCGGGTACCACCCGCCGTGGTCGGAAGTTCAACGTCGGGATGCCCATTCGTAATGTATCACGAATCTATAGTCGGACATCTAATAATCGTGATACCTCATAACCATCGATAAGTGGCATCGCCAACGCAAGGCGAGGACCTTCGCGGGGGTCTACCAGGGGGCTGGGATGGAGGTCTCGGTCGGCCAGGATGGCCAGCAGGAGCTGGGGATCGGAGAGGAGGATATTGTTCGGAGAGGAGACAGGAGGACGAATGGCGGCGGTGGGATTTTTTGAACAACCTTGCGCTTCTCTTGACGCAGCAAGAGCCAGAGGAGCAACAGGCCGAGGAGAATTCCGGCGAGGAGGCTGGTCATGCCGTCGATTCCGATAGGTGCATCATAAAATGAATCACCGATCCAACCCCAGTGCCTCCCGGTCCTCCTTCTCCTTGATCAGGCAGCCCAAAGCTGGGATTTTTTTGGGATGGTCCGCATCCAAC
>CAITDR010000482.1 GCA_903891165.1 uncultured Pseudomonadota bacterium
CCACCCGGGCGCCACGGAGATCTGCGACGGGGTGGATCAAGACTGCGACAACGAGGTGGACGACGGCATTCAGCAGGGATCTACCTGGTATGTAGATCTGGACGAAGATGGCTTTGGCGACAGCAATGACACCATCGTCGCCTGTGGTGCACAGGGCGTCTACTCGGCGACGGTCGGCGGCGATTGTGCGGACGAAGATCCTTCGGTTTTCCCGGGCGCCGTCGAGAGCTGCGATGGGTTGGACAACGACTGTGACGGCCTGGTAGATGACGGGGCGCCGTTGGCCACCTGGTATGCGGATCAAGATGGCGACAGTTTTGGAGATGCAACGAGCTTTTTTGAGGCCTGCGCGCCTCCTGCGGGCTATGTTGCCGATGGCACGGACTGTGACGACGACAGCTCTGCGAGTTATCCTGGAAATACCGAGCTTTGTGATGGCGTAGACAACGACTGCAATGGTGCCGTTGACGACGGCGGGACACTTCCGCAGACCTGGTACACCGATGCCGATGGGGATGGCTATGGGGCTGGCGTCGGCACCGTCGTCTGTACCCCTCCGCTGGGATCTACAACTGTGAGTGGCGACTGTGACGATACAGATGCCGGCGCCGCTCCTGGACTATCCGAGCGATGTGACGGCATTGACAACGACTGTTCAGGCACAGTGGACGACAATGCAACCGACGGGAGTCCCTGGTACACGGACCTCGATGGGGATGGCTATGGAGCCGGGAATTCAGTTGTTGCCTGCAATGCACCCGCAGGTGCAGTGGCCGATGCCGGTGATTGCGATGATGGGGAGGCGGGTGTAAACCCCGGAGCGGCGGAGCGTTGCGACGGGATGGACCAGGACTGCAACGGTGCCATCGACGATGCCGCCGTGGATGCCCCCACGTGGTATGACGATCTGGATGCCGACGGCTACGGCGGCAGCGCCACCGTCAGCTGCACTCAGCCCGCAGGCACCATCAGCACCGGTGGCGACTGCGATGATGCCGACCCGGGCCTGTACCCCGGTGCGACGGAAGTCTGCGATGGCCTGGACCAGGACTGCGACGGAGCGCTCGATAATGCGGCGGTAGACGCCATTTCTTTCTTTGCGGACGCCGATGGGGATGGCTACGGCGACGCGGCGACGGTGGATTTGGACTGTAGCGCACCGGTAGGTTTTGTAGCCGATGATACGGATTGTGACGATCAGGATCCGGCTATCTCCCCGGTGGCCGCGGAGCAGGACGACGGCCTGGACGGCGACTGCGACGGCTGGGTGGACGAGGACTTTGTGGTGGCGGGCGACATCGTGATCACCGAGGTCACCCGGCAGCCCTACGTCAACGGAACAGCAACTAACAATGATGCAAGTTGGTTTGAGATTTATAACAGTAGCAGCCGCGACGTAGACCTCAGCAATTGGTATTTCGGGCGGGTGGCCGCCTCGGTGGCTGAGAAGGGGGTCTATGTTGACCCGTCAAGTCCGGTGATCCTGGCTCCCGGCAGCTACGCCACCTTCTGCAAGACGGACAACTACGAGACTCCTCAAGCAGGAATGGGGAACATTCCCTACCCGCTCAGCTGCGACTATGTGTGGGGAGAAAGCGACGACAGCTACCATAGTAGCACCCTGAACCTGCAGCGCGAC
>CAITDR010000483.1 GCA_903891165.1 uncultured Pseudomonadota bacterium
ACCGGGTGCAGCACCTGGAGCACCACAAGAGCACATCGGTCGAGACCGATCCTGACGGTCATATCTATGGAAATATCATCCGTGCCCCGCGCGGCTTGCGACGCTGGCTCACCTATACGCTGGGCACCCTGGTGGAACTCGTGGTCAAGATCGGGCAGAAAGGAATTGCCTCGGTGGGCGGCCGGAAAGAAGTGAGTGCGGAGTCGGTGGCCGCCTCGCATCGGCACTCTGCCTATGTGGTGTTGACGCAGTTGGGGTTGGTTGGACTTTGCTGGTCTTTGACCGGTCTTTTCTATGGCTACGCACTCTTGTGGGTGGGGCCGTTGTTTACGGTAGCGGTGTTTCTGAACCGCTCGCGGATCTTGGTAGAGCATGGCCTGCCGCTGCTGCGCGGAGTGCCTCCGTGTAGACGTGGGATTCCGACGGTGGATGTGGTGGTTCCCTGGTGGCAGGCTGCGATCTTCTCCCCCTTTTCCTTCAACTATCACTGCTGCCACCACCTGTACATGACGGTGCCGCACCACAACCTCCCCGCCCTGCGACAGCTGCTTCGGGATTTTGCGGTGCCCGACTACTATGAAGAAGAAAGCAGCTACTTCGCCTGTATCCGCAAAGCCATGAGGGCATAAGTCATGATTCTGGAATCCCGTATCGACCCCAAGGTGCTGCTACTCATCGACTGCGAGAGCAGCGCCGGTATCGACAAGAGCGAGGGTGGCGGCTCACACAATGACCCGGACAAAGTTCTGGAAAACGTCCGTAGTGTGGTGCAGAGCATCTCTTCTGAGCTGGCGGCGGGTCTGTCGTTGACCCCCGCTCAGTCGGTGCAGATCGCCTTCGCCGTCCGGGTCAATGGCAACGGCTCGGTGGTCGTTGCGCAGAACCTGGACGGCGGGCAGTTTCAGGTGACGCTGAAGGTGGCCTGAGGCGGCCACCTCCCCTTCCCTACTGCGGCACCCCTTCCTTCAGAATGCCCAGGTCCAGGTTGGGGGTATCCTCCAGCCAGGCCGAGAAACCACGGACGAAGTTGTAGCGGGGCTCGATGGTGGTGTCGCCGGGCACGTAGAAGCTGTCCGCGTCCACCATGGGCTGGCCGCAGACTTCAAAGGTGCCACCGGCACCGTCGTCCACATCCACACAGGCGCCGAAGTCGGTTTCGATGTACAGGCCACCGTTCCAGTCATAGGCGTCAAAAGTGTAGCCGCCGCTACCATCGGGATGGTTGATGGCGATGTACTGGCTCATGTAGGCCAGCTCGTAGTCGGCGAAGGTCTCGCCGTCCTTGTAGATGTCGAAGAGATGGTCGGAGAGGGGGCCGAAGCCCAGTCCGAAGTGCATCCCGTCGATCACCGAGAGCGGGTTGCCATCCGCAAAAACGGCAGGATCCAGCTCATAGCAACGGTCGCTGTAGGTGTCGGGCAGCACTTCCAGGTAGCCTTCGTAGGCGTCCCAGGTCTCCAGCTCCAGACCGGTGCCGCCCTTGCCGGCATCCCAGTCGAACTCCTGGCCTTTGAAGCTCGCTTCCTGCCAGCGGAAGATGGCCGCAAACTCGCAGTACTCATTTTCATAGCCCGGATCGTCCGAGGTCATGCCGAAGTAGTCCAGCGAAGCCATGGTCACCAGCACATAGGGGATGGTGGCCTGCAGATCGCCGTTGGTGTCTTCGTAGAGGTAGTTGTCCAGAAAATGGAGGTCGTTGTTCCAGACTCCGGTGAACTCAAAGCCCAGCGCCGCAACCTCCAGGTAGTCCCCGACCGGCGGACCGCTGTCGTCGGTGCTGCTGTCGTCGGTGGTGCTGCTGTCGTCGTTCTCATCCGGCGGGGTGTAGGTGTCGGTGTCTTTTTCGGTGCGATCACAGGCCAAAAGGGCCAGAAGTAGGGTCAGCATGGTTTCCTCCAGAGGTGCGGCGACACAATAGCACAGGTTTGTCACATTGTCCCTGCGCCGATTCGGTCGCTGGCCCTCCCCAAAGAAGACCCGCTCAGGGCTCCAACACCGGCTGGCCGTTCAGGGCTGTGCCCAGGAAGGTGGCGTAGAACTTCTCGGCGGCGGGATTGTCATAGATAGCGAAGTGGCCGTTGTCCGGGTACTGCGCCAGGCCCGCGGTGTTCGAGGCTCCGGTCCAATCGCGGACATTTCCCGATGCAGGCCAACTTTCCGGATCCAGATCGCGGAGGCGGAAGGCTTCGGGGGCGTTGGCGGGCGGGCCCACCACCGGGATCCGTGCGGCGGCAGCCAGGGCTTCCGTCGTCACCGAGGGAGTGTATTCGTCCAGAAGTCCTTCGGTGAGAAGCACCGGAAGTGGTCGTCCGCCTACACCGGGATCTTCCTTGTACCAGCCGGGCGCGTAGTTGATGGGGTCGGTGACCTCGGCCATCGACTGGATCAGTCCCACCACGGGATGGAAGAGGTTGGCCTCCTCCGTCTCCTCAAAGCCCAAAAGATCCTCGATCAAGCCCTGAATGTCCAGGGGATCTTTGCGCAGCTCCAGGGTCAGCGCCAGCACCCCTCCGGCACCCGAAAAACCCACCGCCTGCACATCTTCGGCCAGAAAGGGAGCGGCCAGGCCACCAGAGAGGCCCCCCTGAGAGTGCCCGAAATAGGCCACCCGCGTGGGATCCAGCAGAATATCCCCACCACCGGACGTAAAGTGAGGCGGCCGAGAAGTCAGCAGCTCTGCCATAAAAATATGGTCTGCGGCACCCTGGCGGAAGTTCCCCCGCCCCGCCTCGGGGTTCAGGTAATTGAAGCTGTCCAGCTCGGCATCGGTCTCGGGCGTTGCCCGGTCCCCATGCAGGGGCTGGGCGATCGCCAGCACCGCAATCCCCTGCTTCGCCAACACCGGCCCCTCGTCCTCCTTCTGGCGGGCGATGGTCTGGTCATCTCCACCGGTTCCATGCCCATAGATCACCACCGGCCACCCAGCGGGAGGCATGTCGGCGAAGGGGGTGGTCAGCGTAAAGCGCACCCGCTCCCAGCCCTGCACCTCGGGTTTTCCTGTAGCATCGAATACAAAACCGCCGCCTTCGTTCCGGTAGGGACGCTGCCCGCGCTGCCAGATGGGCACATCCACATAGCCCTGGTAGACATAGCAGGGCAAAAATAGTCCTTCCACCAGGGTGATCTCCTGATCCCAGACCGGCATACCCAGCTCATGGTGGATCACCTCGGCCACGGCCGCCAATTCGGCGCGGGGATCCTGGGTAGTGAAGCGGCTGACCAGAGCCACTTCGTCCAGATCCACATCCAGCGAACGCAGGGTGGCTTCGACCGAAATCAGGCTGCGGTCCTCCTCCCAATCCAGGGTCTGGCTGCCTTTTCGGGCCAGCGGCTCCTTCAGGATCAGGGCATAGGTGGTGGCCGGGCGCAGCGGAAAACCGGGGATCGGCGTGATCGCCAGGAGGTTGGCGGGCTGGAAGGTGGTCGCATCCGCGGTCCACTGGAAGGCCAAGGGCACCGGCTCGCCCTGATGAGGACTGCGGGGATCCACATCCACCAGGATCA
>CAITDR010000484.1 GCA_903891165.1 uncultured Pseudomonadota bacterium
AGGTACAAAAAGCAGTTCCGGTCGCCACAGTACCAAGACCACCAATACTGGCGACAGCACCAGCATCCGCAGCGGCCAGGCCGCCAGGGTCTCCGCCAGATTCCACCACATCGGCGCCACCGGCCGTAGCAGCCAGCCCGAGAGTGTCCCCTGCCGAATCTGCATGTTCATCTCCCACACCAGCCACACCGAGGTCAGGTGCCGTACCACCAGATTCACCGTGAAATATCGGGCAAATTCCACCTGCCCGTAGCCGCCGATGGGTCCACTTTCCGCTGCTGCATCCCACAACACCAGCATCACCAGCGGCATGGTCGCGGAAAGCACCCAAATCACCATCTCTGCTTGATAGGCGAGGATATCCGCAAAGCCGACGCGCAGCATGGTGGGGAAGGCGCGCACAATCCGCAGGAAGTCGCCGATCACAGAGCTTCTCCCTCAAAAACCCGGGCGATCACCTCCTCCAAGGGGGGAGCCTCCACGTCGAACTCGGCCAGCGGTGCGACCTGCAACAGCTGCGCGATACGCCCGTTGGCCTCCCCTGCAGGGACCGTCGCAGCCATTTTTCCTTCGTTTTCGGTGAAGCCGAGGGCAAGAAGCGCAGGAAGGACGGCTTTGACGACGATCCTCCGCTCAGGGGCGACGGTGCGGGACAACTCATCGCGGCTGCCATCGTAGCGCAGCCGCCCCTTGTCGATGATCAGCAGGCGCGGGGTGATGGCCTCGATGTCCTGCATATAGTGCGAGGTCAGGATGATGGTGGCGCCAAAACGCTGGTTACAGTCCAGGATAAAGCTGCGCACCTGCGTCTGCATGGTGACGTCCAGGCCGATGGTGGGCTCGTCCAGAAACAGGATCGACGGCCGGTGGACCAGGGCGGCCACCAGCTCACACTTCATCCGCTCGCCCAAGGACAGGTTGCGCACTGGCTTGTCGATCACCGAATCCAGGGCGAGCATCGCGACCAACTCATCCATATTCCGACGGAAGGAGGCCCGGTCTACCCCAAAAAGGGCCCGGTTCAACTCAAAGGTCTCCCGTGCGGGCAGGTCCCACAAAAGCTGCTGCTTCTGCCCCATCACCAGGGTGATCTGCTCCAGAAGTGCGGAGGCCCGCCGCTGCGGCACCTGCCCCAGCACCCGGCACTCCCCGGAGGTGGGGTGCAGAAGCCCCGCCAACATCTTCAAGGTCGTCGTCTTTCCCGCTCCATTCGGACCCAGAAAACCGACCCGCTCCCCCGGTTGGATGGCAAAACTGATGCTGCGCACCGCCTCCACCGCACGCTGTTGCCGATCCCACAGCGCCCGGATCGACCCCACAACGCCCTCCCCCTTCACCGGAACAAAAAAGGTTTTTGTGAGATTCTGGACTTCAATCATCGGCTACCAGCTGATCCGATTGGCGGCCCGATCCTGATCCGCCTGCGCCCCCTGCACCCACTCGTCGGCCCCGCCCACGGTGTAGTGCAGCGCCCAGGCGATGGTGTAGTCGGCGATGAGCTGTTGCCGCGTGGCGTCGTGCGTCGCAAAACAACCCAGCTCGCAGAGCAGATCGGTCACCGACTCAAAGTCGCAGTGGTTGGCATCGGTCACATCCACAACCCAGCTGGGACCGCCCAAAAGAGCCGCCATACTTGCGCCGCTGCCCTGCGAATTGCAGAGGCTGTCGATACCCAAAAGCGCCAGGGTGGGCGCGGTAACCAGCGGTGCGGCGGTGGTTCCCAGGCCACCGGAATCCACCGGATCCAGGCCTACCACCGCGTCCACCGTGGTCATTCCCGCCGCAATAAAGGTGGCCAGTCCGCCCGCTGAGTGCCCGACCAACACAGCCTGATTCGAGACGGTGCCCGCGTAACGCTGCTGGGTGCCCGGCAGAAAATCCATCGCAATGGCTTCGCCATTTGCGGCGTGGTCCGAAAAGCTGGGCATGTTGGGCACCGCGACCACAAAACCCCAGGAAGCCGCCTGCTCCGCCGCGACGAGGTGGTTGGCGTTGCTACGCGCAAAGCCGTGGGACCACACGATCACCGGTGCGCCACTGACGCCCGAGGGTACATACCAGACCACATCGCTGCCGTTAAGCTGCCCGGTCTCCTTGGTTGTCGCATAGGGGCCTTCCCCGCCAGTATAGGCAGGATCGGCGTCGGCATCACTATCCGTATCGGAGTCGGTGTCGCTGTCGGTATCCGCGTCCGTATCGGAGTCGGTGTCGCTATCCGTGTCGGTATCGGTGTCCGTGTCGGTGTCCGACTCAGAGTCGGCTTTGGACTCCTGCACGAGGGGTTGAGACTCGGCAGGAACTTTGTCATCCGGATTACAGGCGAAGATCCACAGCAGCACAGGCACCTCTCCGGCGCAGCCTATCACCATCCCCGCCCGCCTGCTGGCCTACCGTGCCTTCCGATGTACCCGCTTCTTCATCCAGGCCTCACCCGGCGCGGCAAAACCAGCCTTGCGCTCTTTCTTTTTCTGGCCGGCACGCTGTGGGTTGACCCCACGCGCCAGCTCGCGCAGCCGGGAAACTTCGTCCGCCGTCAGCATGCGGAATTGTCCGACGGGCAGCTCCCGCACGGAAATTGTCGCAAAAGAGATACGCTTCAGCTTGCTGACCGGGTGGCCAATCGCCGCGAACATCCGGCGTACCAAGCGGTTCCGGCCCTCGGTGACCGTCAGCTCCAACCAGGTGTTTCCACCGTCCGTACTCTCGACGATACGCACCTTGGCGGGCGCGGTCTTGCCGTCCTCCAGGTGCACGCCACTCTCCAGCTGAGCCAGCTTCCGCTCGTTGGGCTCCTTCCACACTTTGACCAGGTAGCGCTTGGGGATCTCCCGTGACGGATGGGTCAGCGAGTGCGCCAGTGCGCCGTCGTTGGTGAGCAGCAGCGCACCCTCGGTGTTGATGTCCAGGCGACCCACCGGCTCCACCCGCTCGGGCAGCTCCGGCAACAATTCCAGCACCGAGCGGCGCCCGTCGGGGTCGGCGCGACTCACGATGTAGCCGGTTGGCTTATTGAGGAGGTAGTAGGCCTTTCTTGGGGTGGTGGGGGTCAGCTTCCCATCCACGTAGATACGCTCGTGGTCGGGATCCACCGGGTGACCGGGGTGGCGGATCACCTCTCCGTCCACCTCTACCAGTCCCTTTTCGATCAGCTTCTCGGCTTCCCGCCGCGAGGCCACCCCTCGTGCAGCCAGCACTTTGGCCAGCCGTTGTTTTCCATCTTCTTCCATGATCTCTCCGGCCGCGTCACCGCGGGCGTTCGGGTGAGGAAAGCCCACCGCGGGCGGCGGCTAACCCGTTCCTCCCCAAAATGCCAGGCTTTTACAGCACGACCCGCTTCACCGCTGCAGATTCTGCCAGATCCAGCCACACTCCCCGGCTGCCATCGGCGTTGATCGCCCAGGCGGTGGGAGTGCCAAAAGTTTCGGGAGACCGGGCAAAACCGGCGCTCATCACCCGTGTCCCATCCGCCAGTTCCAGCCTTGTTCCCGGCGGAAAAGCCCCCATCGCATTCACAAAAGCCTGGAAGAGCAGCGGATCGTAGCGGGTGCCCGATCCCGCCTGCATCTGCCGCAGGGCCAGGGCGGGCGAAAGGGCCATTCCTCCCGGCCGCACCATGTTGTCGAAGTCCTCCGCGATGCGGACGATCCGGGCGAGGAGACTGGGCCTTCCTCTCTCGTCGTTGTAGTCCACATGGTGCTCCAGGCAGCAGAGGGCGCGCCGGATCTTGGCCTCGTGGAAGCCCCGCTGCTTCAGGATCAGCCGGGCACCCGCCGCGGAGTGGCGCTCAAAGGGAGGAGCAAAGCCTGCTTCTCCATCCCCTCCCCCCTCACGCGCCGCATAGCCTACGTCGTGAAACATGGCGGAAACCCCGAGATCCTGAAGATCGGCCTCCGAAAGTCCAAGGGACTTACCCAGGAGCACCGAAAGCTGGGTGACACGCCAGGTATGGGTAGAGTAGGCCGATGCACCGGGAATCTCCTCGACGGGCGCATCTGATCCCGCCTTCAACATCTCCGCAACCAGACGGCGTACCGGCAGCGGGTTGGGCAACCGGTTCATCGATAGGTTCTCGCAGGAGGACTCCAAAACCCCCACCGCCTGAGAGGCAATGGCCGAGGCTGCGCGCGGAAGTGCCGCTCCTTCCTCCCCTGCGACGTGGAAGCGGAAGACACCGAAGAGCTCCACCGTCGCAAGTCCAGCAGCGTTTATCCGTGCCTGAAGGGCCAGACGGGGCTGCGAGGAGGCCGGAGCCGTAGCCAAGGCGCCAATAAAGGCCCGCCAACCGGCCTCCTGGAGCGGCTGGTGGAAGGAGACCCCCCCTACCCCGTGCCGACGCAGGTCCATTCCAAGCGACGGCGCACCCTCCGCCTGCTCATCGAGGCGAATACGCACGTCGTTCAGGTAGATCTGGTCTTCCACCGCCACGATATGCAGCGCACCTAAGAGTGTATAGAGGCTCTGGATGGTCGTCTCCAGCTGCCCCACCGGATCGTCAAAGGCGTGGTTGTCCAGCGCGTGGGTGCGGGTCAGCCGGAGCGAGGCCTGTACCAGACGTACAAAACGTTCCCCGCCGTCGCGCACCTGCCCGGCCAGCTCTTTGTCCTCACCCGCACGTGCACGGTCCAGCGCCTTGCTGAGCGATTCTTGTGCCTGTTCAAGATCATCCATAGCTACCCCTCAGGTCGCTCCGAGCTGCCGCTTCCGGCGTCGCACCAGCACAGCGACACAGTGCTGGCGCAGATCTTCGTCTACCCGATCAAAAAGACCCCGGATCAGCGGCTCCACTTCGCCTGGAAGTATGGCCAGCCCGCTCACCGCCCCCCACCACTGGATTCTCTGGCCGGGAAGCGCCATAAAGCGCCCAATCATCCCCTTGGGGGTGACCCACTTCGTAAACAGGGCACGTGCCACCTCCGGCTCCACCCGCGCCATCGCCATGCCCAGCGCCTCGGCTTCGGACTCCGAGGGATGTCCGCGCTCCAGCCGCTCCTGGAGAGTGGGGAAGCAGCCCTGATCGCCCTTGTTCACCAGCGAAGTGATGGCGCGCCGCCGCAGTTCCTCCTCCGAGCTGCGTACCATCCGTCGTAAGGCATCGATCACCGGCTCGCCATCGGCCAGATCCAGCAAGCGATGTACCTCCAGCCGCAGCTCCATATCGGGGTGGTCGGCCACCTTCAACGCTGCGTCGATCGCCTGCTCTGGTGCAGCTTCTTCGAGCACTTTCAGCAACTCGCGGGAGAGAGATGCGTCGGCACCGTTCATCCCTTCGATCAGTGCGGTGGGGTTTCCCGCACAGAAGCGCACCAGCAACTTTCTCAAAACTCGGCGTTGGCTTTCTCCTTTTTCGGAGGCAAGCAGTCGCACCAGCGAGCGCACATGCTCTCCGGGCAGGCTCTCCAACAGCGCCACCAGCTCGGGGGGCGCATCTTCCACGCCCTTGCCCACGGTATGAAGGATCTTCTTAAGGCTGGCCTCAGAAGCAAAGCCATTCAGATACTTCTTTCGATGATCTTCAGGTAAAGTCTGAAGGATGTCGATCAGGCCCCTGAGCCACTGGAGCTGGCCATCGGCCAGCAAAAAATCGCGGACTTCCTCGACCAGGGGCAGCACCTCCTCCAGGGTGGTCGGATCGGTGGGGTCACTGGCCACCTCCAACATCCGCCGCACCAGGCGCAGGCACTGGTTGGGCAGGGTGGAGGAGTTGTCGTGCAGCTTCACCAACACGCTTGGGGGAAGCGGAATATATTTGATGGGCTTTGCGCCCAAAAGGGCCGGAAAAGGCCGATCCCAGTCATTCGGGATCTCCACCCTCAGCCCCTGCCGCTCCTCGGACTGAGGGGTAGCGGGGCCGGTTTCCCCTCCCTCCCCTCCTCCTTCCCCGCCTTCCGATCCCCCGTCTTCATCGGGAACAAAGCCTTCTACGGCGCTGATCTGGATACGAGTGAAGCCCGCCTTCCACAGAAGCGTCACGATGTCGTCCTCCTGCTGCCGCACCCCGGTGTAGCGGATGGACAGGATCTCCAGCAATTTCTGGAGTTCTTCCCAGGGAACATCAGGAAAGATCGTCAGCTTGCGCACCCCATCGCGGAAGAGGCGGAAGGCCAGCGAGCGGCCACGATCCCGCTCCAGATAGACCACCTCGCCAAAGCGCAACATCTCAAAGGGGCGCACATCCAGGGCCAGCGGCCCATGGCCCAAGGCCCGGCCTACATCCTCCCGATAGCTCTCCAGGAAGGCGCGAATGGCGGCGTTGTGGGGCTCATAAATAAGAAAGGACCGTGCGGCCCGGGACAGAGCACGCAGGGCGGCGTTGGCGGTACTGGCGGCCGGACTGCCCCCCAGGCTCTGCTCTTCGGCAAGCTCGGTGGGGACATCCGCGGCCTGGGCCTCTTCGGGCAGCTCGGTGGACATGGCCGCAGCATAGATCCGGGCGGCATCACAAAGCAATGGGCGTCTGCAGGACAGCGCAATTTCTGGCACCGGCCGGGGCCACGATGCGGCCCCCCGTAAAAAACGGGGTTAGATAACGAGCACCATGATCTTCCTCCTCCTTGCCTGCAGCTCCGGTGACCCCTGGACCGCCGCCTACTCGGTGGAATCCCTCGATCAGACCATCGGCGGCCCCAAAGCCACCCTCGATGTCGGGGATTTTGTCCTGGAGAATGACCGGATCCGCGTCGGTGTTCTAGGGCCACGCTACTCCCTGGGCCCGAGTCCCTACGGCGGCACCGTGGCCGACGTGGACCTGCAGCGCAGCGAGCCCGCCTATGGGGGTGGGCATGGACGCGATGCCTTTGCGGAGATGTTTGCCACCGTAAACATGAACCTGATCGCGGCAGAGAACGAAGGGAACGTCACCATCGTTTCCGATGGCAGCGATGGAAAAGCAGTCGTGCGTGCCGATGGCACCGGCAAGGCCTTCCTGTCGCTCCTGGACGCCCTCTGGAACATCGTCGATCAGCCAGACTTCCGCATCACGACGGACTATGTGCTGGAGCCAGGGATTCCCGCCCTGAAGTTGATCACCACGGCCTCGTTTACTGAGGTCGGGACGGACCTGCCCGTGGGCACCGCAGCGCCCGGAGGCAGTGACGAATTGCCGCTCCTGAACCTGGCTTTGTTCGATGGTTTTTCCTTCGGCGACTTCTACCTGCAGGGCGGCAGTGTGGACGTGTTTACGCCGGGCCTGGGTTTTGACGAGGACAGCGCCGTCTACCAGGCCATGGTGGTCGAGGGAAAAAACACTTTTCAGGACCCCTTTGTGGTGCCCTTTGTGGCTGGGGTAGCCGATGGGGTCAGCTACGCGGTGGCCAGCCCCGCCGGGCAGCTCTTTATTCCCCTGTACACCTCTTCGCAGACCGCGATCTTCGGGGCGGGTATCGCCGGAGATCCCTGTGACGAAGATAGCGAAGTGGCCGGGGTGGACTGCGAAGAGAACCGCTTTCCCGCCAGCGCATCCTACAGCTACGAGCGCTATCTGGGCGTTGGAAAGGGCGATGTGGGCAGTGCCCTGGACAGCCTGATCGAAGCCATGGCCACCCCGCATGGGGACATCTCCGGCTTTGTGGTCGAGGAGGGCACCGGCATCGCCCAGTCCAAGGTTTCTGTGTTGGTGTACCAGAAAGGGGCAGACTACGCCTGGTCTCAGTGGCTGACCGACGTGGGTGACGACAGCCAGATAGATGGCTCCTTCGGCGGGCACCTGCCCCCCGGTGACTACGAGCTTCAGGTCCATGCGCGCGGGCGTCCCGATGGTGTACGTGTCCCCATTACTGTTACTGAAGGTAAAGAGATAAAGGTCACACTCAGCGCCCCCCGGCCGGGCTCGGTGCGGCTGACGGTGGTGGACGAGACCGGGCGCCGCGTGCCCTCAAAAGTGACGATCTACCCCGAAGAAGGTGGAGTTCCGCTTAGCCCGGACAAGGGCGATCCCTACATCGCGGGCAACCCCTCGGAGGTGTGGTTCCTGCCCTATGGCGAGGCCCTTATGGTCCTCCCCCCTGGACAATATCACGCAGTGGCCTCACGCGGGACTGAGTACGAGTTGGATAACTCCGGCAGCTTCACCGTGGTGCAGAGTGGTGTGGTGGATGTTCCCCTGCAGGTGGTGCACTCGGTGCCCTCGCCCGGCTGGGTCACCGCCGATTTCCATGTTCACGCGGCCAATTCTTTCGACTCGGGCACATCCCTCAATGATCGTGTCATCACGATGGTGGCCGAAGGGGTCGAGTTCTTCACCTCCTCCGACCACGACTACATCACCGACTATGCGCCAGTCGTCGAGGATCTGGGCCTGGAACCCTGGGTAAAGACGGGCGTGGGCCTGGAGACCACCACGCTCGAGGTCGGCCACTTCATCGGCTTCCCGCTCCAGAACGACACCATCGCCCGCGGTGGGCTGGCCTTCGACTGGACCGGCCTCAAACCGGACGAAATTCTGGCCGAGCTGACCGAGCTGGGCCGCGACGGAGCCAGTCCGGTGCGGATGGTGGCCCACCCCCGCGACGGTATCCTCGGCTACTTTGATCAATACGGCTGGAACCCCTACAACGGCGAGGTGGAGACGCCGCTGACTGCGTTGACGAACCCCATCCTGGGCCGGGACAACTTCACCCTGGACTTTGATGCGTTGGAGCTGCTCAACGGCAAGCGCTACGACTTCATGCGCACCCCCACGCAGGGCGAGCTGGATGGCTACGCCGCCGAGACCGGGGTGGATGCCTACGACTTCTCCGAGCGGACGGCCGTCGAGCAGAAAGGCTTGTCTGAAGGGACGATCAGCCTGGCCTATGGCCAGCTTGGCCAGATCGACGACTGGTTCACACTCCTGAACCAGGGCCATGCCATCACTGCCCTGGCCAACTCCGACACCCACGGAAAATTCTCGGTGGAAGCCGGTTGTCCCCACAACTATGTGGCGGTGGACATCGACGATCCGCTGGCGCTGGATGTGGCGCAGATCGCGGAAGCGGTCAAGGCCCACAAGGTGATCGCCTCCTACGGTCCCTTTGTGGATATGTGGGTGAACAACGCTGATAATGGTATCGGCAGCACCGTGGCGGATACCGACGGAACCGTCCAGGTCCACCTCCATGTAGAGGCGCCCACCTGGATTGCCGTGGACCGTGTGGAGCTCTACCAGAACGGCACCCTTGTAGCCGAGCTTACCGATCTGGACCATGAAGGGGTGGTGCGGTTGGACTACGACCTGGAGTTGCCGGTCACCCAGGACTCCTGGTTTGTAGCCATTGCCTCCGGTCGGGGCAGTCTGGCACCGGTCTACAGCCCGGTGGAGATGCCGCCGGTGGAGCTGCAGGATGTGGTCACCGAGGCGCTGGGAGAAGTGCCGGGTGTAGGCGCCTTGTTGACGCCTGCCGCGCCCATTCCCCGCACCGGGGATGTGTACCCCTATGCGCTCACCAACCCGATCTGGGTGGATGTGGACGGGGGTGACTGGAGCCCCCCGGGTATTCCGACCTGGATGGTGGAGCCCACGGAAGCACCTTGACCAGCCTGAAAATCTGGGATCAAGAGCTGATTTCGCTGGATCTGGAAACCACCGGTCTGCGTGCCACCCGTGGGGATCGGGTGATCGAGGTGGCCGTGGCCCGTGGGCGTAGAGGTGAGCAGCCCCGATCCTGGTCTACCCTCTTGAATCCGGGAAAAAACATCCGCACCACCGGGATCCACGGCCTCACCGAGGCCGACCTGGAGGGCCAGCCCACCTTCCCCGAGATCCTGCCCAAGCTGGACGAATGGCTGGCCGAGGGCATCTTTGTCGCCCACCATGCCAGTGTAGACCTCTCTTTTCTGTCTGCCGAATACCGCCGCGCCGGACGACGTTTTTCGGCACCCCCCACGCTGGATACCCTGGGCCTGGCCCGGTCTATTCCCGCGCTTCCCGGCCGCTCTCTCTCCAGCCTCTCCAGCAATTATGGGCTTCCGGTGCAGCCCAACCACCGCGCCGAGGCCGATGCTCTGGCCACCTGGTACCTGAGCTGGACCCTTTTGGAGCAGCTCGATCCCACCCAGAGCCTGAGCATCCAGGATGCGCTGGAGCTGGGGCAGCGCGGGCACTCCGAGGAGCGAAAGCAGACTTTACTCCAGCTTCGAGAGGCTTTTTCTGAAGATCGTCCCCTGTGGGTCGAGTACCAGGGGGTGGAGGAGCGCAGCCGCCGCCGCATCCACCTGCGCCGCGTCGGCTCCAAAGAGGTGATCGCCTGGTGTGAGCTGCGGCAGGAGGAGCGCCACTTCCGGGTGGACCGGATCCGTATCCTCCCTCCGGAATCCTCCCCCACAGACTACTTCCGCCCAGAAAGTACCGAAGAGCCTTGACAAGCGCCACAGGTAGGATACAACGCGCGGCGAACCTGGACTCGGAGCAAGCGTGGCGAATCACAAGGATGCCCTCAAGAGGGCACGGCAGGCAAAGAAAGCACGAATCAACAACCGTTCTGACCGCAGCGAGCTGCGTACCCGCGT
The DNA here is from genome assembly GCA_903891165.1 of uncultured Pseudomonadota bacterium. Taxonomy (GTDB): domain Bacteria; phylum Myxococcota_A; class UBA796; order UBA796; family SXON01; genus CAITDR01. Next base: position 10,483 of record CAITDR010000484.1, read on the forward strand.
CAAGCAGGTACGGGAAGCTATCGAAGCGGGCGGATCCGATGCCGCTGGCGAAGCGCTCCGCGTGACCCAGGCGCTTCTGCACAAGCTGGCGCAGAAGGGTGTCATCCACTCCAACGCCGCCAACCGGCAGATCAGCCGTCTGACGATCGCGGTGAAGGGTCTCGGGGCCCAGGCCGACAGCGCAGCCTGATTTTATGCGGTGAAAGCCCGACTCTCTTTCAGGGTCGGGCTTTTTCTTTTTTGGCGGACCTCGATAGAACCCGTTGGGTGAAGGAGAGCGGATGCGACACAAACTCTGGGTAGCCCTGCTACCTCTGGTGCTGGGCTGCGCGAAGCGGGCCTATGCCCCGGCGATGGAGGCTGCCGGCGCCTACGGTGGCTATGACGACTACGCGCCCGCCACACCTCCTCCCGCTCCCCCCGGCCCCTCCATGGCTGGCCGCACCAAGATGGCCATGGACGCCCCCGCCATGATGTCCGAGGCGGCGCCCGCCACACCCGCGCCGGAGCAGCCGCAGGCGCCCCAGGCCCAGCGGATGGTGCACTACAGCGGCTACGCGCGTATCCAGGTGGCCCGCCCCAGCGAGACTGTGGACCAGCTCTCCGCCCTGGTCAAAGGGGCGGGCGGCTACGTCGAAAACCTCTCCGGCAACAGCCTGACCCTCCGCGTACCGGTTGCCCAATTCCAGGCCATCTACGAACAGATCCTCCTGACCGGGACCGTGTTGCAACGCAGCATGAGTGCCGAGGACGTCACCGAGTCCTTCCTCGCCATCGATCTCCGGCTTTCTTCCTCCAAAGCGCGCCAGGCCCGGCTGATCCAGCTCCTCGCCCAGGCCAAAAGTGAGCAGGAGAAGATCATCCTGGTCCAGCAGCTCCAGGATGTCACCGAGCAGATCGACCAGTTGGAAGCCCAGCTTCGCACCCTCCGGCGCCTCGCGGACTACTCGCGGATCACTGTGGAGCTGCAGGAACGGGTGCCCCTCTCCGGTGGTCCCGCAGCCGATGAAAGTCTGGCTTTTGCATGGATCTCCCAACTGAATCCATTTTCGAGAGGGGTGGATTCGGTGGGAGCGCCGGTGACGCTGAGCGTCCCCGAGGGGCTGGTGCAGCTCAGCCGCCGCCCCTTTGGGGCGGAGAGTGCGGACGGCGCACGTTTGTGGACCACCCGGCTGCCCAACGAGCCACGCGGCGATGCAAAATGGTGGTTGGAAGCCATCCGCAGCCGGATGGAGCGGGACTTTGCGAAGTCCGAGCTGCGGCAGGTGGGCGAGTGGCAGCTTCTCCGCCTCGTAGGCCCCAATGCCCCCGCCTACCGCTACCTGATCGGCGTACGCACCGACGGAAAATCCCTGGAGCTTGTGGAGATCTACTTCCAAACCGAAGAGCAGGAAGAACGGTATGGAAAGGCCATCGATGCCGTGCTTTCCGGTGATGCAGTCGTGACGACGGAGGGCCAATGATCTCTCTGCTTCTGGGGCTCGCCCTCGCGGTACCCCCTCCCGCCCCCACTTCCCAGGCGATTCCCGGCGTCAAAGCTGCGGTAGCGCCCGCCCGCGACGAGGTCTGGGTCGAGGCCAGCCGCACCGTACAGGTAAGCGATCGGGTGGCCGCTTCGAAAACCATGATTGCGGCTGCCGAAAAGGCCGGTGGCTGGTTCTCCGCCATGAGCGACGACAATCTGACTTTGCGTGTGCCGGTGGCCGCCCTTCCCGAGCTGCTGGCCACAGCCGACAGCCTGGGTCGGGTGGCGGATCGCTCCTACAATAGCCAGGATCTGAGCGAACAACTCCTCGGTCTGCGCACAAGCCTGGGCTCGCGGGAGCAGGCGCTGGCGCGCTACCTGGAGGTGCTGCAGATCGCCGGGGCCGATGCGCTGGTGGTGGTGGGCCAGCAGGTGGACCAGAGTATCGCCGAAATCGAGTCGATCAAAGGGCAGATCCAGCTACTGGAGAACCGCGCCGCCTATGCCCAGCTCACGCTGAGCTACCGCTTTGTGGACCGCTCCGCCCCCTCCCCTACGGGAAACTCCTCTTTCGCCTGGATCAACGAGGTAAACCTCTACGCGCTGCTCTACGACTTCCAGAACGACCCTGGCGCCATCGGAGCCTCGGGAATCCAGCTTCCTCTTCCCGAATCCTTTGCCCGCTACCCCAAGGCCCGGCAGACGGTGTGGCTTACCGCAGACAACGTAAAGCTCCGCGTGCGCAGCTTCCGCAATAAACCCAAGGCAGCCCTGGCTTTCTGGGAGGAGGCGCTGCGGGTGCGGATGGTGGCGGCAGGCTACCACCTGCTGTCCGAGCAGGCCATCCTCGCCCCGGGTGGCTCCATGCACCTCATCACCCTGGGCGCACCCTCCGGCGACGCTGACTACACCTACACGCTGGGTCTGGCGGTGGACGGCAACCGCCTGATCCTGGTGGAGTGCGCCGGTCTGGCCGAGCGTATGTCGGCGCATCAGGACGAAGTGGCCACGGCGCTGGGCAAGATGACCTGGTGAAATTTCGGGATGGTCTTGACCCGTCAATCCCTTGACCTGTCAAGACCCGTGGTAGCGGAACCTCCCCCATACCGGCAGATGATCCGAGATCCACGGGGCAATCTTCAGCACCCGGCTCTCCAGCACTTCTACCGACGGGCTATGAAAAAGATAGTCCAGCACCCGGTCCGGCTCCTGCGCTCCCGGCGGCAGGTAGCTACGATTTTCAGGCAATAACAGCCGCTCCAACGGAATCGCCGAGCCGACGTCTGGCAACAGCTCGGCCAGCGGTGGCGTCGTATCCGCGTATTCCTTTGCCCAGCGCCCCAGCCGCGCCGGATCGTCGCGGGGGGGAAGCGCATTAAAATCGCCCCCTACCAGCCAGTTTGGGCCCTCGCCCATCCATGCCTTCAACGCTGCGATCTGCTTGGGGACCGTACCGTCGCCATTGGCAAAGGCCGACAGATGTACATTTGCCAGCCGCAGCCCGCCCACCTGTGCCGAAAGGATGGCACGCTTCAGATTAAATCGCCGCACGATCCAAGGCTCTTGGAGGGCAACCAAGGCCCGCCGCTCCGCACGCTGAATCGCCAAGCGCGAGAAGCTGACCATCCACATCTCCACCCGCCCCATCGGCTCGCGGAGTGGTTTGGGCACATAGGCGGAGCGATGATAGGCACAGCCCGCCCATTGAGGATAGTCCAGCTTGTCCCATAACAACGCCAGCTCGTCGATGCCTGCGGTGCGCCGCGCGCCCCGGTCCACCTCTTGCAGTAGCACCAGGTCCGCGTCCACCTCCCGCAGCACCCCGGCGATGGCGGCCAGCGTCTCGTGGACCACCTCAGCCGGTACTGCCACGGTCGGACCGTCGTCATAGAAGAAGGTGTAGCGATGGGAGGCGGCGTACTGAATATTCCAGGTTAAGGCCGTAAATTCGTCGCCCGGACGCAGGGCTCTCCCCTCCCCCCGGCTCAGCACTGGCACGGCCTCCACCGGGGCCGGAAACCAGTTTATCAGGTGGGGGACAAGGCCAAGCTTCATCCTCCCCTCTTAATCAGTCCCCGCCGCCCCGCTCCCCAAAACGTCCGGCGAGGCTCTCATACATTTCCCGACAATTGTAGCGGTCGTCGCTCATCATCCGCTGGATTCCCGAGCGCGGGTGGACATTGTAGAAGCCGGTGATGGCATAGGGCAGGTGGTAGCCCCAGCGCAGCTCGTCGCGCAGGGTGGCGTACTCGTCCACCAGCTCCAGCAGCGGCCGCACGTCGTAGCGCGGATTATCCAGGTAGAAGAGGAGCAACTCCAGCGGGCAATTGCCTGCGCCCCTGCCGATGCCATGGATGGTGGCGTCCACAAAGTCCACACCCTCGTCGATGGCGGTAATGGTGTTGGCAAAGGCCTGCTGCTGGTTATTGTGGGTGTGGATGCCCACCTTGATCTTCTCGCCAAGTCGGTTCTGGTACACCCGTACAAGGTGGCCGACATGGTAGGGAAAGAGCGCCCCAAAGCTGTCTACAATCGCGACGTTGTGTACACCGGAGTCGCGCAGCTCATCCAAAAAGGCATCCACCTCGGCGGGCTCCAGGGTGGAGACCGCCATCACGTTCATGAAGGTTTCATAGCCTTCTTCCAGCGCTTTATCGAGAAGACGCCGGGCTTCTTTCAGCTGGTGGGCATAGGTGGCGATGCGGATGGTGTTTACGACCGTTTCCCCACGGCGCTTGATGTCGCTGGGATCCACCCGACCCACATCCAGCATGGCCGCAATCTTCATGGTGTTGTTGTTGGCGGCCGTCACCTCCGCCAAAACCTCCTCTTCCAGAAAGCGCCATTCGCCCACTTTGGCCCGATCAAAGGCCCCTTCCCGCGTGCGGTAGCCGATCTCCATGTAGTCCACCCCGGCGGCCTGCAGCGCCTCAAAACTGCGCTTGACCCAGGCGCGATCAAAGCGCCAGTTGTTGCAGATTCCGCCGTCCCGAATCGTACAATCCAGCACCTTGATGCGACGCCGGCGATCGGTCACCAGCCCCTCGGGGCAACAACGCACGCGGTAGTCCAAACCCATGAGCACTCCGGAGGGGCGCAAAGTACAGCGGGATGGCCGCCGCCGCCACCCAATTTGGCGCCCGCCGTGAGCCAGACTTCTATCGGCCCCCGGTGACCTGCTCTTGACGAAGCGAGCGTGCCCCCTCCCGCCGAAGGGATAGTGGAGCCAATGCTGTTGCTACTATTGGCATGTCAAGAGCCCTTCCCGGAAGATCGCCATGATCTGGTGTCTTTTCGGATCGCGGCGATCACGGCGGAGCAGACGCCGGAAGGGCTGCGGCCGCAGGCGTTGATCAGCAGCCCCGAGGGGTTTTATCATTCCGTCGCGCCGACGTTGATCTGGACGCTGGGCGACGAGGTTCAGGAGGGTTCCCGCCCACTTTTTGCCAACCCGGTCTATCCGCTGGAGCTCCATCTGCGGGCGGAGTCGGGAGAGCTGGCTGAGGAAGCGGTCTATCCTTTGGAGCAAGCGCCGGTGCCTCCAGTCGTGAGCGGCTGGAGCCGGGCGCAGGTGGACCTGAAGCTGGAGGATGCGGGCAAGCCCATCGAAGAACGTAGGTTGGAGGGAGAGGATCTTCCGGTGGAACCGGGGGGAGCCGTCCAGGTGGGCGTGGCGACGGAGGCGCGCAGTCGCTGGATGGGCACTGGTGGAGAATTTGCGGAGCTGGATGCCCAGAACAGCACGTGGTTCGCCGGAAATTTTCTGCTGGATGACGAGGATGTGGAGGAGGCCAAGCCGGTGGAGGCCGGGATCTACAACCTCGTCGCCCTTAGTTTTGACGAAAATGGCGGGAATACGCTGAGTTTTATCGACGTGGCCGTGGGTGAAAGCCCGGTGATCGCATTGGGAGGGCGGTTGCTGCCCGTGGAGAGTCCGATTTCAGAGGCGGGTTGGTACAAGGCCACGTTTACCGCCGATGAGAGCCGCATCGGATTTGTATTGCAGGATCTAAACGCCGTCGCCGACGCCGCTGGCGCACCGGAACTCTGCGGGATGCCGCCGGGCTCGGTCTTCGACCCGGTCTGGCTTCTGGACGGTCGCTGTGGGCGGGAGGATCTGGAGGGCACGTCCGTGGTGGTATGGGGGGAACCATGGCCTTGATCCTGATGATCTCGATGGCGCTGGCGGCGGATGGCCGGGTGCGGGTCCAGGGCAAAGGTGACCCGGTGGCCGACGCCCTGGTGCGCGCCACCGACGGGAGTGTCTCGGCCACAACGGACGAAAAAGGGCGCTTTCATATTGACCTTCCCGTGGGAAGCTCGGTGGTGGTGCTGGCCGATGGCTACAGCCCCGGCGGTGGGGTGATCCCCGAAAAGGGGCGCTGGGAGCTGTATCTGAAGGAGGCCGCCGCCGAGCTGGAAGTGGTGGTGGAGTCGCGTCGCGACGATCCGGTGGTCAGCGAGCAGCGCCTGGATCGGGAGCGTGTCCTTCAGACGCCGGGAACTTTTGAAGATCCGGTGCGGCTGGTGGCCTCGCTGCCGGGTGTGACCGTGACCCCGGAATACTCTAAAACTGCGGGAGACATCGCCGTTCGGGGTGCGGCGCCCGGCGAAAATCGCTTCTACCTGGACGGCATCGAGCTGCCCTACCTCTACCACTACAACCAGTATGCCTCGGTCTTCCATACCCGGCTTCTGGACGAGCTTACTCTGCTCCCTTCCACCCAGGGGAGTGTCTGGGGAGACACGACGGGCGCGGTGGTGGACACCCGCTCCGCCTGGGGCATCCCCGCACGGGTGCGCGGCTCTGTGAACCTGAATCTGGTGATGAGCGGCGCCGAAATTGCTGTTCCCGTCAACAAAAAATTCTCCTTCCGCCTGTCGGGGCGACGCAGCTACCTGGATCTGGTCGAGCGCAACAACCCCTGGTACACCAGCTTCCCCGCATTCTGGGACTATTTTGGGAGGGCCGAGTACCACCCCTCTACCGACAGTCGCTGGGGACTGACCCTCTTTGGAGGCGGGGATGCCTATACCCGTCTTGCTCTTGACCCGTCAACCCTTGACCCCTACGAGCGCGACGCCCAGCCCAGCTTCACCTGGAAGCACTATTTCCATATTGCTGCATTGCAGCATCGACAACTCAGCAGCCGTGGCAGCTTAGAAGGTAGCCTAAGCTACACTTTTCACCGGAGACTGGGTACCCTCGCCGACAGCAGCGAGCGGCTGGACAGCCAGATCATCGCACTTCGGGAGGACGGAATCCTGCTGGTAAAACCAGGGATTTCCTTGGCCCTGGGGGGGAACATCACCGGGGAGTCCCTCCGGGTCGAGGCCAAAAGTAGCGGGCTGGTGCCGGGGTTGGAGGAAGAGACGATCTTTTTGGCGCGGGATCTCGATGCCGATCAGTCCATCCTTCGTCGGAAAGGCGGGGTGTATGGAGAGCTTCGCGCGGACTGGATGAAGCTGCGGATAATGCCCGGTATACGCCTGGATATCGATAGCCTGACCCGCCACGTCGCCGTCGATCCGCGCCTGGGTCTACGGCTGCAGGCCAGCCCCTCCACACGCCTCCGCGCGGCTGCGGGTGGCTATACCGCCTTCCCGCGCACCGAACTCTTGACCGCCGCCTTCGGCTCTCCCGATCTCCGCCCCACCCATGCCTGGCAGATCGCCGCCGGTGCCGACCAAGAAGTAGCCTCCCGACTGGAGTTTTCGCTGGACGGCTACTACAAGTGGCTGCGCGGCCTCACCGATATCGACCCCGAAGGCCAGCTGGACCAGGACCTGGACGGTCAGGCCTTTGGCGGAGAGTTCACCGCCCGCTACCGCTTGCGCGAGCGCTTTTTCTCGGCGATCACCCTGGCGGCTTCCCATGCCACCCGCGGCGGTGCCGTCTACGACTACGACCAGCCCTTTGCCCTGAATGTGGTCGCTTCCTGGACCTTTTTACCCACCTGGAACGTCGGCATCCGCTACCGCTACGCCCTGGGCCTGCCCTACACCCCTGCCATCGACGGCATCTACAACGCCACCACCGACAGCTATGCTCCGGTGTACGGAGCTACCAATTCCGAGCGTCTACCTGCCTATCAGAAGATCGATCTGCACGTCGAAAAGCGCTTCGAGTCCCGAAGCTGGAATTTGACGCTATACACCGAGCTGTGGTACGTCCCCGAGCCGAACAATACGATGTACGTGGTCTATTCCTACGACTACGACGACACCGAGTCGGTGCATGGGCCGGGTTTTGTACCCCTGGTGGGGGCACGGGGAGAGTTTTAGAGGCGCTCAGCCCCGCTTCAGCTCCACCCCAAACACCTTTTCAAAACGACGCAAATAGCTGCCCGGAAGCCGCTTGAAGGTGTTGGAATCCACGGTGATCGCCGCATCTTTGCGGCTCCAGCGACCCTCCGCACCCAGATCCACAGCCAGCTCCAGGATCAAACGCAGGCGATCCCGGCTGTCCCAGTCCATCGCGCGGGGTGGACCGACCGCGGGCGAGAGCAGATCCACCAGAACAAGAACTTCTTCCTGATAAAAACCCGGCAGAGGAGTGGAGAGCAGCGCCGAGGTATGCGGTTCATCCGGAAAGCGCCCCCCTGCAGCCGCAAGGCGTGCCGCCGCCACCAAGAGCCAACGCAGGGGCGCCGCCCCCCCCAGGCTGTCGAACAGGCTACCCACCTGGCGACCGGCCGCCTCCTCCAAGGTACGACGTGCCGGATCCTCGGGAAAACGGCCATGCAGGCCCGCTTCGCGCACATTGGGCACCAGCGGCTGCTCCACCCCATGCACACGCCGTAACGCCATGCCTTCGCGCACCCCATAGTGGCACAACCGCAGCCCATCAAAGCCTGCCCGTCGCATCACCCGCTGCACGATCATCGCTCCCGCCACCACTACGTCCACCCGATGGTCCGCCAGACCCGGCAATAATTTGCGGGAGACCATCGGCAGGCGACTTGTCTCTTCAAAGATGGACTCCACCGCGTCCAGGCTTAGCGCGTAGCCATGCCCATGCACAATCGGCCACTGCCGGATCCGCCGATCCAGCTTGCCGATGGCCCGCACCGTGCCCCCCACCCCCACCAATTCCAGTCCTGGACCCGCCTGAAACCAGGGAACCTCCTTCAGGGCGGCATCCACATGCCGTCGTAAGGCGGTGATCTGAGGTCCGGTGGGCGGGTCCCCGGCCAAAAACTGGTCGGAGAGCCGAAGTGCCCCCAGGGGCAGCGACGCCGCCCGAAGCACTTTCCGGTCTTCAAAGAGCGCAATCTGGATACTCCCCCCCCCCCAAATCGAAGAGGTAGCCCCGCTCCACCGGCAGGGTGTTCACCGCGGCCGTCACCGCGCCGAGCCCCTCCTCCTCCGCCGAGAGCAGCTGCACCATACAGCCCTCCCCCCGCAGCCTCTCTAAAAGATCCTGCCCATTCCGGGCATCGCGCACTGCTGCCGTTGCGACGACCAGCAACTGCTCTACACCCCACTCCTTGCCGGTACGCACAAAACCCCGCACCAGCTGTACCACCCGATCCATCGCAGCCACCGGAAACAGGCGATCGCCGCCCAATTGCCGGAGAAGCCGCAGCGGCTCCCCACGCTGGTGGATGCGGTCGACAAAACCGTCCAGCCCCACCTGATAGAGGGCGAGCGTCGAAGTGTTGGAGCCCAAATCCACCACCCCCAGCCGATAGCCGGGGGTCATTCGTTCCGTCGTCATGCGGCCAGTATAGCCCGGCGGAGGCGGCTTGTCAGAGGGGGTGGAGCACTGAATGAAGCTTCATTCAGCGGAAGATCAACGTCACCAGCCCGGCGCCACCGGCCGCCGCCAGCGGGATCACCAGGTTGTCGTCCAGGCGCCGCGTCATCAGCTCGGCGATGGCACCGGCAACAGCAGCAGCAATCGCCAGGATTCCCGCCTCCAGCATCGCAACACCGGGGTAGAAAATCCGCATGGCGGCAAAGGCCCCCAGGCTGCCCACCACCACAAAACCCAGGCTGCCCTCCAGGCTGCGGCCGCTGGAAAAGCGCGTCCGCCCATAGCGCCGCCCCACCAGACCCGCCGCCGGATCTCCGAGGCCCAGCACCATTACCGCGAGCGTGCTCAACATCGGCGAAGCAACCAGCGAAAGCCCAAAAAGAGCTGTACCGTACCACGTGGAGGAGTTGACATGGTTCCACTCGTGCCCATGCGCAATCCGCCCGAGGATCTTCATCAGAATGGCGTTCCACGCCGGAAACAGCCGCCGCGTGATCTCCAGGGTCCACGCAAAGGCCGCAAACAGGGCCGAAGCCACCAGGATGCGCTGCTCGGTCTGCAGCACCAGCTGGATCAGGAGGAGGATGACCAGACCCGAGGCCACATGCGTGAGGCTCCGGGTGTAATTGGCGGGGCGCATCGCGGGATCGTGCATTGGACTACCGTAGTGCCGCCATGTCACGGATGTATCACCGACCCCTCAATCGACTGCCAACTCCAGCGTCTGCTCCGCCTCATCCTCTTCGGTCCCCGCCCCCCAAGCGATCCCTGGCACCAGGTTCTGGGCGTCAAAGGTACGCTGTTCAATAATCGAGGCCCGCGGATAGGTGAGCACCCGCATCAGCTCCAGACCGGCGGGCATGCCGTTGGAAGAACGCCCCAGACCGGTAGAGGGCAGGCGCATGCTGCTGCCGACGGTGCCCCGGTTCAGGTTCAGCGCGCCGGTACGCAGCGACTCGCGCAGCTCGGGCAGGATGGGGTTGTCCATCCGCGTGAAGATCGAGGTGATGAGGCGGAAGGCGGCCTGGTTGTGCAGATGTACCGCTTCTTCCCAGCCTTTGACCCGGTAGACCAACAGCACCGGGCCGGGCGGCTCGTCGTTGAGGAAGGGGTGTCCGTTTTCCCAGAAGACCTGGTAGATCCCCGGACGTACATAGCTGCCCCGGTGTCCCTGTACTTCCAGGGGCACGCCGTCCAAGAGCGCCTGATGCCCACGCCCCACCAGCGCCGCACAATATTTCCGAAAGCGCCCGCGAAAACTCTCGCTGACCAGCGGCCCCATAAACACGTTGGGATCGGTACCCAGCCCAATCTTCACCCGCCTTGTCCGCGCCACGAGGTTGCTGACAAAGCTATCAAAAATCTTTTCAGATACAAAAACGCGGGCGGTACTGTTGTGGCGCTGCCCCGCCGAGAGGTAGGCCCCGACCATCACCTCGTAGACCGCCCGATCCAGGTCTGCGTCGTCCAGCACGATCGCTTGACCCTTGCCACCACATTGGTAGAGTACCGGCAGATCCGGGCGTTCGCCCAACTGTTTGCGAATCTCCCGCGCCGTCTCAAAAGAGCCGTGGAACAGCACCGCGTCCAGGCCGGGATGGGAGAGCAGCCGCTGCCCCACCACCGAGCCTGAGCCCTGGACCAGGTTCAGGGTGCCGCGTGGCAGCTTGCAACGATCCCACATCTCGGCAATAAACTGGCCTACACCCGGCGTAAACTTGGAGGGCTTCATCACCACGGTGTTGCCGCCCAGGATCGCCGCCGCGCTCAGCGTGGCGCCCAGGAGCACCGGCAGGTTGTAGGGGCAGACGATACCCACCACCCCACGCGGCAGATAGTCAGCGCGGGCGCCGATATCTTCGATCACGCGGGGGGCAATCAGCCCCATCCCATCGTCCAGGTACAGATCGATGGACCGCAGCGCCGCACTCACTTCTTGCCGGGCTTCCCAAAGAGGTTTTCCGGTCTCCCGCGTGGCCAGACGGGCCACCACTTCCTGTTGCTGCAGGAGGTGATCGCGGAAGCGCATCACCGCCGCCGCCCGATCCATCAGCCCCACCCGCTTCCACACCTTCCAGCCCCGGTGGGCGAACTCCACCGCCTCGTCCACATTGCGGAGGGAAAAGGGAAATCGACCGAGAAGATCAGAGCGATCGCCGGGATTCACCGCATTGATGAAGCCGTCGATCTGCTCTCCCCGGAGGAAGGAGCCGAAGATGTAGTCGCCCTTGCGGAGCAGGCGTTCCGGTGGTTGTGACACGCCGCCGAATATAGCCTACGGGCGGGACTCAGGCACGCGGCGAAGGCGGAAGATCGGATCGTGGAAGGCCCGCAAGGAGCCGCCGCTGGAGGGGCGCGGGCAGACCGGCCGCCTCGGCGCACTCCAGCAGCCAGCCGTTGCGCCATGGAAAGTCACTCACCCGCGCCGTCCAGGAGGGAATTTTTTCCGCGTAGGCCCGCCAGCGCCTCTCCAGCTCCGCCGCTTCTATTGACACGTCAAGGGCAGTGGTAAGGATAGGAGCAATTTCCTGGGCAAGCAACGATAGTTCTTCTCTCTCCAGGCTCTGCTCCACCCGCTCCCCAAAGAAGGCCCCCAACAGCCCGAAAGCCGCCAGCCAACCCACCTTGATGCCTTGCTCCTTTCGGAATTTTTTGCTGTCTTCGACTACTTTTGCCGATACACCCGCCTTCTGGAGCCAGCCCACCGCCGCGCCAGCCAGCGGCCCGTAGAACAGGGAGTCCGCCCCCGCTACGGCGTACCCACTGCGATCCTTCGCGGCAAAATACAGGATCCCATAGGTAGACTCACCATTGAGCGGCAGCACGCCGTTCTGCACGTAGATGCAGGCGGGGGGAGGGAGAGGCGGAAGGGCCGAGAGCTGACCCGTCGGCACGCATACCAGATAGGTGGTGGCGTCGGGCATGGATTCACCCCGTCCAACCTCTACAACCGCTTCCCCCTCCAGTCCCTTCAAAAAAACCTGACCCACCCGGCCGGGCCCGACCAGGGCGATCACGACTGCACCACCTTGCCCCCCACCTCCATCCACGCGGAGATTCCTCCTTCCAGAGAGGTGGCGTTGATCAACCCTTTTTCGCGCAAAAAGGCCGCCGCCTGCAGCGAGCGCATGCCCGCCGCGCAGTAGCAGACCACTTCGTTGGCATCCTTCAATTCTTCCCAGCGGCGCTGCAATTGTCCCAAGGGGATGATTTTCGCCCCAGGGATGATGCCCCCGGCGGTCTCGTAGCTCTCCCGCACATCAAGCAGAACCACACTTTCTCCGGCTTCGACGCGCTCTCTCAGCTCCTGTGCCCCACATTCCATATGGGCGAAGCGGGCGGCCTCATCCTCCTCCGGCTCTGCAGGTGCGGTCGGGGTGGGAGAGGCCGGGGGGACGACCGCCCCGGCAGGTCGGACGCCAGAGGGGAAGATGCGGCCGAAAAGGCCTTTGAGTGCACGACGGATCATTTTGCTGAATTAGCCACTTTAGGGCCTGGGTGCACCCATCTGCCACTGCTTTGCCCCCGGAAAGCCGGAGCCGGTTACAGGTCGGGGATGCGCTGGCGCGACCTGCTCACCTGGGCAACCGCCATCACCCTGCTCCGGCTGGGGATCGGTTGTACCGTCTCCGTGCTGCCTTTTTCGTGGTTGCTCCCGCTTTATCTGCTGGCGCTGCTCTCGGATGTGGCGGATGGCGCGGTTGCGCGCGCGACGGGGACCAGCAGTGCCGCTGGGGCCGTCCTGGATGGCTGGGTGGACAAGATCCTCCATGTGAACCTGGCCTGGCGCCTCGCCGTGGAGGATCGTTTTCCCGACTGGTGGATGCTCTGCTACTTCAGCCGCGAGCTGGTGCAGGCGCCGATGGTCCCCCTCTTGACACGTCAATTCCGTCTCCAGATCGGAATCCAGCCGAAAACCAGCTATGCCGGTCGCTTTACTGCGATCTCTATCGCAGTCTCTCTGGTGCTGGTGCTGGTAGGCAAAGATGCAACGGTCCCGACGCTCCTGACCGGCGCGGGTGGGCTGTGGTCCGCCGTCGGCTATTTTCAGAATTACCTGCTGCCCTGGTGGCGCTCAAGGGGCGCAGAGGGTGGAGGGTCGCCCGAAGGGGGGTTACAGTGAGTCTGGAGGTGTGGAGATGCGTGCAGGACTGCTTTGGTTACTTTTCTCAGCCTGCACCGCGACGCAGAAGGAGTCGGACAGCGTCGTACCCGACGACAGCGACACTGGGGTCACCGATGGGGATGGGGATGGATCTCCCGCCGGAGAGGACTGCAACGACGGCAATGCGGATGTCTACCCGGGTGCAACCGAGGTCTGGTATGACGGCATCGATCAGGCCTGTGACGGCGGCGACGACTACGATCAGGACGCCGATGGGGTGGAGGGAGGAGAAACCGGCCCCGATTGCGACGATCTGAACGCCGAGGTCTATCCGGGCGCTCTGGAAGTCTGCGATACCTTGGACAACGACTGCACCGGTGCTGCCGACGATTTTCCGGTGGATGGTGTGGTACTCTACCGCGACTCCGATGCCGACGGTTTTGGCTCCGGCGCGGCCAGCACCGAACTCTATTGCGAGGTGACACCGGGCCAGTCCGCCGTCAACGGCGACTGCGACGACCGCGACCCTGGCACCAACCCCGGTGCACCGGAGATCTGCGACGGTCTGGACAACGACTGCAGCGGCTATTCCGACGACAACCCCACCGACGGCCAGACCTGGTACGCCGACTTCGACCAGGATGGCTACGGGGATCCCAACAACCTGGTTACCGTCTGCGGCGAGGCCCCCGGCTACATCGCCGAAGCCACCGACTGTGACGACGGAAACCCCGGCGTATACCCCGGTGCCATCGAGGTCTGCGACAATGTGGACCAGGACTGCAATGGCAGCGTGGACGACAATGCCATCGACCCCTCCACCTGGTACCAGGACAGCGACGGCGACAACGACGGGGATCCCAGCTCCTCCCAGGAGGCCTGCGCCGCACCGGCTGGCTTTGTAAGCTCCAATACCGATTGTAACGACGGGGACGCCGCTCAGAACGGCTATTCCACCGAACTCTGCAATGGGATTGACGACGACTGCAACGGGATCACCGACTCCGACTCTGCCTTTGCACAGCTCTGGCACCCGGACAACGACAGCGATGGCTATGGCGATGCCGCCACCACCATCCCCGACTGCAACGCCATCGCGGGCTGGACCACCGATGGCAGCGACTGTGACGACGGGGATGCGGCGGTGGCCCCGGGCCAGACGGAGGTCTGCGACGATCAGGACAACAACTGCGATGGCACGGTGGATGAAGCCACGGCATCGGATGCGGTGCTCTGGTATATCGACGCCGATGGCGATCTTTTCGGGGATGCTTCGGTGACCACCGTCGCATGTGATGCACCGATTGGCTATACCGACAACACCGATGACTGTAACGACGCGGAGCCGGGTGCCAACCCTGCCAGCCGCGAGGTCTGCGATGGACTCGATGACGACTGCGACGGCACGATCGACGAGGTGGACGCGGTGGATGCCGCCCCCTGGTACACCGATGCCGACAACGACGGCTACGGCGATCCCAGCCTGTATACGGTAGGTTGTAACTGTCCCTCTGGCAGTGTAGACAACGGCGATGACTGCAACGATGCCGACGCCCTGGTGTCGCCGCTGGGCGTCGAAACGCAGGACG
>CAITDR010000485.1 GCA_903891165.1 uncultured Pseudomonadota bacterium
CTGACCTCCCCCCAGTTTATGGATATGGACGAAGACGGCTACGGCGACCCCGGAATGGAGATGTTGGCCTGTCCCGGCGCTGAAGGTTTTGTGGACAACGGCGACGACTGCGCCGACGCCAACCCCGACATCAACCCCGGGGCGGACGAACGCTGCGACGGTGGCGACAACAACTGCAACGGAAGTATCGACGAAGACAGCGCCATCGACGCGACCGAGTGGTACACCGATAGCGATGGCGACGGCTACGGAGACCCGACCAGCGGCCGATTCGCCTGCAACCAGCCCTGGCAGCATGTGGCCAACAGCGACGACTGTGACGACAGCCGCTCGAGCGCCAGTCCCCGCGCCAGCGAAGTCTGTAACTACGCCGACGATAACTGCGACGGCATCGTAGACGAAGACAGCGCCGTAGACGCCGGAACCTGGTACTTGGATCTGGACGGAGACGGCTACTCCAACAGTGGCGACGGCCCGCTCACCACCTGCTGGATGCCCGCCGGCTACGGCGCCACCGAAGGTGACTGCAACAATAACGACGCCAGCATCAACCCGGCCGCCGTAGAAGCCTGCGATGGCATCGACAACGACTGCAGCGGCATCGTAGACGACAACGCCGCCGACAGCGACGGAAGTGGCGCCCCCGACTGCGAAGAAGTGGTGGTGATTTTTGCGGCGGACAACGTGGCCCGGCTGAGCGGAAGTGTGTGCGCCAATGGACAGGACGTCATCGCCAATTCCTATGCGGGAACCGAGCGTTCTATCCTCGCCGCGGGGCTGTACGGACAGAGGATAGACGAGGACGCCACCTTTGGCGTGCTCGCCGATCTATCCGTGTACGCGGCGATCATCCTCAACAATGTCGGCTACGCCGATGACTTGGAAATCAACACCTACAACGCCATCAACCTCGCCGCGAGTGGGGGCGGGGTGCCGGTGATTTTCCTGGGGGATGACGCCGCGTATTCCGTGGTCACCACCGACAACAGTATGAGCGACACCAGCTTCCGGAGCCTGATGGGGCTTGGGCACCTCTTGGACAACGGCTTCGGAGGGACGGTGACGGTGGTGAGCGGGCAGGAAGGGAATGTGTTGGTGGACGGCCCCTTCGGAGCGGTGGGCGCATTGAGTGCCAGCGGCGACCTGGACCTTGTAGAGCTGGCGAGCGACGCCACCAACGTGATGGAGTTCAGCGGCTACCCCGCGGTATGGACCCGAGACGATGGCAGCACCCGAAGTGTGGGGATGTTGGTCCAGGGCTACGGTGCCTATTGTACCGACTACAGTGGCGACGACCTGACCGATGCAGAAACCCTGCTGTCCAATGCGCTCTATTGGGCCACCGACAGCCAGGCCATCATCGACCTGGACGGCGACGGTGCCGCGTGGGACAGCGACTGCGACGACCAGGATCCCCTGCGGGCTCCCACTAACACCGAGGTCTGTGACGGCATCGACGGAGACTGTGCCGGTGGCAACGAAAGTGGGCTGCGAACCAACCGAGTGGCCATGGACGGCTACATCGAAGATCAGGCCTTCAACAGCGACTCGGTCACCGTAGGGCTGTGGGTACAGGTGCAGGACCAGAGCAGTGGCAACTTTATCATCAGCAAGCAGTCCTTCAGCAACGGAGGGCACTACGCATGGGGAGTGTCGGAAACCAGTGGGGAGCTGTCCGCCCGCTTTGAAGTTGGCTACTTC
>CAITDR010000486.1 GCA_903891165.1 uncultured Pseudomonadota bacterium
GCCCCGGTGCGGGTGCTGGTGCTGCACCTGCTGGATCTGGAGCGCAGTGATTTTGCGGGCGTTATCCACCGCTTTACGGCAGGTGCCCACCATAGCTCGCTGTGGATGCCACCCACCGGGGTAGACACGGCGATTCTGGCGGTGCACCCGACGCCGATCCCCTGGGATCGTCTGGATGCCTGTGTGCAGGCGGGCCGAACCGATATGCGCATCTTCGGCCTGGAAACTGCCTTGGATCTGTCGGCGTTGGCACTGGTCGAGGATCCGAAACTGCCCGACTGGGACTACCGCGCCGGGCACTTTTTGACGCCGTCCCTTTGGGATGCGCCCGAGCTGCACCTGAGCAGGTTTCGGGAGCAGGATGTTACTTTTTTGGAGGGTGCTCCGCCTGAACGTGCAGCACGGGTGGCGACGCGGAAGGCCTTTTTGGGGCTGCTGGAGACGGCGGCCCAGGGGGCGACGGGAGAGGCCCTGAGCCAGGCGCGGCTGTTGTCTGAGGCGCCGGGAGGGGATCGGGCTCTCGCACCGCTGGTGGCCCCTTATCTCAGGGACGCTCGGAGCGCGATAGAGCAGAAAGATTGGACCAAAGCAGGAATGTCGCTGTCCGCGGGGCTGGCACTCTTCCCCGGCAGCGCCGATCTTTGGTGCCTTCAGGGGCGCCTGGAGCTGGCCCAGGAGCGCGGGGATGCCGCGATCACCGCCTATCGTTCCTGTCTGGAGCGCGACGAGGGGCGCCTGGAGGGACTGGACGGACTGGCCCTGGCCTGGAAGCAGAAGGGCGAAGGGATCGAGGTGGAGAAGACCCTGCGCCGGGCGCTGAGTCTGCATCCCGAGCTGTGGACCACCAGTCACAACCTGGGCTTTTTCCTATTGGAGCAGGGCCGGGTCGAGGAGGCCGAGCGACTTTTGCGGCAGGCCGCCGCCCGCAGTGCCGCCTCCTCCTCCCCCTCTCCCCTCCCCGACCTGGCCCTGGCCCGTCTCTACCTGGCCACCAACCGCCCGCCCCTGGCGATGGCGCAGGCGGAACGTGCCCTTTCCCGCGGCCCCAACGCTGATGCTTACTTCTACAAGGGCGCCGCCGCCACCGAGCTGAACCAGCTGGATCCTGCGGAAGCCGCCTTCCTGGCCGCCCTGGAGCTGCGCCCGGACTACCTCTTGGCGCGCGGGGGCCTGGGACAGGTGCAGGCCATGCGGGGTCAGTACAAGCTGGCGGCCGAGTCCTTCTCCGCCGTCCTGAAAAAAGACCCACAAAACGTGCAGGCCAAAGAGAACTTACGGCGTCTTCAGCCCTTTCTGAGATAGTTTAGGATGAAGGCGGAACATGGGAAGGAGACGGAGGCGCCCCCGCCTACATCATCTCCATCCAGGCCATGGTGCGGGTGCCGAGCACGTCGGTGCCCACCGCGTTGATGGTCTCGACCACGGCGCTGCTGCCGTCGGTGGCGGGGGTCGCCGACCCGTAGATCACGGTGCCCATCTTGGTGACGGTGGGCTGGGACAGGTAGCCAGACACAGGATCGGTAGAGAAGCCGTCGCCGGTGCCGTCGCCATCGTCGTCAATGCCACCGGAGCAGTCATCGTAGTAGAGCCCGTAGAGGCGGCCATCTCCGTTGACACACTGATCGCCATTGGGCGTATAGGTGGTGAAGTAGACCACCCCCGCATAGACGATGGGCGAAGAGGTCAGCGCCTCGCCGGAGTTGGGCAGCGGGAAGTAGCCTGCGTGGCCGTCGCAGGTAATGGGCGTGGCCTTACTGGAACAATCGGTGGGATGTTCGTCCCGCATTGCAAAGAAGAAGCCCGTATCTGTCCCTGAACGGTCGAAGGGTGTGCCGGTGCCCCAGTAGACCGCCAATGCCCCGTCATCCATCCAGGAAGTGGTGGCGGCATAGAAAACTTCGGGGCGGCGCTTGCCGGGGATCCCGTTGCTACCGTCGGTACCATCCAGGGGATCATAGAATTCACACCACTCCACGTCGTCGGGATCGGAGGAGTTCAAGACTACCTTGTACATCCAGGAAGATCCTGGATCCTGCACGTCGGTCTTGCCTCCACCCTTCTCATCGGTGGGCCGATAAGACGTGCTGACCGGGAAGTAGCCCACGTCCACGTCGCCGTCCTGATCCACGTCCACCATCGCAAGCGCGGCAGACACGTAGCCGTATTCCACGGCTGCATCACTGTCATAGTTCAGACCCGAGGCGTAGCCAGCGGGGTCCGGGTGCTTGGCACCGATATTGTCGCCCGCCAGCACATAGTCATCGGAGGTGTCGTCGTCCAGATCGGCGGTCCCGTTATTGTTCGGGTCGAAATAATCCGCGTAGTCCCTATTGGAGGCGTCACCGATGGCCCACATATAGAAGTTGGGCTCAGACGAACGGTAGTAGGCGGTGCTGGCACCGGTAAAGCCCACCGCACGCCCGCCGCCCCACATCGCAACCCAGCGATCACCGGGCGTGTGAGGATCGTCATAGATATTCCCGATCACCGGCTGGCCCATGGTGTAGCCCATGGCGGTACGGTCGGTGGAGTTGGTCTGCTCCCACAAAAAGGCCGGGCTCTGGGTGTCGGTGATATCCAGTGCCAGGGTCACCGGGCCCCCCAGACCCTGCTGCACCACGAGCACGCGATGCCACTCGTCCTCATCTGGCGTTGAATCGCCATTGTTGTCGATCCACACATCCTCCACGGCCGGAGAGCCGTCAAAGAGGAAGGTCTTGCCGTACCACATCAGGTCCACCAGACCGGAAGTCCACTCCTCGGTGCGGGTCTTCTGTACCAGATAGCCGGGGATCCATGCCCAGAGTTCTTCACCGGCCTCGTCTTCACCGATGGTGAGTGGGTCGTCTTCCAGACGGAAGGCGTGCAGCATGCCGTCGTTGGCCGGCACAATGACCACCGACGGCACGCCGTCCGCGTCCAGGGAGTCGAGAAAAGCCTGGTAGGAACGGTCGGTGGAGTAGACATCGTTACGTGCGGTCACGACGATCGGCGTGGCATAGGGAGAGTCCGCCAGCTTCCACCGGCCACGCTCCATGTCGAGGTAGCGGAACTGGGCTTCGGGAAGACCACGTACAAAGTCAACCATTGCCTGAAGGTCGTCGGCATCGACCATACAGTCGCCGTCCAGATCGTAGCCCGCGTACAGGCCGCAGGGCATGTTGGACGGATCCGGGGTGTCGTTCAGGTAGGGGGTGACCCCGGTGGTGCTCGTCCGCACCGCCTGCACGAAGTCCGCGTCAAAACCCATGTGGTAGTAGGTGTTTGCCTCGGTGCGCATCGACGGCAGACTGGAGTAGGCGTCGTCACTGAAGAAGTAGATGTCGCGCTGGCCTACACCGTCGCGGTCGTCGGGGTTGGACTCACTGGCCAAGACCAGACGGCTGACCAGCAAGTCGCCGCCGTCCCAAAGTGCCCCGCCGTAGTCGGTGGGTCCGCCGTAGACCACCTGACCATAGGTGGCGCTGGCAGGATCATCGTCCAATTCATAAGCACGAACGTGCCCTTCTGGCAGCGGGTTGCTGCCGGTCAGCTCGTACCAGGTGTAGATCATGTAGGCGCCGTCGGCGCTGACCACCGGGGTGGAGCGGCTGTAGACGCCACTCTGCACATCCCCCAACATATTCAGGATAGAGCCCAGGATCTCATCGCCATCCGTCGCGATGTCGTAGAGCGCCGCCCCGCCGGTGCCGTTGGTGGCATTGCTGTAGAGGGTATCGGCGAGGCCACCGGTAGAGAGCCCCAGGCCCACGGTGTGCACCACGAGACTCTGAGTGCCCGTAAGGGTCTGCAGGTCTCCGGCACTCCAGCCGTGGTAGACAATATTGTCGTAGGAACACCAGAAGTCGGGGTTGACGCCAGTAGTCCCCGACGCATCGCAGGTCACATCGGTGGGTACTGGGGCGCGGGACCAGGTGGAGCGGTTGCCGACGTTGTCGTTGACCTGATCGTCGTCTGTGGGCTCACCTTTCGTGAGAACGATGACATAGGTGTCCGAACAATAATACTCCACCGGGGACTCGGCCCAGTCCCCGGTCAGACCGTCGCCATCGGTATCCACA
>CAITDR010000487.1 GCA_903891165.1 uncultured Pseudomonadota bacterium
CCGGCGCCACCGAGGTCTGCAACCGGGTGGACGACAATTGTGACGGATCTACCGATCCCGACAGCGCCGCCGACGTGCTCACCTGGTACCGGGACGCCGACCGGGACGGCTACGGAAACGCCGCTTCCTCCGACATCGACTGCTATCAACCCAGCGGATATGTAAGCGACAATACCGACTGTAACGACAACGATCGTCGTATCAGCCCGGCCGCGGTGGAAATCTGTGACAATGGCGTGGACAACGACTGCGATGGCTCTGCCGACGCGGCGGATGCGGTCGGGGCCACTTCCTGGTATGCCGATAATGACGGGGACAGCTACGGAAATGCCAATGTGGGGCAGACCGCCTGCAACGCTCCCGGCGGCTACGTGGCCGACCGAACCGACTGCAATGACAATAGTGTTGCCATCAACCCGGCTGCCACCGAGCGCTGCAACGGGGTGGACGACAACTGCGATGGCAGCACCGACGGCTCGGACTCCACCGACGCCGTGGTCTACTACACGGATGCGGACAACGACCGCTACGGCGACGACTTGTCCGGCATACGACGCTGTACTCAGCCAGCAGGAACTATCGCTATCAACGGGGACTGTGACGACAGCGATGCGACGGTCAACCCGCTGGCCAGCGACAGCTGCGACTATGTGGACAACGACTGCAGCGGAACGGTGGACGACAGCTACCGGTCGGGTACCCGCTATGTGCTATCCACCGACTGCGGTTCCTGCGGAAACGACTGTTCTACGTACAGCTTCTCCAATGCGACCCCGGTCTGTAACACCACACCGACCACACCCTTCTGTGACTACACCTGTGGCAGCGGCTTTTACGACGTAGACGGCAACGCGCTGAACGGCTGCGAGTGTGTCTACCTGTCTTCCATCGACAGTCCCTTTGACGGTATCGACTCGGACTGCGACGGAAGTGACGGTGCTTCTGGCCAGACCGTGTATGTCAGCGTCAGCACGGGGTCCGCATCCGGCAACGGGACGCAGAGCCGGCCCCTGGACAGCATCCAAGCCGGTATCGATCTGGCAGATTCGACTGGACTCACCTATGTGATCGTCGCCGAGGGCACCTACAACGAGAGCATCTGGCTCTCCGACGGGATCACCGTGTACGGTGGCTACAACACCGGCTTCACCGTGCGGGATTCGGTATCCTACCCGACGATCATCGAGGGTGACCCGGCCACCGCTGCCAACCCGGCAGCCGTGGCGGCGCGCTCCATCAGCAACCTGACCATTTTTGATGGCTTCAGCGTACGTGGAAATGCGGGGACCGCGGCCGGCTCTTCAGCGATCGGCATGTGGCTCCAGGATTGTAGCGACGCGTTGGTGATCCGCGACGCCATCGTGTCTGCCAACAATGCTCGCGACGGGAGTGATGGAAGCACGGGAAGCATCGGCGGCGACGGAAATGATGGGAACAACGGGACCAATGGGGCGACCACCAACTGCCGGAGTGCATTGGCCACCGGCGGAAGTGGGGGGAGCAACAGCTGCGGAGGCACCGCGGTTTCGGGTGGTGACGGTGGAGACGCCCGGTGCCCAAGCAATGGGACCTACCAGTACAGCGGAGATGCGGGCTATCCCCTCGGGAGTGGGGGTTCCGGTGGCAGTGCCGGTTGCGACGCAAACATTCCGTCCACTGCCTGCAGCACCTGCTACATCAGCGGCTGCTGGGACGAGGGGCTGGACGGTAGTGATGGAAGCGACGGAAGCCATGGTGCCGCGGGTGGGGGTGCCAGCGACAGCGACGGCAGTATTGGCGGCGGACTCTGGGCCGCGGCCACCGGAAGTGTAGGTGCATCCGGCAATCCTGGAAGTGGCGGCGGCGGCGGCGGCGCTGGTTCTGGGGCGCAGGTGGCCTCGGCCTGTGGTGGGCTGTCGCTTGTGGGCGGCACGGGTGGGGGTGGCGGGGCGGCGGGCTGCGGAGGGACCGGAGGGTTGGCCGGTGCGGGCGGAGGGGGCTCCGTCGCATTGCTGGTCTACTATACGGTGCCAACCTCGGTGTTCCCGGTGATCGAAGACAGCAGCTTTGCCTCGGGGAATGGGGGCTTTGGTGGAGACGGTGGCGACGGTGCGCCGGGTGGGGAGGGTGGCGCGGGCGGCATCGGCGGCTCGGCCGGCCGCGGCTCCTCCTGGTGTGGTCAGCCCGGTGGAAATGGCGGAATTGGCGGGAACGGGGGAGCCGGTGGAGGAGGAGGCGGCGGCGCGGGCGGCATCTCCTACGCGGCGATTGTCTTTGGGGCGACGCCCACTTCTACCTGGTTGAGCGCGGCCAACAACCTGAGCGCCGGCTCGGCCGGCTCCGGCGGTCGAGGGGGTCTTGCCGGGGCTTCGGCAGGGAACGACGGGGTGGACGGCATTGATGGGGCGGATGGGGTGCAGAACTGGTAGGTTTCCCTCCCGTCTACGCTCTCCCCTCCCCCCGGAGCCCCCATGCCCCTCCCCCGCCTCTACATCGGCAACAAAAACTACTCCTCCTGGTCGCTGCGCCCCTGGCTGGCGCTGCGGTGGGGCCAGATCCCCTTCGACGAAACGGTGATTCCTCTGGGTGGACCTGGTTATGGCAAGTCCCAGATCCCCGAGATCCGCGCGGTGAGTCCCTCGGGCCGGGTTCCGGTTCTTATGATAGGTGAATTGCCTATCTGGGACAGCCTCGCCATCTGCGAGTGGGCGGCGGAGCAGTCTCCCTCCCTTTGGCCCACCGATCCGTCACTTCGGGCCACGGCCCGCTCGGTTTCTGCGGAGATGCACGCTGGTTTTCCGGCCCTCCGCCGTGATCTTTCTATGAACGTCCGTCGCCGCAGTGCCGCACACAGCTGGCCACCCGACACGCAGGCGGATCTGCATCGGGTTGCCGAGCTGTGGACAGAGCTGCTTGGTGCCCACGGCGGTCCCTTCCTCTTCGGCGAAAAATGCATCGCCGACGCCATGTTTGCGCCCGTCTGTACACGGTTGCGCAGCTATGGGGTGCCGATGTCCGCCGTCGTCCGGAACTACTGCGACGCCCTCTTTGCCGACCCCGACTTTCAGGCCTGGGAGCAAGCCGCCCTGGCCGAGCCTTGGCGGATTCCCTCCACGGATGATCTGTAGCCGGAATCGCGGCCTCAGCCCACCACTTCCCGAGGCACCACCAACACCGGCCGCCGACTCCGACCCATGACCGTCCGCGCCGTGCTCCCGAACAAAAACTCGAGCGAGGACCGCCCGGATCCTACGGCAATGCCGTCCACCCCGAGGCGCTCGGCCTGTACACAGATCTCGTCGGCTACGTTACTGTTGGACTCTACTCGCACCACCACCTGTACTCCGCGCCGGCCCGCTTCCTCTGGCACCAGGGTGCGCAGCAGCGCCCTCAGCTCCGCAGGGTCCGGATCGCTGGCCCAGTAAGATCCATCCGTTTTGGGCGGTACCACATGTAGCACATACAGTGTACCGGCATCCCACACCATGCCCGCTGCCCAGGCCACCACGTGGTTGCCTTCCGGCGTCAGGTCGGTGGTCACCAGGACCTTGTGGAAGGCGCAGGTGGCGACGGGCTGACCATCCGCAGGAATCAGTGCCACCGCCACGGGGGCCTCGCGCACCACCCGCTGTGCCACCGAGGAGTGCCACAGCCGGTCCATCCCTCTCCAGTGATCCTGGCCCACCAACACCAGGTCCGTCTGGCCCGACAGCTCGGCGAGGTGGCTGCCCACCGCTCCCCAGCCTGGGACCACTTTGTAGTCCAGACTACCCTGTCCCTCAATCTTGGGTACAAACTCCCGGATTTCGGTCAGCAGCTTACGCTCGACTTCTGGGCGCAGATGATCCAGGGGCAGGGGCCCACTCAGACCCAGCCGCGCCTGCTGCTCGGGCGGGAACGCGATGGTGACGGCGGTTACATCGACGGGCCCGAGCCGACGCAAGCGCTCCAGCCAGCTGACGGCCGCATGGGTGCGCTGCGAAAAATCGACGCCCAACAGCACGCGGAGCGGACGCTCCTTGGCCAGCCAAGCGGAAAAAGCGCCCGACCCGCGAACAACCAGCAGCGGCACCGGGCAATAGCGTGCCACTCGCTCGGCCACACTTCCCAGCCCCAGCCGCTCCAGCCCCCGCCGCCCGTGGCTGCTCACCACCACACCCCGAACACCGTCCTGTGCCGCCGCATCCCGCAGCAATTCGTCGGCAAATCCGCGGGCCATCGCCGAGCTGACCACGGCGCCCAGACGCTGAAGGTCGGCGACCTCTTTCGCCAGTTCAGCCTGGGCCAACAACCGACTTTCCTCGCTTGTTTCCTCCGCCAACACATGGAGAAGGTGTACCGTCTCGTTGCTGGCCACGGCAAGTGCTGCCGCAACGCGAGCCGCTTCGCGCGCCGCAGGGGAAAAATCGGTTCCACAGAGAATCATCGGCGCTCCTTATCCCAAAGTGGGTCCAGTCGGCATTTGCCAGCCGGGCTACTCCCAGAATAACCACATGCCACGGAGCCCACGGTAGTCTACTTCACAAGAACAGCCGCGGCCAGCAGGTTCCCCCAGCGCTCGGGCTGCCAGAGATCCGCCTCAAACAACGTATCTTCCATAACGGTGCCCAGGAACTGAACCCGAAGCGCCATTTGCACCCGACCATCCAGCCCACCGGTGTAGGATCCCGAGAGTACCTGCAGGGGAGCCTCCCCCGGCCGACGTTGTTTCCAAGCCAACAATGCCGCCTTTCTCCGCAGGATATCTTTCGTGCGCGTGGCCTCCTCCCGCAGGACCCCCTCCAGGTGCTCCTCCAGGTCGTCCAGCGCCCAGGCCAGCGCTTCGATCTGGGGGATGGCCGCCTCGGCAAGTAGGAAGGCCACCCCTGCGGCGGCGTTGTTCAGTGTAGTTTGGAATACACTCTGTTCACCGGAGGAAAGCACAAAACTACCTTCCACCTGAAAACTCTCCGGCTTCAAAAGATCCTCCCCATGGACCACCAGGCGGCTGCGAAACCGTCCGAACAGGTCACCCTCGGTGCGGAAGCGGAATCCCTTGGGTCCAAAGCGGATTACCGTCTCGGATGACATCTCAAAAAGCTCCACGCGTGCCCCGAGTCCCAGCGGTCCCATGGCCAGCTCTTCCGCTTCGAGCTCCGGCTGCAGGCTCAGAATCCCGCCGGAGCCCAGCTTAAAGGCCCCAAAATCCAGCTCCTTCTGCACAGGACCGGAAAGGCGGAGGCTGCCGCCAGAGGGGGAAGCCTCCAGGCAGACCTGCTGCCCGAGGAAACTTGCAAAGACGCGGATCCCGGTGTCGGCGAAGAGAAAACCCGCTTCCGGGAACGGTGTCCAGGCTCCCCACTGGACCGAACCCCTCCCCTCCAGTCGAAAACCTGCTTCCCCAAAGGTACCACCCAACTGCCCCAACAAGCCCAGATTTTCACCCAGAAACAGTTTCAGCTCTCCACGGGTGGAGAAATTCTGCTCGTCGAGGTGCAGCTCGCCCAGATAGGCGCGGTTGTCCACGACTTCCAGGGCCACCTGCCCGTCCAGCGCCAAGGGCTGTCCCAGCTGCGGCTCAAAACGCAGCGCACCCAAGGCCGCCATACGAAACAACCCATCAGCCAAGCTCGTCGTCATGCAAAAACGGCTTCCGAGCCCCTGATCGGTAAGGACAAAGCCGAAGGAGCTGTCTACCTCTGCCAGCCCACCCATCTTCCACACCCCGCGCAGCACCACCGCGAGGCGATCCCCCTTGTCGCCCAACAGGCCCGCCACCGCCGCCACTTGTTCTTCGGGGAGATCGATACTCTTCCAGGTAGAAAGGCGAAGTTCCTCCGGTGTGGTCGCCAGCCAGCGGCAATTCAATCGTAGCGGCCCGAAGTGGATACCCACATCGCCCACCCGCCGATTCCGAGGAATCGCCCGCATCGCCTCTTCCAAATCCATAAATTTGATGCCGTTGAGGGCCGATGCCAGCGCACTCCACGCGCTGACCGCCGGCAGCCCATGCTCGGCCCCTATCACTTCTCCACCGAGCACCTTGGGAAGTCGCAAATAGCTCGGCCCCAAAGTGGCACGCAAGTCCATCTTCCGGGGAGGCTCCTGCGGATCGAGCCGGGTGGTAGGACTGGACAAAAAGGACAGGAAGTCATTGAGGACTCCGGTCAAATCCTCAGCGGTGGCTACCGGCGCGGGCAGCGCCAGGTGCGCCTCGGCCTCCATCCCCCCGATGCCCCGCCAGGACAGGCCCAGCTCGTGGAAGAAGAGCGGCGTGACCACCCGCGCACCCGCTACCATCGCGGAAACCACCCACAGATCTTCGATAACAATCCGTCGCCAATATTGTGTGTGGGAAGAGCGAAGCCCCAACACCGATCCCAACAGCGGGACCAGATCAAAACTCTCCAGGTGGCTCTGCACCCGCAGTACACTGATCGGCGCCGCCCAATGGCCGCCAAAACGTAGCTTCTGAAGCGCAAAACCGACCAGGCGTGGCCCGGTGGGTCCCAGAGCGGGCAGGATCATCGACAGCGGATTCCCGCGTGTCTCCATCTCTACCTGCCCTTCTCCCTCCAAAGAAAGTGCCAGATCGTAGACCAGTGCGTCTGGCGGCTCACGATGCACCCACTCCCGGAGATCCTCAGGGAGATCGGGATGTTCCATAACTTTTTTGGCGAAGGCGAGCGTCTCTGCATCCGGCTGGGGAAGGCTGTCTACCAGGGCACCCAGACCCAGTGCGCGCAGCAGTCGGTGCAGAGTCTCCATCGACGGCTGCATGCCACTCAGTCGCTCAAAGCTACCTTTGGCCGAGAATTTTCCGTCGGCGAAGCCCAGCACCGGCAGATCGAAGTGCGCCTTGCCCAGCTCGCCCAGGTCCAGCTCCGCATGCACCTCTTCCCCACTTTCAACCGTGGTCATCGCCAAAAAGGGAGAGGAGCGCAACTGGACGGACAGCCCACCGGTGGGGTCCACACGGAAGCGGGTACGCACCACCGTCTCCGCTTTCCCCGGCTCGTAGCTACGGAAAAGCTGCAATTGTTGGTCGCCGAAGTGCAGGTTCAAGCCAGCGGGAATTCCCAGGCCGCCCTCCAAGGTCAGCTGGTTCTCCCGCCCCAGGCGCAGGTCCAGATCAGATAGCTCCAGATGTGCAGTTCCAAGCTGCAGAATGTCGATGTCCATCGGGGCCACAAGGCGTGGAAAGGCCGCATGGAGTCCCTTCCCATCCACCCGAACCGCTGCCTGAAGCTCCGGCACAATCCATTTTTGTAAAGACGTCGGCAACCCAGAAATCTTGGCACCGCCCACCAGCTCCAGCGGGCGATCGGGCAGCTCGGTCAGGTTGTGCGGCAGGTGCAGCCCCTGCCCGGCCAGCTGCAGGCGGGCCACCCGCAGGTTCAACGTAGGAACCTCGGGAAATCCGAGAATGGGGAAAGGAAGACGCAGCCCTTCGGGAGGACCCTCCGCATCCAGGGTGTAGGCACCGGTATCGGGCACCAGCTGGAGAAGTACCTTTCCAAGCGCAAGATTGTTGAGCACACTGGGTAGGGCGAGGTGCGGCAGCACGGCCGTCACCAGCTCGCCCAGGCCCACCTGGTCAATGGCCGCCTGGACCGTCAGAGGTTCCGTCGCAACCGTGCTCAGTCGGCCGCGCAGCGCACCAATACCAAAGTCTCCCTCTATCCTTATTTTTCCATTCGCATTGATCCGAAAGCCAGGATCCTGCACCCGGAGGCTGGTGCGCCCCACCGGCACCACCCACTCTCCCGACAGCTTGCCATGGAGTCCCACTTCTGCTGTTGACGGGTCAAGATCCACACCCAGGCTCAACATCGGAAGGGCAGGAAGATCCGCCCTGAGGTTCCCGGCGATCCGACCTGCAAGACTCACCAGATCGTTGGCCTCCAGGAGCGCCAGGGGATCCCCCGTAAACTCCAGGCCCTCTTGGCCCAGCTCCGCCTGGAGCGGCAGCGGCGGCTGACCCTCTATCGCGAGTAGCCCCTGGACACGCCCAAAAATGTCTGGCGCTTCTCCAAAAAGAACAAAGCGGAGGCTCTGGAGCTGCAGAAGACCCGCCTGGGGAGGCAGCGCCGCCGTCGCGGTCAGATCCAGCCGCGGATTCTCTTTCCCCCAGATTTTTCCTTGCAGATCCCACACCACACCCGCCGGAAGTCCCGCCGGAAGCCCCTCGGGACCTAACTTCCCGGACAGCTCCAGTTGCTCCCCATCCCAGCGAAGCTGCAGCGGATCCAGCACCATCATCGACGCCACCGTCCCCAGAAGTCCGGGAATCAGCTCGGCAAAGGTCTGGGCGGGAAGCACAAAAGCTCCCTGATCCAGCGCCGCAGGGAGAGGGGAAAGCCAGGAAGGAAGGTCCGCCATGATGCACCCATCGACCAGCGTGATAACCGACCGGGAGGAATTCTACCGTGCAGCTCCTCGCATTCCTGGTGGCCGGCGCCAACGGTCCCTTTACCATCGCCGTTTCCGTGGCGCTTCTGTTCACGGCGGTGCAAGCCTCAGGACTGATGGGCCTGTTGGGTGGCAATGACGATCACGACCACGATCACGACGGGGGAGCCGACGGGGATGCCGATGCGGATGGAGATGCCGACGCAGAGGGTGACGCAGAGGGCGAGGCCGATCATGATGCGGATCACGATGGCGAGCACGATGACGATCACGACGGGGGAGGCGATGACGCCGGCATGATGGCACGGGTGGTCGGGCCCTTGGGCGTCGGGAAGATCCCTCTCTCCTTTATCTGGCCTTCTTACTTGATGATTTTCGGAATCACCGGTTTGGTGGCCAACTCCGCTTGGGTCGGGCAGGCGATTCCACTCTGGAACCTGGCTTGGACCCTGCCTTTGGGGCTGGTCCTTGCCTACGCAGTGGTGGCGGTGGTGGCTCGTTTTCTGACCCCCGTCCTGGCGACCAAAGAGCAGGAAGCCACGACCACCGCAGAACTTTCCGGGCTGGAGGGCGTAGTCATCTCCCGCCAGGTTACCCCCGAATTCGGAGAGATCCGCATCCGCGACCGCTCCGGCCACGTCCTGCGGCTGCCCTGCCGGCTGGTCCCCGGCCATCCTACAGTAAGCGAGGGACAAAGCGTTGTGGTGGTCGGAAAAGAGGGAGCTTGGCTGAAGGTAGTCCCCTTCGATATAGATCCTCCTCGCCTAAAATCGGCACAGAGCGCTACCGAAAAAGGATGACGGGCCAGAATGATGTGGATAGCTTTTGGAGGCGGGCTTCTAAAGGAGTTGCCCGTGATGGCAGGCTGATGCACGCTTCGTGCCAGCCGTCCCCCGGCGGACCCCGGCGGACCTCCTGCATTGGTCCCTGAACAAAAATGGACGATCTGATTACTCAAGCGATTGTTTACGGTGGCATTTCCCTGGCCATCGTTTTTATGATCCTCTCTCTGGGCTTCGTACTCTCCCGCTTCTACCGGCGCTGCGGCGCGGACGAAGCCCTGGTACGAACGGGATCGGGTGGGAACAAAGTGGTGATCGGCGGCGGTGTGCTGGTCTACCCCATCCTCCACCAGCTGCAGCGGGTGTCCTTGCGCTCGGTGAAGCTCTCTGTGGAACGCTCCGGCCGAAATGCCCTGGTAACCGCCGATAAAATCAAGGCCAACGTCACTACCGAGCTGTACATCAAGGTGGAGCCCGTGGCCGAGGACGTCCTCTCGGCCGCCCGCTCCTTCGGCGATCGCAACATGGACGAACATGCGATTGGCGACTTGATCGAAGGTAAGCTCACCGACGCCCTGCGTAGTGTAGCCGCCAACCAGACCTTTATGGATCTGCACGGCAAGCGCAAAGAGTTCGCCGAGCACATCCAG
>CAITDR010000488.1 GCA_903891165.1 uncultured Pseudomonadota bacterium
ACCTCAACGACGATGGGGCGCCTGATTGGTGTTTTTCAGATTCTGGTCCGCTGCGCTGCTTTATCTCTGATCATGGAGAGTGGTTTGATGCCGCCTTTGCCCTGGGTCTGGTCCCCGAAGACTGGGTGAGCCAGTGGGGAACCATCGGCTGGTCGGTGGAGATGGTGGACATCGACAACGACGCCGACCTGGATGTGGTGCAGGCGGCCGGGGAACTTTTCCTGGAGCAGTCGGCCGGT
Organism: uncultured Pseudomonadota bacterium; assembly: GCA_903891165.1. GTDB lineage: Bacteria > Myxococcota_A > UBA796 > UBA796 > SXON01 > CAITDR01. The sequence goes on from CAITDR010000488.1 coordinate 240, forward strand.
CAGGTCTACCGCGATCTGATCTGGGAGCGCGAGGAAAATGTGTTTGTCGATCGTACAGCAGAGTTGGACTTTGGTGATCTCTACAATAGTGTAGGGTTGGCATCGGCCGATTTTGATGGCGATGGTGCGGTAGAGCTGGTCCTGGGTCATCCCCGGACACCACCCGCCTACTACCAGAACCACTGCACCGAAAAGTCGTGGATCGAGGTGGATCCGGTGGGGATCGGCATGAATGTGGGGAGTTTCGGGGCGCGGGTGGTGATCGACGCCGGCGGGCATCGCCAGACCCGCGAGATCTACAGCCTCCGCTCTCATGGACAAGGGCCGACGCTCCTGCATTTTGGTCTTGGGGACACCGAGGTGGTGGACCGCGTCACCGTGACCTGGCCGGGGGGAGGCGAGGTGGTGATCGAGGATGTGCCGGCCCGCCAGCGCATGGTGGTGGAGCACCCCTGAGTCTACTCCACACGCAACCACGGCGTATAGAGCCCGCTCACCTCCACCTCCCACATTCCTGCTTTCCGATGCACCGGCACCTTGGCCAGGGCTTGCCCGTCGGTCCACAGCGTCCAGATTTTCGGCTTTTTTGGCCACAAAAAGCGGATAGTTCCCTCCAGTTGCTCCAGCCGCGCCGGACCCCGTCCCCAGGCCAGAAGCCCCGGCCCGCCACTGTTCCAGACCGTACCCTCCCGCTCACAGCGCCCGACCATCGTCAAAAGGGCAGGTCCTTCGCCGAGTGATCCTCCCTCCAGGCCGTACAGGGACAGCGCGACAAAGCCAGGGATGTTGCTGGCCAGACCGGAGGTGGCCTTCCCCTCCGTCTCCCCGATCAGCGCCTGGAAGTCCGGGCGATCCACCGAAAAAATCCCGGCTTCCGGGCGCCAGTCCAGGCCATCGCTCTGGGGCTCTTGGCGGGCGGCAATGGGGGCAGGACGCGGAGAAAAAGAGCTGCGCAGGACATTTTCCAGCGTAGAGCGCCAGCTCACCAGCGGGTCCAGCCAGAGCCCCGGCACCTCGCTCAGCTCCCTCAGCAGACCGTCGGGACTCCACCAGCGTACGAAGTGGCGCTTGGGGGAGGGAAGACGCCGATAGAGGGCGGCCGCGGCGGGTAGTTGGGCCCAGGCGTTGAAGCGCCCCTCCAGGTCCAGCGCCCCATCCGGGCCGTCCGGCGCGGCGCGGATCGGGCCGTGGCTCCAGGCGAACCACAAGAGTGCGTCCAGCTCCTGCCGGGCGCCCAGAGCCCCCCATAAGAGCGGCGCCTCCTGCACATACCGGTTGGGCCAGGCATGCTGGATCTCCGACAGCGTACAGGCTTTTCCCTCCTGGCAGCCCGCAAGCCTCTCCAGGATCCGGCCGGGCTGCTTGATCATAGATGTATTGGAAAATACATGCAGCTCTTGGAGGGGGTCCCAGTAGAGGTGCAGGTCCACCACGTCGCAGTCGTCCAACAGGGCGTCGGCGTGGGGATAATTGAAGGATGTATTGCAGATTACAGGTACGTGAAAGCCGAGCTCGATCTTGAAAAAATCAAGGAGGGCACGCTGATGTTTCCGCTCCAGCTCGCTGTAAAAGCGCACCAGATCGGCGGCACGTTCGGCGGGGAAAAGATCGGCGCGGCTGCGCAGCAACGGCTCGCGCTCGACCGACTCTAACACCAGGGTTTCGCCCAAAAGCAGGCCGCCCCGGCTGTTTCCGGCCCAGGCCCGGCCGAGTTTTTCGTCACTTCCGTAGCGACGGAGCAGCCACTGGTTCCACAGCTCGTCCAGGCGGTTTCGGTGGATGCCGGGCAGGCGCTCCAGGGCGCCGGAGTTCCAGGCCACCAGGAGGCTGTTTTCGTTGGCCAGCTCGACCAGGGCCACCGTTGGGTCTTCCGACCAGGTTTTTTGAGTGTAGGGGTTGACACGTCCATAGAGGAGGCGAAGCCAGTCCTTCTCGGCCTGGAGCCAGTCATCCCATAGGTAGATGGCGAGCTTGTTGCCGACGGCAACCCCATCGGGAGCGGTCACGCCCTCGCCAGACTTGAAGACCCGCTTGGTCAGGCCCTCCACAAAAACGGCAATGTGTCGCTTTCCCAGCTCGGCCACAAATTCGTCGAGGCGATCCAGGGCTTCGGGGGTGGCGGCGGGCTGTCCTACCTGGCCCCGCTGCGGGTTGAGCAGCGCCTCCTCGCCGTCGATGTGGTGCAGGCGCACCATGTCGAAGCCGGAGGCGGCAACCCGGTCGGCCCAGGCCGCGGCCTCGCCCTTGGGCGGCAGGGCGCCGTTGCCCACAAGGTTCACCCCCCAGAAGCGTGCGGGGCGGCCGTCTTCCCAGGCCAGTCGTCCAGCTTCCACCTTGAGAAAGCCGTGGGGTTCCGGCAGGACCAGGCCCGGAAGGGGCCGGTCGGTGCGCAGGGGGAAGTCGTACCAACGTGGGGTGGACTCCGCACGCTCGGCCTGGATGGTGGCGGGCTCCTCGGTGGAGATTGCCATCGAGAGGAGGGCCAGCTTCAGGCTTCCATTGCGGGCTTTGATCTCTACCGATGTCAAGGGTTCGTCGGGATAGGAAAGGGGCACGGTAAGCAGGGAGGCGGTGAGGATGTCCCCGGAGCGATTCCGGCCCAGGGCCACGGGGTCGGCGGAGCGGCCGGTGGCGCCCGCCCAGGCCGGCCAGGCATGTTCCCCCACCAGCCACTTGATGGTCTGGATCTGGCCGTTGGCATAGCGAAGGCTGCCATCGGCCGCAATATCCCGGCTTTCCAGGCTGCCATAGCCAGCGGTGAGCAGGTAAAGCGTGTGTCCTGCACTACCGACGGGAATGCTGTAGCCCTGGCCGGGACTCAGCAGCAGCACGTCCGGGGCTTCCTCCACCCGTACATGCATGGGAAAAGGGAGAGAGACAGCGTAGGATTCGCTCAACCGATAGTAGGGTGCAGCGCTCTCGGTCGTCGTAAAGAGATCGTGGTTGTAGAGGGCGTGGAGGTCCACCAGGGTGCTCTGGGCGAACCCGAGGCTGATGAGGCTGAAGATCATCGGCGAAACCGGCGAAGCAGCTTTTGGAGCAGCTCCCGATCGTCGTCATCGAGCCCGAGAATGGGAAGTACGGTGAGGAGGGTCAATCCTCCGCCTACACCCGCCAACAACACCGTAGGCAACGAAGGCAGCCCCAGGCGGCCGACCGCCACCACCGAGGCCCCCGCCGGCAGGGCGGCGATCACCGGCTTCAGCAGTCCAAAATGGAAGGGATGGAGGCGCAACAAGCCCCAGACCTGTGCCAATCCCAGCCCATTTGCCGTCGCCATGGCGACACCGTTGGCTATGGCGGCGCCGGTGGGGCCCAGGGTGGGGGCCAGGGCGACGGAGAGGCCCAGGTTCAGGAGCATGGCGGGCAGGCTGTTGTAGAGGGTGGCACGGGAGTTCCCGGACATAATCAATAAATAATTTACGCTTCCGACGGCGGTGCAGAGCAACCAGGAGAGGCAAAGGATCTGCAGAGCGGGGGCCGCCTCGACCCGGCCATTGGGCCACAGGCCGATCACCGCTTCGGGAAGTAGGCCGGCGACCAGAAGGGGAGGGAGGGAGAGGAGAAGGGCCCAGCGGGTGACAGTGCGGTAGAGGTTCGCCAGCGCCGCTCGCTCCTGCTTTGCGTATTTTTCGGCGATAATCGGAGCAAAAATGCTGTTGAGGGAGGCGAGCCCAAGGCCAAAAAGGGGCGCGAGGGTGGCCACCGGCCCGTAGATCCCCGCCGCCTCCGGCGAGCGGAGGCCCGCAAGAAGGAGCTGGTCCAGGTAGCCATAGGCGCCGGAGAGCACCGCCTGTAGCCAGAGAGGCCAAGAAAAAAGCAGCAATTCGGAGAGAGAGAGCGAGGGGCCACGCTGAAAAATCCCCGACCAGGCGCCCGGCTGGACGCGGCTGGAGAGCCCCACCGCCACCCCGGCCCCCATGGCCATCGCGGCGGCATAGGCAATGGCCGCCCCCTGGATTCCCGCCTCGGGCCACAAAAACAGCATAAGGAATTGCGCGAGGGGCCACAACAGAAACATGACCAGCACCCGGTCGCCAACGGCCTTATGGGCCTGCGAGAGGGTGACACTCAACAGGCGCAACGCCGAAAGAGGGAGGGTAAAGGCGCAGATCAGCAGCACAGAGGCATAGCTATCGCTGCCCAACCAGGCCCCCAGCGGCTGCGCCCCGAGGCTCAGAGCCAGGGCCAGGAAGCCCGAAAATCCCAGCGCCGCCCCGAGCGCCGTCCGCAGCACCGGTGCCGCCGGATCCCCGCTGGCAATACGCTTGAGAAGCGCATTTTCCATGCCCAGCATCCCCACAAGACCCAGCAGCGTCAAGAGCCGGCGCACCGATCCCCAGGCGCCGTAGTCTGCGGTGCTGAGCCGGTGGTTCAGGTAAAAATCCAGCCCCAGAAGCAGAAGATTACCAAGGAGGGTGCCCGGAAGGGTGAGCCCGGCGCCCCGCGCGATGGCCTGCCGATCAGCGCTGGACACGGGATGGCCTCATCCCAACATTCCTGTCCGCCACAGGGCCAGGCAGACCAGGCCGGTGAGCAAGAGTGCGATGGACGGAAAAAGTAGGATTGGAGCCCACTTCAGTCCCTGCCCCACCGGGTCGGTGTCCTTCCGCAGCGGCGCCTCCTCCAGGCTGCGGGCATCGCGCTCCGGCCCTTTTTCCAGCTCTTTTCTCCGGAGGGACGGCCCCGAAAAAGCAAGCCACCAGAGCTGTGGAGCAGGCATCGATCTTGCTTTTCCTTTCCCCGTGTCTCCGGGAAGTCGCGACACCAGATGACAAAAACTGCACTCGACGATGCGGCTGCCTTCGGTCGCCGGAAGGGGTGCACCGCAGGAGGGGCAGGTGAGCGACAGGATGCCTTCGTGTTGGACGGTCTTGGCGGGGGCCAGATCGGTACGACCTTCGTTGGAGAGAATGGCAGAGAGAGGGCTGAAAAAATCGGGTGCCTTTGGGTAGCGGGCACGGAAGTCGCAGGCACTGCAGCTGCAGAGGGTCTCGCGGCCACCTTCGATGCGGAGGGGGCCATGGCCGCGGGGGCAGGTGGGGTGGCCCAGGGAGGCCTCTGCGCGGAGGACCTGGTTGACACCATCCTCGCCTTTGTGGCGTTCTTCCACCGAAATGAGCGGGGTCTTGGGTGGCCAGTGCGGGTTTGAAGAGGCGATGGAGATCTGCGCGTGCGGATGGCGGCCCTCGGCACTGGCGCCCAGGTCGGCCAGGGCGTGCAGCGCCGCAAGCACCGGCCGCCAGAGGACGGCTTCAAAGCGCTGAGAAAGCCCGCAGTAGGGGCAGTCCACACTGCCGTCGATATCCAGGTGGTCGAGGGGCGCCCGATGCCCGCAGCCTCTACAGGTAAAGGTTGCACGAATGCCGATCCAGCCCGCTGACGTTTCAGGAGCAGTAACGACGCTCAGCCCCCCGCAGCGTGCGCAAGGCGCCGATGCCGAGAGCGCCCGGGTGCCGCAGGCGGTGCAGATCTGCATGGGGGGGATGTAACCTGGATCGGTTTGCGACGGCAGAGAAACGACCGATCCGGCGTCCGACCATGGGGCCGCTTCACGTCAATGTAGCTGCATACTACCGCCTCTATGCGGTAGTGCAGAGTCCATCACGGCTTTCCGCAGATGCCTTGACGCCAGGAGCGTGCGTATGTAGCATAACATAGTCGGGTGAAAACCCAAACGTGTCCATTGGGCCCGTCCTCCTGTCGATCTTTCAAATGCCGTGGCCCCAGGTTGCCAGTTGGGTTGCTTCTTCGTACGCCAAATTCTTGGCCGCTCGCGGCCTTGTGTTTATCTATAAGGAAGTGACCATGAATATTCAAAACGGATTAACGCGGCGATCTGCTGGTCAGCGCTCATACAAAAGCACCCCCTCCCGCGCCACCTCATTGCAGCGGTTGTTCACCACATCCCGGCTCACCTCAAAATCACTCCGTCGGCAGGGAATTACATCCGCATAGACGCCGGAACCCTTCTGGAGACGCCAGGCCGCCATCGGATCCATGTGCTCGTCGTCGGTCCCATCGGGCACCACCACCAGAAGATCCCAGTCGCTATCGGCGCGTGCATCCCCGCGCGCACGGCTTCCAAACAACCAGATCTGCTCCGGGGCGTAGTAGCTGCGGATCCGGCTAAGGAGCACCTCAAGCGGCAACAGCTTCGGCAGATCTCGCGAAGGAGTCACCACATTTTCGGTGTACTGACCCAGTAGCATTTGCTTTTGCATCTCTGCATCTTCCATAGCACGACCCGGCCCGCGCAGCCCAAGGCCCCTCGGACAAACGACCTTACTCTCAAGACGAAGTCTGCCGAATGCCATCCCCGAAGGGGAAAAGTCACCCCTCCACCTCCCCCAAAATCGCCCGCTCCACCGGCGTCTTCCCCAAACTGCACACCGCGCAGGAAGCCGCCTTACACCCCGGATGGTGCTGGGTCCGCAAGGTCATCACCGGGATCGTCGCCCCACGCAGCACCGCCTCCGCGACACTGCCCATCCAGGCGCGGATCACGCCGCTACGACCATGGGTTCCCATCAGGATCATGTCCACCTTTTCTTCCTCGGCCACCGATAGGATCGTGGGTGCCACCTCGCCGAAGGCCAAACGATGGGTTGCACCCACATTTGCCTCGCGCGCGATGGCATCAAAAACCGGCATCCGGCGTTCCACATCCTCGGACACCCAGCTCTCCACCCGCACCCCTTCCGGGTGCGCAGATGGGTGCAGCTCCGCCTTCAGCGACAGACCCCGGGGCGCCTCGTAGACGTGTAGCAGCCGCAGCCTCGCACCCAATTGTTGGGCGAGCCCGCTGGCATGTTGAACGAGGTGGTGCGAGCAATCCGAGAAGTCGAGGGGAACCAGGATGGTCTGGATGAGCGGCATGGAGACTCCTGTGTCCACACCAGCAAGAATCATGCCACAACGCCCCGGAGACGCCAGACCGATTCCTCCTCCTCCCCCCTCCTTTTTCCCTCCTGCCTTGTTTCAGAATGTTTCAATCAGTTTCAATCATGTTCCAAGGCTGGTTCGACCCTGGTTCAATTCGCAGGCGGCACAAAAGGTGTGGGATCATGGCCGGTAACCACCCGCAGGTTCGGGCAGGCTGCTTTCAGGCTCCGGGCCCACTCCAGGCTCTCGATGTACTGCTTGTGGTTGGAGTCGAAGAGTGCAGAAACCAGCCAGGGACGCTGGGTATCCAGTAGGTGGCTGTCCACCCATGCTGTATCCCCAACAAAAAGCCAGGGCCCGTCCGCGGCCCGCACCAGCACCGAGGCCGAGCCCGGCGTGTGCCCGGGGGTGGACAACAGCCATACCGTGCCATCTCCCATCACGTCGGTGGCCGGCCGATCCAGCACCTGTCCATTGGGCAATACCGGCTTCCACTTCAGATCGGCGCGCAACACCGGGCCCGCACCCAAGGCCCCACTGTGCAGGTAGATCCACTCGTTCGGCGTCAGCCAGACCTCCACCCCGGGCAGGTCCATCAGCCCCCCGATATGGTCGTAGTGTCCATGGGTAAGCAGCACTTTTTGAACGTTCAAGTTCCGTTCATGCAGGGCGGAGCCTTCGGGGATGTGCTGGGACTTCGCACTCACCGGAAAGCCCGGCCACTTCCCGTCGCGGGTGGCCTGCCCCTGTGCGGCATCCACCAGGATCGTGCCGCCGGGGTGGTGGATTACACCCACCCGCATCGTCATGGCCACCGGGCCCTCTTTCCCGTCGTTCTGTACGAACTTCCAGTCGGCGTCCATCGTGCCCACTTCGATGACCTCCACCTGGACGGGAGAGCCGGGCGATGCGGCGGGACAGCTGAGATCGTGTGGGGCAGGAAACATAAAAACTCCAAGGAAAATTGCTCTAACCTATGTGCAAGCGGGCTCCCAGCAGGCTCTGATAGACCGCCTCCACCTCCACCACGACCCGATCCCAGTCGTAGTGCGCGGCCGTCCGGGCTGCGGCGGCACTCAACGTGGTGGCATGGTCCCGTGCCTTCAGGATCGCCATGGCAGCCTGTTCCGGTTTTTTGTAATCCGCAATAAATCCATTGACGCCTTCTTCAACGAAGGAGCGGAAAGCGCGGATGTCGTTGAGCACCGGCACCAGCCCCGCCGCCATCGTCTCCACCACAGAGATGCCAAAACTCTCGTACTCCGCCGGGAAAAGGCCCAGCTCAGCACCCGTCACTGCGGCCTGCAGCTCGGAGAAGGGCAGTTTTCCCCGAAAGTGAACGCGGTCCCCCAACTTCAGGGCGTCACGTTGTGCCGTCAGCTCCGCCACCAGGCCCGGTACCACCTCCGGCCCGATGATCTCCATCGAAAAAGGCCGGGGATCTTTGTCCCGAACCAGCGCCAAGGTACGCAGCAGGTCCGCGATGCCCTTGTGCACATCCACCCGCCCGATGTTCACCCAGTGACCCTCCTTCGGCTGCCGGGGCAGGCTCCGCCAGGGCCGCAGGTCTACCGCCTGCGTCAGCAGTCGCCCCCGCTCGGTCACCTTCGAAAAGGTCTCAAAATCAGCTTCTGACGTACATAAAAGTTGGTCCACATGCCGCAACATGGTGCGGGTGGCAGTGTGGAACCACAGCGGTTTCAGGCCCGCTGCGAAATTCGTATGGAAAAAGCCGCCATGGCTGGAGAGGACGATCGGCCGCTGGTGCCAGGATCGTGTGGCGGCCACCCAGTCGGCCGCAAAGTCGATACCATGTACATGCACCAGGTCATAGCGAGGGATAAACCTGCGGATCCGGGGAGCGATGGGGTAGCGGGTGGAGCCCCAGAAGGGCACCCGGTACACGTGGATCTTCCCCGTACTCTCGGGCACCTCCAAGCAGCTATAGGCGGGATAGGATGAATTATCGGCGAACGAACGGTTCAGTGTAACGACATCGACCTGATGGCCCCGCCGTACCAGGGCCTCAGCAAGCCACTGCACATGCTTTTCGATGCCGCCGATATTCGGCCAGAACACTCGGGAAATCTGGAGGATTTTCATCGGTCGTCCCCGGCTTTTGGGCCTCCCCGCCGGGCTCTCGGGGAGACGCGCCGGTTTTGTAGTCTGGACTACCAGACCCCGTTGGTGACGGTCAGCTCGTAGTAGGAACAGCTGTAGTTTGTGTTCTTCCGTACCACCTTGATGTAGTAGGTGTTGGAGAGGTCCGTACAGTTGTTGTAGTCACCGTGGCCGTCGTAGCAGACCCGGGTGTCCGAGGGCACCGCGTGGTTGGTCGCATCGCCACGATCCAGCTGGTAGATCTCGTATTCGCTGTAGCCCTCGCCCTCGGGGTCCGAGGTGATACCGGTGCCGCACTCCAAGTTCCCCGAAGAATAGCCGCCACGGTAGACCACAAAGCCGTAGTCCGAGTTGCCGGCGGTGAGCTGCACCAGGAAGCGGTAGTAGTTGATCCCGGTGGTCACCTGGTCGGAAGTCTGCACCATGTACCAGTCGGCATCGCTGCCATCGAGCAGGTTGCCCACCGCCACCAGGGTGGTTGTCCCGGCGTCGGAGAGTGTGCCCCAGTCCACGATGGGGTCGCCACCGCTGTCGCCGTAGCCGGTGTTGTCTTCGTACTCGTCGTAGGGCGTACAGGCTTCGGTGGACAGGGTGTTCGAGGCGCCGGAGGTGTTGCCGTTTGTGTCTGCGGCGGTGGCGTAGAAGGTGTAGGTATAGCCGCGGGTCAGGGACTGGGTGAAGGAGAAGCTGCCCGCCCCATTCGCCGTGGTGGTGGTGGTCGTGACGCCCTGAGCACTGGAGATATACAGGGTGATGCTGGCAAAGGGCTCGGCGCTGCCCAGGATGGTGACCGTGTCCTCGTTGCGGTAGGCTTCGATGGAGGAGAGGACCGGCGCGTTGGGGGCGCTGTAGTCGCTGACCAACACGCTGTCGCTGCCGCTGCTGCCGGTGGTGGTCCCGTCGGAAGGTGTGACCGTACAGGTCCAGGTCTCTCCCTCGGCGGTATTGCCGATGGGCACGGTGTCGCTGGTGAAAGCGGTGGCCGAGCCGTTGTTGGTCCAGGTGTAGCTGTAGCTGATGGGGTCCCCATCGGCATCGGTGGAGGCCGTTTGCACTTGACAGGTCAAGGTATCGTCGGTCTCGGGCTGCTCGGGAGTGACCACAACCACCGGAGTGGTGGGCACACTGTTGAGGATCACTGCGGTGTTGCTGGTGATCGCGTTGCCAGAGGTCTGCCCGTCCCAGGGGGTGACCACCACATACACACTGTCACCCTTAACAAAGTAGCTGTTGTTCAGGGTGGATGCCGAAGCACCGCCGATGGCGGACCCGTTCAGGTACCATTGGTAGGTATAGCCTTCGGTATCGCCGTCCGCGTCCGACCAACCGGCAACGGTCACGCCCAGGTCGGTGTTGGTGTAGGCGGCGGCGGGGTTGATGGTGGCGGAGCTGGCGGAGGGGGTGGCGTTGCCGATGGTGACGTTGGCCCAGCCGGGAACCCCGTTGCCGTAGCCGTCGTTGGGGGTGACTTTTACTTCCCAGTACTCGCCCCGCGTCGTCAGGCCGTTCAGCACGGTGTTGCCGGTGGTACCGGTCAGGGTGCCGTTCTGGTACCACTCGTAGCTGTAGGAGATGGGATCCCCATCGGGATCCACGGCGTCGCTGGTCACACTCACCCGGAGGTCGTCGCCCGATCCGGGGGCAGCGGGGTTGATCGCCACCACCGGGGCCGTCGGCAGGCCGTTGACGTACAGGGTGATGGAGTCTTGACCCGTCAAGCCATCGGTGTCGGTGGCGGATGCGATGATGGAGTGGGTCCCTCGGCTAAGACTGCCCGTGGAAAACTCAACATCTCCGCCGGAAGAAGCATTCTGGGTGAACAGGGGGCCGTCGATCGAGGAGGTCCACTCGACTTGAATCCGGGAGGGGTTGTCCTCCACATCGCTGACCAGGGCCGCAAAGTTTACCCGGTCGCCGACGTTGACCACGGTGCCGCCGCCCGGTGCGGTGATCCCGACCTGGGGCGCGTTGCCCACGGTGACCAGGATGGCGTCGGTACAGGTTGCCCCTACTTCATCGGTGACTTTCATCGTGATGGTGTGGGTATTGGTGGTGAGGGTGGAGAGGCCGAACTGCACCCGCCCGGAAGAGGAGGGGTTCAGGTTCCCCACCGGACCATCTTTGTCCGAGGTGAATTCCACGGTCAGGCGGGCGTCGTCGATGTCCTCGTCGGTGGCGGTGGCCTCAAAAAGGATGGTCTCGCCCACGTCTACATTGCTGCCACTGGAAGGCGCGTCAATGGAGCAGGTAGGCGCATGGTTTTCGCCGTTGACCGAGATGGAGACGGTATCCTGGCCGGTGCGGCCGGTGGAGTCGGTGACCACCAGGGTCAAAAAGTGGGCGCCCGCACTGAGGCTGCCGTAGCCGGAATACTGCCCGTCGCCCGTGGGTGCATTGCCGCCCAGGTTGAGGACGCCGTCGATGGAGGACTCAAAAACAATGCTCAGCTCTTCCGGATTGTCCTCCCCATCGGCGACGGTGGCCAGAAACTCCATCGGGACGTCGCTGTAGTAGCTGCCGCCTGCCGTTGGCGCGATGATCTCCGCCGTGGGAGCCGCATTTTTTTCGACGATCAGCGTGATTTCGGCTACGCCTTTTTCACCATCCGGGTTGACGGCGGTCAGGGTGATGGCGGCGCTGCCACGGCTGAAGACGTACTCACAGCTGGTGAGACCGTTTTCGTCAAAGACCGATCCGTCGCAGATTTTTTCGCCGTTGACCGACCAAAAGGGCTGGACACTCTCCAGCTGGTCCCGGAAGTAGGTGTCCACCACCACGCCCGAGAGCATGATGGGCACACCCTCATACACACTGGATCCGTCCGGCGGGTTGTCGATCTGTACCGAGGGAGGCGTGGAAAACTTCCGAGGGTCGATCTGGTTGTTACAGGCGACCGTGAGAAGCAAGAAGATCATCGAGGCCCGAATGGCACACCTCCGGCAGTCATATCGGGTAGTATAGCGCAGAATCCGGTCGTCAGGGGGAAGGCGTAGCGATGATGGGAACTTTCCTGTTCTGGAGCCTGCAAGCCTGGGCAGGGGGCAGCCGTCTGGCCGAGGTTGGCGAAGTGCTTGGCGCTGCGCAGGTGGCGCAGGTGGAAGAACACCCGGAGTACCAGCGCTATTTTCTGCGCTGGCCGGATGGCGGCCAGGCCATCGCCGAGATCACCCGCTGGGATGCGGAGCATGTGGGTCTGTGTACGGCGGGTCCCTTAACTCTCTTTCCCCGCGCTGATCTGCTGAAGGAACCGGAGTCTGAGCATGCGGGAGAAGGCTACGATGCCCTCTGCGAGCGCCTGAAACAACGTCCGCAAGCACTTCCGTTGGTGGAGGAGGAGAGCGAGGCGGGCTGGAGCTTCACCATTCCCAGCCTGGGCATCGTGGTGTCCACCGCGTTTGTCTTGCCACTGGTGCTGCGGATGATCGGCTTGATTGGCGCATTTTTCCTCCTACGCGCCTGGCGTCGGCTCCCAGAGGCGCTGACCTGGATGGGACTGGCGGCTGCTTGCCGATTGGTATGGATAGAGCCTGGTATTTTTAATGGAGCGGAGGCGGGCTACGAAAAGCTGGAGCTGGCCTTGGGCTGGACCCAGAACAGTCCCTATGGCGATGGGCAGCAGGTCCTTTTTCAGCCTCTTCTTCAGCTTTTTGGCAGTAGTCCTGAGGGGGTTTTTTCGGGGACCTTGCTGCTCTCGGTGCTGACGACCGGGCTGATCTGGGGCTGGCTGCGGGTGGAGGTGGGGGCGCTCGGTGCGCGGGCGGGGGCGCTGCTGTGGTGCCTGCTGCCGGTGCCCATGCTGTTGTCCCGCTCGGAAGATCCTTCGGTGGGGGTGGTGTTTTTCGGGGCCTTGGCGATGCTTTCGGCGGCAAGCTGGCGTCGGGAGGGAGGCCTGTTGCTACCGGTGCTGGCGACGCTCAGTCTGGGTTTTTTGATACACATCCGTCCTGAAGCGGGGCTGTTGGTTGCGGCGGCGGTGGTGGTAGGATTTCGCAGGCCGAAGGGCGTGTATGAGCTGATCTCTCTGGGAATTGCGGGTGTGATCGTCGGGAGTCTGTTGTGGTTGCGCCTGCCGCTGGGACTCGGAGAGCAGCATGTGCTGGAGCCCGGCAACCTGTTCCGTCCCAGCTCTGTGTTCTGGATGTGGGCGCCGGTGATCACCCCGCGCCACGCGGTGGTTCAGTTGGTGATGCTGGTGACCAAAATCCCGCCACTATTGCCGATTTTAGGCCTGGCGGGGATGGCCTGGGGGGAGGGAAGGGGGAGGAGGATGTTGCTCTGGTCCATCCTGACCCTGCCGGTGGCCGTAAAAAGTAATGTCTACGCGGATATTTTTAGGCTGCAACACCCGGCACTGCTGGTCTGGGTGCTCTCGGCCGCCTGGGCGGCCCGGGCCATTGCGGAAAAGATCGGTCAGAAGTGGATGTTGATCTTCCTCTTCCTGGGGATCCTCCCGTGGGCGGTGCGGGCGCAACCCCATTGGCTGCACCAGCGCGAATATCAATGGCTGACGATGGTCGTGCCGAAAATCCCTGAAGGGACAAGCATTTTCTATGCCGATCCCCACAGTCGCTCCAAGTCCATGCGGGCGGTGATGGAAAAGGGGGGGCCAGGGCGGTGGAGTGGGGGAGGGGATCCGGAGGCGGGAGACTGGATCTACAAGGGACTGGGCTGCTTTTTGCCCGAAGGGCAGGGTTGCCGCGACTGGATGAGGCGCTGCAGGGTGGAGGAGGTGGTGGTGGTCCGGCTTGTTCCCACCACCGATCTGGATCTGAAGATTCTGCCGGATCCCGGCGAAGAGACTGTACTTCTGGGCTTTTTCCGGGTACAGGGCTGTGACCCGGCGGTCGCTCCCTGATTGTCAGGGAAACAAAAAAGAAATCAGCACAGAAAAGAGAAGAAGGGGGAGAAGGAGGGAGGAGAGGAGAGGGCCGATCCGCGGAAAACGCCAGCCCGCCAGCGCGGCAAGGCCTCCCCACCACAAGGCCGTAGCCCCGCGCCAGAAATAGGGAATATGAACGCCACCATAGACGGCCTTGGGCGAGGGCCCCCCCTGCCAGACGGCGAGCAGGCGTAGCAACACATAGCCCAGGATGGCAGCCTCCGCAAAAGCAAGGGCTGCCGCCCGGATTTTTTCGTTTCGCTCGCTTGGATCGTTCAAAGGACCGCCGCACGAAGCACCTTCGGGCACTCCGGATCCAGCAGCACCCCCGCCGCGCGCGCCACCGCGAGGCAGCCCCCGCGACAGACGGCCTGCAGGCTACAGGAGGCACAGGGCGCCGCCAGCTCCCGTTTCGGCGCCCCCCCCTCCGGCAAAAAGGAGCAGGGATGGGACTTTCCCGCCACGTCCACCGAATAGAGTGCGGTGCCCCCCTGACATCCCCGAATCGCAAAAGTCTGTAGCCTTGCCGGATCGAGTGGCCCCTCGCTGATCAGGGGAATCAAGCCACAATCCGCCCGCCAGAGCATCCCCGGATAGCGACGAATCAGCGCCTCGATCCGCCCCCACAAACCCTCCGCCTCCTCCAACCTCAAGCGGCGCTCCGCATACAACTCCCGCGCGCGCCCCACCGGCTTCAACCGCAACAACTGCACCTCGCGGGCGCCCGCCGCCGCGGCCGCCGCCGCCGTCTCTTCCAACCCGGCCAGCCCCGCCCGTGTCAACACCAGGTTGATCCCCGTCCGAACGCCCGCCGCCCCCAATTTTCGGAGGCCCTCCAGCACCCGCCCCGCCCCCGGATAGCCCCGGCTCTCCACAAAATCCTCGCCCAGCCCATCCAGGGACAGGTTCACCTGTGAAAAGCCCTGGAGGATCTTCACTTTGTCGGCGTCCAGGCCCAGCCCCGAGCTGGTCAGCCCCAACGAGATCCCGCGCGCGCGCGCCCCGGCCGCGATCTCGGCCAGACCGGGGTGCAGAAGGGGCTCCCCACCCCCCAGAGCCACTTGGCGAACCCCCGCTTTTACAAAGTCGTCCAGCCGTTCCAACAGCGTCGCCGTGGGAACGTGGTCCCCCCCCGCGGCCGGATCGATATGGCAGCTCTGGCAGGGCAGCGGGCAGGCCGAGGTGATCTGAAGGTGCGCTTCGGTGGGCGGCATCGCCGCCGGATGGGGTGTTTTTTCCAGGGCATCCGGCGGCGGCGGGGAGGATCCAACACCCTTCCGCTCCCGATGTTCTAGGATCAACCAAAGGGTGGTGAAGGCCACCTGGCTCCACACCAGCACGTTCAGCACGTTGCCCAACGACGAGCAGTTCGAGGGGTGGCCCAGCAGCAGCCGCTGCCGATCCAGCTCAACCGTAGCCCAGCCTACGGAATGTTTTTCTTTTTCAGTAGCTTGGACTACATTCTGTGCCGGATCGCTCACCACCACCCTCCCTGGCGTCCGATGGCCACCATTCCCGCCCAGAAGGCGGGCAGGAGCGCCAGTAGCGGCAGACGCCCCTTCAGCAGCACCACCCCGCCGATCAGGAGCGCCGAGGCCAGAAAGGAGCGCCACCACACACTATCGTAGAGCCAGACCATGGCCAAGGGCGGCAGGCCCAGCGTCGCCAGGGCCAGCCCCGCCGAGGACCAGGCCAGGGGCCCCTTTCGCAGCAGCCCGGCGCCCAGGATCAGCCCGGAAAGGCCCCCCGAAAGCGACACATCTCGCTGGCGGCGCTGCTCGGCCTGCTGTTTTTCTAAGAGGAGTGTCCCCAGTGGATCAGGATGTTCGGCCTGGAGCGCCTCCAGGGCGGGCAGCTTGTTGCTGCGGGCGTACTCGTTTGCCAGCCACTTGCGCTGCTCGGGAGCGGCGGGGCCATCAGGATTCTCCGCCAGAGCGGCCTCGATCCGGCGTGTGGCCTCCACACTTCCCAGGCTGCGATAGTCGCGACGCACGTCTGTCAGGAGTTTCCAGCCTGCAAAATCGTCCTCCGCCATGGGCGATAGCAGCGCGGCACGTCGTGCACAGTGCCGATCGGAAGCCGCACATTCCTGCCAGGCCCCCAGGGCCTCTGCCCACTGCCCCTGCTCCTCCAGCAGCTCGGCATCCGGACGTGAGGCCAGGGCCAGAGCAGGCAAAAGCAGTCTCACCCCTTGACCTTTTCAGCCAGTGTCTCCAAGGCTTCGGTCTGGCAGGCCACCCACTCCGGCAGCACCGACTGAAAATAGTAGGCGGTCAGCGGCCAGGGCGGGGCGTTCATGGCGGTGTTCACCACCACGCGGGTGCCACCCTCGATCTCGGTCATCGCCCAACGGGTCGTAAAACCTTTGTTGCCAGGGTGGTAATAGTCTACATAAACTCCCGGACTGCCCTTCTGCAGGACGATGGGCAGCTTCCGGTGCATGGCACCCATGTCATAGCGTGCGGTGGCGGTAGCACCAAAACCGGCGCTCTGGTTCCCTTTTTCCCAGGTGCCGATGCAGTCCTGGCTGTAGAGGACGTGGTAGCGATCCAGATCCATCAGGTAGTCATACAGGGCGGTGGCCGGGGCCGCGATCACCCGCTCGGCCACCACGTCCGCGTTTTTCCCGTCCCACTTGCCCGCCAGCGCCAGACTCAGAAGAAGCATCCACATTCGTAGCCTTTAACCGATCTGCAGCGGGTACCCCAGGGTGCGGTTTCGGATTACATGGGGTGACGATGCTGCGACGCCTCTTCAACCTCCCTATCACTGTGGCCAGCCGTGCTGCACGTGCCTTCCAGGAACGTCAGGACGCGCAGACGCGCGAGAAGTACAATGTTGCCCACGATCCGGGCGATATAGAAATGCGCGGCGGCCCCACCTATTCCGGCGAGTTGCCCGCAGAGGATTCTGCCTGGGCCATGGACGTGGTGACGGTCAAGGCGCTTCTGGGCCAAAAAACCCCGCTGGAATTTGTGGATGTACGCGGGAGCGACGCGCACAGGCGCGGGCATATGCCCGGCGCTAGCTCCATGCCGCTGGACACGGTGGGAATCCGGGTTTCCGAGCTTCCTTCGGACCGGATGGTGATCGTCACCTGCGACGACGGCGCTCAGAGCCTGCATGCCGTGCGCTTTTTCCGAGAGCGCGGCATGGAGGACAC
>CAITDR010000489.1 GCA_903891165.1 uncultured Pseudomonadota bacterium
CACACCTGCCGACGCCGGTCAAGCTCTTTTTGTGCCGCCGACTACTTGCAGGGATCACCCGCCACCTTCCCGCCGCCATCCACCGGCATCCCACCGATGGGGCGATTCATCAGTGCCGCATTCACCAGCTCGATCCGTACATTCTGGGCACGTCCCTCCGGTGTGGAGGCGTCGGCGACGGGCTTGTTCGCCCCAAAACCCACCGGAAGCAGGCGGCTGCAGACCACCCCTTTGGAGACGAGGTAGCGGCTGACAGCGAGGGCGCGCGCTTCGGAGAGCGCCTGGTCCTCGGCGTGGCCCTCCACACGCAGGGTGCTGACGTAGCTCTTTTCGGCGAGGTAGCTGACCACCGACAAAAGAGAGGCTTCGGACTCTGTTTTCAGGGTGGCGCTGCCGGTCTCAAAGAGGACGGGACCGGGCAGAATCAGCCGATTGCCATCCACAGTCACCGCGGCCGACTGGGCGTAGAGAAGGGAACAGAGGAGGAGGGAGAGCATGAACATCCAGGAAGAAGCCGAACATAGCCGAAGCGCGGGGCACCGGCAATTGCGGCAGAGAAAGCCGCACCAGTCCGACGCCCCGGCTACCGCCCACCAACGTGATGATACATTCCAAAAAGCCCATGAAGCATGAGATGTTACATGATACATGATACATACCAGATCGCCTCCGCCTCCTCCCTCTGCTACAACCCCCCCGTACCCTCAGGAGCAAGATGTCTCTCAAGATGGAAGATCTGGTCGTCGGCACCGGTGACGAAGCCAAAGATGGCAGCAGCGTGCAGGTCCACTACACCGGCTGGCTGACCGACGGCAAGAAGTTCGACTCCTCCAAAGACCGCAATGAGCCCTTTGGCTTTAAGATCGGCAAGCGCATGGTGATCCGGGGCTGGGATCTGGGCGTCAAGGGCATGAAGGTCGGCGGCACGCGCAAGCTGACCATCCCCTCGGACCTCGCCTACGGCGATGCGGGCTATCCGGGGGTGATCCCGCCGAAGGCGACGTTGGTTTTTGAGGTGGAGCTTTTGAAGGTGGGGTGAGGAGGGGCTTGGCTCCTCCGCGTGGGAGGAGTTGAGACATCTGATACATTGTTGTGGGGAGGGCGATGTATCAGATGGTTGCCGCGGCATCGTGGGTTGCCCTCGCTCAATCTTTTTGTATTATTTGTGTAATGTAATCAATCTGCTTGCTCTCCCACAAGTCTGCCGTAGCGCTGCTCCAGATGATGTACCAGTGTGCGTCCGTCTTCAACGGCTCGAAGGGCTTGTCTTTGGCCCTCCCGTAGTAGGTTTCTTGGTACAAGATCGGTGGGTTAGGACCAGGAAATCCCTCCACTTTGATGTACCCGAGGAGGTCTGCGTCCGCGAAGGTACCGTCGTCCTGGATATTTTTGTATACTCTATACACCCCGAGCTGGTGGTACGGAAATGCTTTTTTGCATGGTGCTCCTGCATCCTTACAGGGATCTGCCGTGCTTCCCGTAGCCACAGCACCCTTTCCTCGCCCATGGAAGAAGCTCTCCACCTTCACGGATACGCAAGGTTCGACGGATGTACATACTATCGTTCCATCGCCCACCGTCACATACCATCCGACCTTCTCTGTGCGGAACGGGAGTGCCGCAGACGCGACTTCCACCCAGTTGGTGTCGTCTGGGTTGGCCTTCGTCGGGTCCGCACCATCATCCACCACCAGCACGGTCCAACTCGGATTCATTGGATCGTCCACCCAAGTCACCTTTCCGGTAGAATCTATTGCTTCGACCAGTTTCCGAATCTGCCACGGCCCATCCTCTGGCCCTTCCAATTGCCCCTTAACTGGCCGAGTCGGCAGATCCTTCAACTCGCTGCCCGGTACGTTCAGACCAGCACCCTCTGGACGCTGGGCATCCTTCCCAGTTTGCGGTTCCTGGCCCG
>CAITDR010000490.1 GCA_903891165.1 uncultured Pseudomonadota bacterium
CCCAAGCAACACCACCACGATGACAAGCGTAGGGAGCCACTCAGGCAGACCCAGGCGCGGGGTAATGGTGTCTATCACCTGTATCACCAGCCAGCCGACCAACCCGAAGGCGGCCACCCGGAAGACGTTGCGGCGCTTGAGTTCTTGAAACAGATTGGACATGGTTTGCGCACCGGGGCCTGGAACTGCACCCTCTTGTGTTGGAGGCGGATTTACGATCGAGCCGGGCTCTATGCCTGAGTGGAGCGCCGACGACTACGATGCATTGGAGCTTAACAGCATTTGCGCTGGCGCGTATTAAAAAGGGACAGCGCTGCCCCCCTCAGCCTACTGCGCTACCGCCGCCTGCCGCACCCGCAGCTCCTCGGCAAAATTCAGCACGATTTGCAACTCCGACACGCCGTAAAGCCTGCGGTACATCGCACTAGTAGATTCACCGGGGTTCGCGGCATCACTATTTCCTCGCTTGAGCGCAATGAAAGACCCGTCCGGCGCGACATCAAAGCTGCGGGTGAGGGTTGTGCCAACGTAAGGCCAGGGCTCGATCAGTACCGCTTCGCGCCCGGCCTGCATGGGGGAGGCGACTCTGTCCGTGTCGATGGTGATGTCAACGAACTTCAGCAATCGTGTTCCCTGTGCTCCAGTACTTCTGTAGTAAAGTCGCCGCCCATCGGGTGACCAGGCTGGGTCCGCGCCGCCGTTACCGGAGATCTGCAGAGCCGCCCCGGGGCCGGGATAGGGGCGCACATAGACCTCCTCCCGCCCTGTCGCATTCGACACGTAAGCCACCCACTGACCATCGGGGGAGAAGCTCGGATGAGTCTCTATGGCATCGGTGGTCAGGAAAGGCACCGGTTCACCGTCCGGGGGCAGCATCCAGATGTCGCGCTGATCCTCCACATAGGCAATGACCCCGGTAGATGACCAGGAGCTCGGCTGCGTCTGGACATCCCTGAACACTAAACGCTCAGGGGGCAGGCTGCCATCCAGTGGCATCCGGTGCACGCTGAGCGTGATATTGCCGCGATCCGAGCCAAAGACCATGGAGAGACCATCCGGGCTGAACCGGGGCGAACCATTGAAAAAGCCCCCCACGTCCAACAGGCTGCTCACGCCACGGGCCAGGTCATGAACCTGCAAAGTGGAACCTTCTGCTGTAACGCTGCGGGTCAGTAGTCTGGAACCGTCCGGTGACACAACCACATTTGTGTACTCTCGCAGCTCCAGACCCAGCGCTTCCTCTGTGCCATCCAGGCTCACCCGCACGATCTGGGCAGGTCGAACCGGATAGATTCCACCGGCCGCATAGGCCAGATGACCCGAGCGAGAAACCGTGATGAGCCCGGCGCCACTATTCCACAAAAAATTGGGCATATTCACCGCCTGCATGACGTCATCCAGCACCACCACTGGCTCACCCGTGATGGCTGCTTGGGCAAGGTCAAAGGGCACTGACATCAGCACCCCCCGGCGCAGGAACAGCAACTGGCCCGAGTCCAGCAGCAGCGGGTTCATGGCGTCTTCGAGCAGCATGGTCAACGAGC
>CAITDR010000491.1 GCA_903891165.1 uncultured Pseudomonadota bacterium
ACGTGGTGCAGTTGCGCGCGGGAGAGGGGCCGGCGGTGATCAACCGGCTCAACCGGCAGCGGGTGGTGACGATCCTGGCGAATGCCGCACCGGGTGTGGGCGACAACACCATCGGGGACGCGCTGAAGGACATCGTCCTCAAGCAGAAGTTGCCCGCAGGCTATGAGCTGCGTGCAACGGGCCAGGCCAAGCTGATGCAGGAGACGGCGGTCAGCGTGCTCTTCGGCTTCGGGATGGCATTTGTGTTCATGTACTTGATTCTGGCCGCCCAGTTCGAGAGCTGGCTGCATCCCTTCACCATCCTGGTTTCGCTGCCCCTCACGCTGCCCTTCGCACTGCTCTCGCTACTGCTCACCGGGCAGTCTCTCGACATGTTCTCGGTGCTGGGTATCTTTGTACTGTTCGGTATCGTAAAGAAGAACGCGATCTTGCAGGTGGACCATACCAACCAGCTAAGGGAGAGGGGGATGGCGCGGCTGCCCGCCATTCTGCAGGCGAATAAAGACCGATTGCGGCCGATCCTGATGACGACGGTGGCCTTCGTGGCGGGGATGATTCCGCTGGCCACCTCCTCCGGCATCGGGTCGGGCTTCAACCGGGCCACCGCCGGGGTGGTGGTGGGCGGGCAGGTGATGTCGCTCTTGCTCACGCTGCTCGCGACGCCGGTGACCTACTCGATCTTTGACGATATCCTCAATTTCCTGACAAAAATCTTGGTACGGGTGGGGATCATGTCTCCGGCGGAGGAAGTATGATGCTGCTCCTGATGAGTACACTGGCCTCGGCGCTCAGCCTGGAAGAAGCCTGGCAGAAGGCAGGCGCAGAAGGCCACGAAACGGCGCTGATTGAAGAACAGCGCCTGCAGTCCGGGCTGATGCGTGGGCAGGCGCTGGCCGCCCTGTCGCCCAAGCTCAGCCTGACCGGAAACTGGACCTTGAACCAGCGGGAAACGACGCTGAACTTCGCCAATAACTTCCCGCCGGAGCTGATCGACCTGATCACACAGTTCACCGGCTCCGCGCCAGACTTCGGCGAGCCCACCGTCATCAACAAAAAGCAGTACTTCGACATGAACCTGTCGATCGTACAGCCCATCTTCTCCGGGCGGGCTTTTCCGGGACTGTTCAGCGCCAACCGGATGGTGGACGCCGCCGAAGCGCAGGAGATCGCCGCAAAAGCCCAGTTGAAGCTGGGCATCAGCCGATCCTACTGGGCTGTACTTGTCAGCCGGGAGGGCGAAAAGGTCGCCCAAAGCTCGATCCAGGTAGCCGAACGGCAGGTCAAAACCGCCGAGGCATTGGTGGCAGTGGGCAACGCCAACCAGGCCACGCTGTTGCAGGCGAAGATCGCGCTCAGTCGGGCACAGAGGGATCTAAGCGCCGCACGCGGGCGACGCATCCAGGCTGAGCAGGCCTTTGCGAACCTCACCGGACTGTCCCCAGAAGTAGAGCTGGAAGTACCCACACTGCCCAGCCTGCCCTACCAAAGCCTGGAGGACGCCCTGAATCGGGCTCAGGCCGAACGTCCGGACCTGCAATCGGCACGGCAGCAGGAGGCCGCCGCACGGTGGCAGCAGACCGGAAGTGTACTGGCCTGGGCGCCGGACATCAACGCCCGCTTTACCGAAGTACTCACGCAGAACGCGGGTTTCTCCGGTGAAAACGACTCGTGGATGTTTGTGGTCACCGGAAGCTGGACCCTGTGGGACGGCGGCTTCCGGATCGTGGAGGGGCAGCGGGCATCCTCCGTACTCCGGCAAGCGCAAGAAGCCCGTGCCAAAGCCGAAGAAGACGCCGCGCTCGCCGTGCAGGTCGCCTGGGAGGAGCGCATCCGCGCCGCCGATGCGCTGGAGTCGGTCAAAGCCGAGCTGTCCTGGGCCGAAGAAAATCTACGACTTGCCGAACGTTCCCTTGCAGCGGGCACGATCTCCGTGCTGGACGCTGAAAGTGCAAGACTCGGTCGCGACGGTGCCCAGACCAGCCTGATCGTCGAAAAGATGAACCTGGACATCGCCACCCGCAGCCTGTTGTTGGCGACGGGCGACCTGTAGCCGGAGGGTCTTCGTTCACTGAATGAATATTCATTCAGTAGAAGGGGTGGAGATAAGGGGAGTATTGCCCACCCAAAGGCGCCTGCGGCGCTTTGGCCGCACGCGCCTTGCTGGATCTGGACAAACCAGGGCTTATTTCCCGGCCTCCCTTGCTCCCTGCACTTTCCCCGGCCCGATTGCGTCATTGTCATCACAACTCGGCCGGTCCACCCATGCTTTATCGCCGATACCCGTCCGCATCACCTCGGCGACATGGAGAGCCGCCGCCTCCGCACCGGCCTCGCTGGGGTGGGCCTCGTCCGAAAAGCCGAAGCAGCTCCGCTGGGAGAGCCCGACCGCGGCGAGAGGGACGTCGAGTACCGACCATTGCTGGAGGCCACTACGGCTAACCCCCCCGTTCTCCCAACGATTTCCCCAAGCGACAAACACCACCGAGAGACCACGCTTTTGGCCATCTTCGGTGAGCGCACGGAGATCGCCCATGGCCGCCGTCGCTGCGGTGGCGTCGAGGCCAGGCGCATAGCG
>CAITDR010000492.1 GCA_903891165.1 uncultured Pseudomonadota bacterium
TCCTTGCCGGTGCCGGTCTCCCCGAGGACCAGCACGTTGATATCCGTCGGCGAAACGCGGCGGATCACCTTGAAAACTTCCTTCATCGGGGCCGACGATCCGATGATGCCGCCCTGGCTGACCTGCCGCAATTGTTCGACGAGGTTGCGGTTGGCCACCTGCAGCTCGTTCATCATCAGTGCCGTGTGCACCAACATCGACGCCTGCGCGGTGAAGACCTCCAAAAGCGACAGATCCTGCTGATCAAACAGCGAACGCACGTTGTCATTCCCCAGGTACAACACCCCCAACAGCTCGTTGCGGTAGGTGAGGGGAACACACATCACCGAGGACAACTTCAGGTCCATGACCGAGCGGGCGGAGCCGAATTGGGCGTCCCGCAGCGCGTCGGAGACGATCAGCGGCCGCCGGTCGGCGATGACCCGATCCACGATGGAGTCCGAGATCCGGCTGAGATCCAGGGTTTCTTTGCCCACGTTGTGCGAGGCGGCAAGGCAACGTTCGCCATCTTTGAAGGCGATCAGGAAGCCCTTTTCCGCAGATGTAATCTCGACTACAGCTTCCAAAAGTTTACGGAAGATCCGGTCTTTATCGCCATCGGCCATCAGCTCGCGCGAGAACTCCACCAGCCGGGCGAGGCGGCTGACTTCGGAGGTGCGGATGGCGGCCATGGCGGGGGCGGAGGGGCTGCTGGCGCGCGGCTCGCCCTCCATCAGCGTGACCGAAAAACGGCCGAAGCCTACTTCGTCCCCGGCTTTCAGGTCGGTGGAGCGGGCTTTTTGGCCGTTGACTATAAATACGGTGTTGCGATCCACCACCGAGAGGGTGAAGTGGTTGCCCTTCCGCAGCAGGTTGGCGTGGGTGGGGGCCAGGGAGGGGTCGGAGAGGACCACGTCGTTCCCGTCGGCGCGGCCGATGGTGATCAGCGGCTTTCGGAGGGGGATATCGCGGTCTTCCCCTCGCACGGGGTCCTTACAGCGCAGAAAGGCCATGATCCATCCGGATGCGCTGGGCTTTTATCCCGTCTGAGCCCCTTTCTCCAGCCGAAGCCCTAAAAACGTCCCGCCACCAGGATCTGCTGCCCGTCGGTGCCGACGCTCAGCCGGGAACGTTCGGTGCCCCAGCGGCCGGTCTCCACGAAGATGGGCACCGCCAGCGATAGCCAGCCTGCGGTGGCGAGGCTCCAGTTCAGGGCACGCAGGCCCTGGGCGCGGCCGACCTGATCCTCCTCGGTAGGCTCCACTTCGGCGGGAAGCTCGGAGAGCTGCACAAAAAGTGCGGCTGAACCTGCGATACTGGCCACCTGTACGGTGGTGAGCGTTGCACCCACCCAGGGTTTTCCATTCACGTAGTAGTAGACGCCGCCAGGCAGGAAAACCAGCAGGGGGAAGGGGCGCAGTTTTTGGGGAGGGGGTGGAGGAGGGGGCGGCGTGGTGACCACCACCTTTCGCTCGGCCTTCATCTGCTCAAAAAAGCGGCTCAGCTCCGGAGGGTGGGCGAAGGAGTCCAGGGTGTACTCTGGATCCTCGGACAGCAGGGCTTCCAGAGCGTTGCGGGCGGCTTTGTCACCCTCCTCCGAATAGAGGATGTCCGCCAACCACACCAGTGCTTCCTTGCGGACATTTACCTCCAGATCGGGGCCAAAACCGAGGAGGCTGGACAACATCTGCCGTGCCCCCGTCGCGTCGCCGTCCAGATAGTGCTGCACGGCCTCCTGGAGCCGCTGCCGGGCCTCTTCCACGGTGGGAGGGCTTTGGGGCACCGCGCCGGAGGGGGCTGGTGTACTTTCGGGCCTCTCCAGCCCATTTTCTGGACGTACGGGATCGGAGGCAGGGGCGCTGCCCTGCTGTGCCCAGCCCAGCGCCATCCAGAGAATCCATCCCATGGCCGGGGTCTAACCGATTCTTGACCCGTTTTCAGGCCCCAGAATGGGTCCCGCTGTCGGAAGCCGTGTCTGCGCCCGAGTCGGCGCCGGAGTCTGGGCCAGAATCTGCCCCGCTGTCGGCGCCGGTGTCTGCACCCGTGTCGGAACCGGTGTCCCCGCTGTCGCCGCTGTCCTCCTCCCCGGCCTCGGGAAGCACCACACGGAACTGGAAATTGCCCTCGTCGTCGGTGAGGGTGCGGGCCAAGAGTCCACCGCCGGGTGTAGCCTTCAGCTCGACCAGGGAAAAGGCCTGTCCAATGTCTTCAAAAGAGACTTGACCTGTCAAGAGTTCGCCCTCTACCAGCTGGGTGAGCGGGCGCTCGGCCGTCGTCTGGTGGCTGCGCATGGAGGCCCAGTTCTCAGGCGTGGCCGGGCTGATCAGAAGGCTGTAGCTGCCGCCGGGGACGGCGATGGCGTAGCGACCGTCGGCGTCGGTGGTGCCACTGTAGGAAAAGCCTTGGAGACCCACCTGAGTGGCGGTGATCTGCACCCCCTCCACCGGTCCGTCTCCGACCACCTGACCCTCCAGGGTCACCGAGGGCCCCAGCTCCAGGCGTCCCAGGTCGATGATACCGGGTTCCAGGCTCAGGTCCCGAACGATCGGGCTGTCCAGGCGCTCAAAGGGGGCCACCACTTCCAACTCGTAGCTTCCGGCCAGGGCTTCCAGGAAAAAAGTGCCGTCGCTGGAGGTGTTCACTTCGGTATCAAAGCTTCCGTCACTGCCGACGAGGTTGCGGCTGCGGATATGGACCTTCGCGTCGCCAATGGCCTGGCCATCGGCATCCACCACTTTTCCGATCACGCCGGTTGCGGCGATGTCACCCACGGCCAGGTTCAACTGGGCACCGGCCTCGGACTCCACCGTCGCAACAGCGCTGACTTCGGGAATCACATAGGATCGGCCTTCTACCGAACCCGAGGCGGTCACCAGCTCCCACTGGCCAAAGCTGGCCACCCGCGCGAGGTACCAGCCCCGCGAATCGGTGGTGAAGGTGGCAGAGGTGACCGGAACCGGCGTTCCAACCGCACGAAGGGAGAGCGGGGCATCGGCCAGGGGGCGTCCGGCGCCATCGGTGACCAGGCCGTAGATGGGGTAGCCCACCGGCAGCTCCAGGTTCAACTGGCTATTTTCCAGGAGATTCAGGCTTTCCACCAGGACAGGTGCCGACTCGGCTCGGGCGGGTACCACCGCAAGGCTGTAGTTGTTGGCCTGGGGCACGGAGATTCGGAAAGCGCCTTCTTCCTCGGCTTTGGTGATGGTCACCCCATAGGCCAGTGACTGATCCATGGCCAGGGTCATCACCGCATCCAGCGGCGCCACTTCGGAGGGGGCATCCGCGCTCCAGGGGCGGGTGTAGGCACCGGAGAGCTTACCCTCCAGGGTCACCGTGGGAGCCAGACGGAAGGAAAGGCTGCTTTCAAAGGCGCTCGGCGGGTAGATGCGGGTCTGCGGCAGCAGTCCGGAGTTGGCCGAGGGGCTGACATCCACACGCAGATCACGCTGGGTGTTGGCGGCCCCTTCCATGCCGGTGTCCTTCGCAAAGGCCATGTCATACCTACCAGAACAGGCCAACAGCGTCGTGAGTAGGATGATCATGGGACCTCCAGGGGCCAGGTGAGGATCACCGAAGCGGGGGGGGTGGCGCCGTCGTAGATGGTGCAGCGCAGGCTCTGGCCGTCCAGGTTGATGTTGGGATCGGGGGCAATCTCCACAAACGAAGTCTCGGCATTCACCTGCTGGGCATTGCCCAGGAGGGTTCCGTCGGAGCGGCTCCACTGAAAGTTCACCCCATCCTCGTCCCGCGCAATCACAAAAACCTGCACGCTACGATCCTTGAGGATCAGCGGGGTCTGGGAGGGGGGATTCTGGTCGATGATCACGGGGGCCTCGTTTTTCTTGACCTGTGGCAGCGGACCGAAGTAGAAGCAGCCGCTTGACCAGAGGATCATGCAAGAAACGTGCCATAGACGAAAAAGAGGCGTACTACCAGAAATCTCCAAGGTCAAGGGGTGGCGAGGAAGCGGCGGGCGGGACAGGATTGTCATGGCGCCGACCGGATCGGGAGAGATGCGGGGATGATGATGGACTCCCCGCCGGAGGTAGGGCCGATGGTGGTGCCAAAGCGGCCCACCGGCTCGGGACAGTCAAAGACCACCGGCATGTCCGGTGCGGGCTCGGTGAGCGTAAAAGTCCCGTTGAAGTCTTTGACCGAGGCATAGCGAGTGGTGCCCACGGTGACCGCACAGTCGCGCGGCATCTGGGTGTTGACGGTGAAGGTGACGGGCTTCCGGCGCAGATCGACGCGGAAGTTCCGTTTTTCTCCAGGCTCTACCCGAAATTTCTCCTCATAGGGCTCGGAGTAGTCGTTGCGCAGGCTCAGGAGGTGCTCTCCCGGGGGGAGCTGGATGGGGCGCTGAGCGGAGGCCACCCACTCCGAGGAGGGGCCTTTGCGGGTGTAGCCCAGGCGCTTGCCATCGATCCAGATCTCTGCCCAGCGGGCCGAGCTGATGGTGATCTCGGCGGGGACCTCGGCGTCGGGTGGCGGGCTGCCCAGGGGACGCGGGTTCCCACGGGGCGGATTGGAGATGGGGGTGAGGAGAGAGGGGGTCTCGGCGGGCCTCGGGGCGGGGGTGGAGGGGCCACCGGTGGAGAGAATTTCGGTGGTACCGGTGGGGTCGCTCTGGTCCGGGGTGGGGTTTTCCGGGGCAGGCTGCAGGGCCGGGATGGGCTGTGCGGCGGCCTCGGGGTTCAGGGCTTCGGCCTGTCGGCTGGGGTACAGCCACCAGGCGAGGCCGGCGATACCCAACACCAGGCCCACCGCGATCAGCGCCATGGCGGGCGAGCTGCGGCGGGGCTCGGGGCTCTGGTGCAGGGACTGGATCAGCGTGATGACTTCTTTGTTGTCCTCATCCACCGCGAGGAGGCGGTTGAAGAGCTGCAGGGCGCCGAGGTGATCCCCCGCGGTCAGCCGGGTACGCCCACGCTCCAGAAGGACCCGGCGCAGGTGCTCGGTGAGCTGGGTGCTGACACTCTGCGACTCCAAGATGTAGTTGCGGAGGTTGAACACCGGATGATCGGGGCCAAGCTCCACTTCCTCCAGACAGGTCAAGAGTGCCACCCGCGCCTCTTCGGCGTTGGCATAGCGATCATCGGGGTTGGGGGCCAACAAGCGGTCGATCACCGCCGCCAGCGCGGGGGAGGCGTCCGGCGCCAACTCCAGCACTTCGGGGTGGTTGCCCTCGATGATGTTCCGCAGGATCACCGAGGCATTGGTGCCGGAGAAGGGGACGTGGCCGGTCACCGAGTGGAAGAGCACGGTGCCCAGGCTGAAGAGGTCCGAGCGACCGTCCAGGGGCTGGTCCAGGGCCTGCTGGGGGCTCATGTATGCTGGACTACCAAGTAGCGAACCTTCGAGGGTGATGCTGCCTTCGTCCAGGACCCGCGCCACGCCGAAGTCCATCAGCTTCAGCCTACCGTCGCGACGGATCATGATGTTTTCGGGCTTCAGGTCGCGGTGAACCACCCCGTGGGTGTGGGCAAAACCCAGGGCCGAGCAGAGATCGATGCCCACCAGCACCGCGATCTCCGAGGGGATACGCCCCTGCAATTGCAGCACGGAGAGCAGGGTCTGACCGTCCACCAGCTCGGTCACGATGTAGCAGTCGTTGACGTCAGAACCCGAATAGTCCAGGATCGAGACGATGTTCTGGTGGGAGAGGCGCCCCACCGCGCGGGCTTCGCGGTTGAAGCGCTCCCGGTAGCGGGAGGAGGCCGTCAGGTGCGGATGTAGCACTTTGATCGCCACATCTTTCCCGATGGTGGTGTGCCGTCCGCGGTAGACGGTCGCGGTGGCCCCTTCCCCCAGCTTCTGGAGCACCTCGTATTTATCGAGCACCGTACCGATCAAGCCCACCCCGTACAATCCACCTGCAACTATATCCCCCAGACGCGTACCTGCACGCCTCTCTGTAGTAGAGACTGCGCCGCCACAGGAATCTCTTCCTCAACCCACAGCTTTTGAAGGCGATCCAGGCCAAGCCCCTCCAGGCGGCTCCAGGTGCGGGTAAAGCGGCCGAGGTTGCCGAGGCGTGAAGGTGGGAGCTTCAAGGCAAGGAGTTGGGAGGAGGAGGCCAACCAGATCGCCGGTCTGAGCGCCGGAAGGCAGCTCGGATCTGCCATCACCAGGCAGCTGCCGTCCACTGCGGCCGCGGCCAGGGCTTGCGGCCAGGTGGTGCTCACCAGGGCCTCCTCCCCCAACCTTCCCGCTTGCCGATGGGCGCGCTGAAAAATATCCTGTTGGTTCAGGCCATCCCAGGCAGGATCACGCGGGTGTAGCTCCTGGCAGAGGCGCTGGAGCAGGGCACGTGGTGCGGGCCGGGTCCCCAGCTCCGGCGCCAGCGACGGGCCCTTACCCGGGAGGGAGGGCACACCGAGGTGCAGCAAGGCGAGGTGGGTGGCGGCGAAAAGACCAGGATCATCAGTGCTCCAGGCCCAGGGCTGGCCACGGGGATGGCCGCGCAGATCCCAGGCGATGGCGGCGCTCTTCTCCAGCAATTCTGCCCAGGTCAGGCTGATCCATTGGTCATTCCGTCGAAACCGTATCGCCACGCGGGAGCCGCGGCTGCGGAGCTGATCCTGGAGGTGGTGGGGAAGGGTGAGGGCCTCGGGCATGGTGCAGCTATGTTATTCTGGAGAGGGAGGGGATGTATGTCTGAGCCTGGGCCAAGACCGGTGTTCATCATCAGCGACGGTACCGGGGATACCGCTGACAAAGTGACGCGGGCGGCGCTGCGGCAATTTGCCGGAGCATCGGTGCATATCCAGGTGTTTTCCAACGTGGCGGATCGGAATACCCTGGAGAGGATCCTGAAGCAGGCGGGGCTGCAGGGCGCCTTTGTGGTCAGCTCGTTGGTGTCTGCGGATCAGCGAAACTTGGCGAACGAGCTTTGCAAGGCGTGGAGGCTTTTGCATGTGGATGTGCTGGGGACCATGATCTCCGGGCTCTCCGGCTGGCTGGGGCAGACACCGCAGGGAACGCCGGGTCTCCTCCATCGCGCCGATGCCGACTATTTTCGGCGTATTGAAGCCATCGAATTTTCCATCAAGATGGACGACGGCAAGGATGTTCGGACGCTGCAGCAGGCGGACATCGTGCTGGTGGGGGTCTCGCGCACCTCCAAGACACCCCTATCGGTATTGTTGGCCTACAAAGGCTATAAAGTTGCAAACGTACCCCTGGTGCTGGACCGGGAACCGCCGCCACAGCTCTGGGAGATCGATGCGAAGCGGGTTTTTGCGCTCACCATCGATCCGCAGAAGCTGCAGGAGATCCGGCAGCAGCGCCTGAAGACCATGCGGGTTGTCGGCAGTGAAAGCTACTCGGATATGGACTATATCTTGGCAGAGCTGGAATATGCGGATGCGCTCTTTCGCCGAAATCGCCAGTGGCCGGTGATCAACGTCACCAACAAGGCGGTGGAGGAAACCGCAGCTTCCATCCTCAATATGCTCCAGCAGACCGGGATGCGGGGGGAGCGTTCAGAGGTGGGGCAGCTTTAGTTTACGATTTTCAACTTCGCCTCGCCCGAGGTGGTGTGCATGTGGACGGGGATTCCGCCCTTGTGGTTCTGGCCATCCTGCGTGCCATTCTCCTGGCCCAGGTTGCACTCGGCATAGGGCACCTCTAGGACGATGTTGCCCACGACCACGTTGATGTCCACCCGCTCAAGTACCTCCTTGAGCTGTACAAAAATCTCGCCCCAGCCCGCCTGTACCCGTAGCTTCGGGGCGCGCAGATCGGTGAGGCGCACGTTGGCCTTCTCCACCTCCACCTGCAGGCTGCGGGAAAGACCTGCCACCTCCACGCTGCCTTCGCCCAGCTTGATGGAGACCGGGACGTTTGCGGCCAGATCCAGGCTCATGTTGCTGCTGCAGTGCAGCAGCGGAGGACATGCCGCATGGACGGTGAGCAGGCCATCGCGGAGCTGATGAGAAGGTTGTACGGGGCCTTTCCAGCCCCAACGCAGGGTGCCGATGCTGGAATTGTTCCCGGAGAGGACGATGTCCCCACGCTCCACGTCCACGCTCACTTCGGTCATTGGACCCACCGACTCGGTGGTTTTCCCGAAATGGTCACTGCAGGCCAGTAGAAAAATCAGCATCCGCAGGAACTATTCACCCCGTCACAGGGGGAAAGCCGAAATTCAGGAGAGACTGCGCTCCAGGGACAACAGACTGGTCGCCAGCTCCCCCTGCAGCTCCTGCAGCTGGCGGTCGGTCACCACACCCACCATGGCCGTTTCCTCAATTTCCTCCAGGTGATCTTGGAGTGCCACCGCTCCCAACGAAGCCGCCGCTCCCTTCAGGCGGTGCGCCAACGCGCGTACCTGCTCCCAGTTCCCCTGGGTGGCATGGAGGACCAACTGCGGGAGGCTCAGGCCCAGATCGGCGGTGAAGGCGGCAAACATCTGTCGCGGCAGCTCCGGGGCAATTTCCCGGAGGGAGGACAGCCGCTCCAGGTCCACCCGGGTGGGCTCTTCGCGGGTCGGCTCCACCCCCATCATGCCACCATGTCCGGGCTGTCATCCGACCAGACGATCACCTTGTTTCTTCCTGCATGTTTGGCTGCGTACATGGTCCGATCTGCCCGCTTCAAAAGCTCGGTATAAGGGGTGTGACTCCCGGCCGTGGCCACACCCACCGAGACGGTCACCCGCAGCACCCGACCAGCCTCGGTCACCTGCAGGTCCTCTACCCGCTTGCGCAGACGCTCGCCCACCCGGGCCGCCTCCCAGGTGTCCACTCCTGGAAGCACCAACAAAAATTCCTCGCCACCCAGGCGACCTACGGTGTCCTCTGGACGTAGAGACTGGCTGAGCACCCGGCCCAGCTCCACCAGCACCCGATCCCCGACGTCGTGGCCCAGCTGGTCGTTGATCTGCTTGAAGTGATCGACATCCAGCATCGCAACGGAAACGGGCCCGACTTCAAGGGCATGCTTCAGAATCTCCACGATCGCCGTACGGTTATACAGGCTGGTCAGGCCATCGTGGCGGGCCTGGTAGCGGTAGGCTTCTCGCGCCCGGATCAGCTGCCGCTGTAGATCCAGCATCCGATGTCCAGGGCGGAGGCGGGCTTTCAGCTCGTTTGGGTCCACCGGCTTCCGAATAAAGGAGTCGGCACCGGCGTCCATCGCCTCCACAATATCCGAAAGCGAGGTGCGGCTGGTGAGGAGGATGATGTAGGTATAGGGCTCGTCTCCGCCGGTCCGGATCCAGCGGCAGACCTCTACTCCCGAAGCACCGGGCATTTCCCAGTCCAGAATCGCCAGACGGGGTGGGTTTTCGCTGCCGAGGATGGCCAGCGCCTCGGTCCCGTTCGTCGCAAGACGCACATGATAGCCGAGCCGCTCCAGGCTGCTCTTCATCATCAACTGGGTGGTTGGGTCGTCGTCGGCTACCAGCACTTCCATGCGCGGACGATAGCGCCTCTAGGGGGCCCTGTCCAGCGGCGGCACCACACAAGTTGACCGATCGGGAAGCTCCGTGACCCCTTCGCGGCTCAGAGGCTGTCCTTATACAGGTGACATGCGACGGTATGCCCGGGGGCAACGGTGACCGGCCGCGGCTCTTCGCGGCGGCAGTGTTCCATGGCCATCGGGCAGCGGGTGTGGAAGCGGCAACCCCGGGGCGGGTTCAGGGGGCTCGGGACATCGCCGGTCAGCAGAATGCGCTTTTTGCGGAGTCCGGGGTGAGGGGAGGGGGCGGCGGAGAGCAGCGCCTCAGTGTAGGGATGCCAGGCCCGTTGAAAGAGCGAGGGGCGCGGAGCTTTTTCCACAACCTGTCCCAGATACATCACCACCACGTCGTCGGCGATATGCTCCACCACGCTCAGGTCGTGGGTAACAAAAACATAAGAGAGTTCGAATTCCCCCTGCAGATCCATCAGCAGGTTCAATACCTGGGCGCGCACCGATACGTCCAGCGCACTCACAGCCTCGTCACAGACTACAAAATCAGGTTTCAACGCAATCGCCCGGGCGATGCCGATACGCTGACGTTGACCGCCGGAAAATTCGTGGGGATAGCGGGAGATATAGCGAGGCTGCAGGCCCACTTTTTCCAGAATGGCGCGGACGCGGTCATCGGCTTCGTTCGAGGAGCAGAGCCCATGGAGCACCAGGGGCCGGCCGATGATCTGCCCGATGGTATGCCGGGGATTCAGGCTGGAGAAGGGATCCTGGAAGATGATCTGCATGTAGCGCCGCATGGCCTGCAGACCGTTGGTATCCAGTTGCAACAGGTCTTTTCCGCGAAACCATACCTGCCCGGCATCGGGCTCGATCAGGCGCAGCAAAGCCCGTGCTGCTGTGGTCTTGCCACAGCCCGACTCTCCCACCACTGCCAGGGTTTTTTGCTTCCCCAGCGAAAAGCTGACGTTATCGACAGCCCGAACAACACCCACCTGCCGACGCAGGAAGCCGCGCCGCACCGGGAAGTGTTTTTGTAGACCCTCGACCCGCAGCAGGGGCTCAGACATGGCTTCCTCCATCAACGGACGTGGATGTCTGTTGATTTCTCCAGCTTTCCCGCTCGGCATCGGTGAAGGGGTGGTGGCACCAGGCGCGGTGACCGCCCCCTTTGTCCACTTCTGGCGGTAGCTGGGTGCAAGCTGCCGTGGCGCGGTCGCAGCGATCCCGGAAGCGACAGCCACTGGGGAAGTCCAGCGGGCCCGGCACCATCCCACGAATGGTGGGCAGGCGACTTCCGGGAGGAATCAGGCCGGGAAGAGAGGAGAGCAGGCCCACGGTATAGGGATGGGTGGGGTGGGCAAAAAGCTCGGCGGTGGTGGCGGTCTCCACCACCCGGCCTGCATACATCACCACCA
>CAITDR010000493.1 GCA_903891165.1 uncultured Pseudomonadota bacterium
CCTGCGGCAGGATCCCGATGTGATCCTGGTGGGGGAGATGCGGGATCTCGAAACCATTTCTTCCGCCTTGACCGCGGCAGAGACCGGACATCTGGTGATGGCGACGCTGCACGCCAACGACGTGGCGCAGACGGTGACCCGGATCGTGGACACTTTTCCCAGCCACCAGCAAGAGCAGATCCGGGCGCAGCTGGCCTCAGCTTTGCTGGGTGTGGTCTCTCAGCGGCTGCTGCCCAGCAAAAATGGGGGGCGGACGGCTGTCTTCGAGGTGATGCTGGCGAACCCGGCGGTGCGCACCCTGGTGCGGGAGGACAAGCTGCACCAGATCCCCAACATCCTGGAGACCTCGCGGCGGGAGGGGATGATCACCATGGACAATGCAGTCAAAGAAGCCTATGAAAGCGGAAAAATCAGCTATGAGGAGGGGATGCGCTATGTGCTGAACCCCAAGATCCTGACCCCGCCTGTAGAGCCCAAGGTGGAGACGCGACCACCACCGGGTCGCCCACTGCGTTGATAGCGCGCTTCATTCAGGAGTACCGTGACACGCCTCTTCCTCCTCCCCCTTCTCGCCGCCTGCCTTCCCGGTACCGAAAACAAAAATGATGATACCGGAAACACCGTTGACTCGTAGGCAGAAACCGACACGGACACCGATAGCGACACGGACAGTGACACCGACAGCGATACCGACAGCGATACCGACAGCGACACGGATAGCGACACCGACAGCGATGCGGACGCCGACTATGCCGAGCTGACGGTGACCAACTGGAATTCGGTGGAGTCCATCTACTACCTCGTGCAGATCGACTATTCCAACGGCGATCTCTACGAGCTGACCGGCAGCTACATCCTCGGCTACGGCGACAGCCTCACCTTCCAGATCGCGCCGAACATCGCATGGCAGACCCTGGCCATCAGCGACTATTCCAACTGCGTCTTCACCGATCCGTATACGGTGCAGTCAGGTCAAGGGTATACCTGGGATGTTTACGACTTCCCCTACTACTGGGATGGCGCCAACTGCTACTGAGCGGGGGCCGGCCCCAGGTAGGTGATATCAAAAACCAGGGTTGCCCCCGGCGGAATCGTCGGGGGGGCCCCATTGGCACCGTAGCCGATGGCCGCCGGGATCACCAGAAGGCGACGTTCACCCGGTACCATGCCGATCATTCCTTCATCAAAACCGGGGATCACCAGACCGGCGCCTACCTGAAACACAAAGGGCTCTTGGCGCTCAAAGGAGGAGTCAAAACGCTGACCATCCACCAGGTAGGCATTGTAGTGCAGCTGCACAGTCTGGCCGCTCCGCACCGGGCTGCCGTGGCCGCGGCTGAGGGTGGCCACGCGAAGCCCGGAGGGACGTTGGCGAAGGGAAAACTGGTGAAAGTCCGGCATGGAGGAGCTGGCACTGGCGTTGCCCACGGCGGAGGTATGGGCACAGGCGAGGACCAGCAGCAGGGTGGAGAGCATGGGAAACCCGGGGGAGAGCTGCTTAGCGTGGCGGGGGGGAGCCCAGCAAGGTCGCAGCGGGAGGATGCCCGGTGATACACTGTTGATGTATCACGAGAGAGCTTGTAGCATCAGCATGTTTCGTGATGCATTGATTCATGTATCATTCGTAAAATTCCGCCACGGTTGCCACTTTGCAGCCCCTTGACATCCCTTCGGAAAAGGCTACAGCTCCGGCCTCTCTTCAGGTGTGCCGTTGAAGTCTTCTGTCCTCCTCCTCCTGCCCTTTTCCTTCCTTCTTGGTTGCCCCGGTGATCTCAAGCTGGACAGCACCCCGGAGGAGAGCAAGCCCGACAGCGGCGGTGATGACAGCCAGGTGGAAAATACGGCGCCGACCGCCACGATTACCTCCCACAGCAACGGTGATACCGTGCGCGAGGGCGACCCGGTCACCATCGGTGGGCGGGTGGCCGATGTGGAAAGTGGCGTCACCGAGCTGACTGTGGGCTGGATCATCGACGGGGTGGAGACCTGTACCGGCACCGCCGCCGCAGACGGAACCACCAGTTGCCAGGCCACTTTTGGACCCGGTGGTGGTCAGGTACGCCTGGAGGTGCGCGATCCCGAAGGGGCCATGGGCAGCGCTGAGCTGAGCCTGACCGTCACCGAAAGCTCTGTTCCTACCGCTACCATCACCGCACCGGATGCGGCCGGTCGCTACTATAGCGATGTGCCCATCACCTTTGCCGGCACCGTCTCCGATGTGGAAGATGCCGCTGCCAACCTGGAAGTGCTCTGGGAGGACAGCCTCCAGGGCGTGCTGAACACCGCGACCACTCCCGACGCCGACGGCGGCCTCTCCGAGTCGGGCCTTTTTGAGACCGGCAGCCACAGCCTGCGCCTACAGGTCACTGATAGCGACGGAAAAGTAGGACAGAACAGCATTTCCTTCACCGTGGGGGGGCCCAACCAGCTTCCCACCTGCAGCTTCACTGCACCCGTCGCGGGTGGTGCCACCGTCCCCGGCGAGGAGCTGACCTTCGTCGTTTCCGCGGGGGACGCTGATATTTCGGCCGATCTGCTCAGTGGACAATGGAGCAGCGATCGCGACGGTGCCCTGGGCGCGGCGACCATCGCCGCCGACGGAACAGCGACGCTGACCACGGCGGCGCTGAGCGAAGGTACCCACAGCATCCAGCTTGCCCTGGTGGAC
>CAITDR010000494.1 GCA_903891165.1 uncultured Pseudomonadota bacterium
CCCTGGACCTGGACTTGGATGGGTACAGGTGCCAGACCCTCTTTCTGAGGGCTCAGCAGGAGCAGGTGGTTGCCCTGCGGCACACTGTGGCTCATGCGGTTGGCCAGACCGGAGATGCCGTTGTCCAAGGTGGTGGTGGCGCTGCTGTCGTCTTTGTGGGGCAGAAACAGGCGGATCTCGCCCGTAAAGTTGTCGCAGGGGGCGGCGCTGGCGGGAAGGGGACTGGACTTCGTTGTGTCGGGATCGATGAGCAACTTCTGGGTCTCCCCGGCGGCGACATGGACGGTCTGCTGCCAGTTGAGGCCGGTCAGGGGGTTCCGTACCGCGATGTCGTAGCTGCCTGTGGTCAGGCTGAGGGTCTTCGGAGTCTTCCCGGATGATTTGTCATTTACATAAATTGTTCCCTGACCCACTACCAGGCTGATGGACAGTTTCCCTCGGGTCGGTGTGGGGGGCGGGGCGGCTTCGGCTTGCCCGGGGGTGGCGCGGTCTTGCCCAGGATCCAGGTCCAAGACCACTTTGGGCGCAGGCGGAGGATCGAAGATGGAAGAGGAGGCGACACCCGCAATCAACGCCAGGATCAGGCCAACGGCCAGGACGGCTCCGCCGATCCGGATGCCGAGGGAGCTCTCCTTCGGCGCCTGCACGGCGGCGCGGGCTCCGGCGGGCTTGGGACGGCTGGGCACGGCGGCCGGCAGCTCCTTGGCGACCCCGGCAGGGGGCGGCACTACGGCGGGGGGTTGGAAGGTCTCCCCGGCACCGGGCGGCGGCTCCTCCTCCGTCGGCGCAGCGGCACCCCCTTTCGCCTGCGGCACCCAGGAGAGGGTGGCATGGTCCAGGGCCTGCCGCGCCGACTCCAGCCCCCCATACATATCTACCAGCTCCACCCGGCGATCTTCGGGAAAAAGCGCCATCGCCGCACTCAGGGTGGGCAAAAGCTTCTGGCAGATGGCGGCGGCGGTGGCCTCGGCGTCCTGGACCTCGGATTGCAGGCTCTGCACCAGCTGCTTTACCAGGTAGTCGCGGTCCACCGTGTAGAGGCCGGGCTCGGGCGGAGGGTTCAGGAAGGCGCGGATGGGCAGGCTGCGCATCGCCTGGAACTCCGCCTCCTCCTCCTCCGTCCGCTGCCCCTTCCGGGTCAGGCTGCCAAAACGTTGGCCCTTGTGGTTGATCAGCCCCTCTCGCCCCAGCATGGTCTGCGGCAAAAGCCCGGTCAGCGCCTCGAAGATGGTGACCGCAAGAGCGTGGGCATCCACCGAGCGATCCGGCTCCCGGAGCAGCGGAAAACGCTGCTCCAGGGGGGCATAGCCAGGGGTATAGATCACCGTATTCCCCGACATGATGCCGAGGCGTGCATGTTTGGAGGAGCCCAGATCGGCAAGAACCACCTCCAGTTTTCCGCCCATCTCCCGCACCAGGATGTTGTCCAGCTTCAGATCGCGGTGGATCAGCACGTGGGCGTGGTTGGTGCCTGAGCGCTGGAATTCGATGGCGGCTTCTGCAACCAACAGAAGTGCATGGATACGGGTGCGCACCGGAGGATTTTCACGGTTCAGCCAGTCGCGGAAGTTCCAGGGATACCAGGGCATCACCAGGAAGCCGCGACCATCCTGGGTGGTTCCGTGGTCCAGGATGGGGACCACCCAGGGCTCGCCCGACGGACGGCGGCGGCGCCCCGCCTGCTCCAGGGCCTGACGCTCCTGGTCCAGCCAGGAGCCGCCTGCGCCCCGACGGCGGGCGATTTTGAAGGCCAGACTGATGGTATTGTCCGAGCGGCGGCCGCGGTACACCTCGGCCTGACCTCCCTGGCGGGAG
>CAITDR010000495.1 GCA_903891165.1 uncultured Pseudomonadota bacterium
AAAAGTTGGCGATGTCCACGCTCTACGCTTCCTCCCTCGGGAACTCCGAAGTGCGGGTGGCGGTGATCGACTCGGGCATCGACATCAGCCACCCCGATCTGGCCACCGCCTATATTCAGCCCTACGATGCTTGGTCGGATGATGAAGATCCCTCCCCCAATCCAGGGGAATACTGCGGATCTCCGTCGGGAGAGATCTGTGATGGTCATGGAACGGCGGTGGCGGGTATCGTCCTGGCCCGTGCCAACAATGGCGAAGGCATCGTCGGCATGTGTCCCCAGTGTACGCTGGTGCCCATCAAGCTCCTGGGCGAAGGAATGGGCCGAGGTATTTCTGTGGATGTGGCGGCCTTTGAACATGCCATTGCTGCCGATGTCTCGGTGATGAACAATTCCTGGGGTTTTACCGAGCCTACGCCGGTTCCTGACTTGCTGGCCGACGTGATCCACCGCGCCGCCACCGAGCCCCGAGGGGGCCTGGGTGCGCTGGTAGTTTTTGCTGCGGGTAACGATGATCGCGAGCTGGGCAACGACGAGATGGAGGCGCTGCCAGAAGTGTTGTGTGTGTCGGCCAGCGACAGCTACGGCCGTCCCACCAACTACACAAACTACGGAGCTTCTGTCGCCCTTGCGGCCCCCTCCGCAACCGTGAGTATTGCACCCGGCGGGGGGATGACCACCACCTTCGGCGGCACCTCGGCGGCGGCCCCGGTGGCCAGCGGGTTGGCAGCTTGGGCATTTTCAGTAAAACCCGACTTCTCAGCTTCTGAATTGCGACAACTGCTCATCGACACCGCCGTCCCCTCCCCCTTGGTCGTGCCCGATGAAAACGGCCATGACCCCTACTATGGCTATGGGGAACTCTCGGCTTTGAACCTTTGGGAGGCACTTTTTCCAGCCGAAGAGGACAGCGGGAAGGAGGAGCCGCAGGCCTGCGGATGCCACCAGGGGACTGCGCCCGGGGCTTTTTCGCTGATAGCGGGCTTGCTGCTTTTGGGGAGACGGCGAAAGTGGGTCTGAGTTGACCCACTCTGCATAAGGATCAGGGGGCGACGGGGGTGACCGTGAAGTCGCCGTAGGGGAAGATCCCCACCTTTCTCCCCGCATCGGTGCCCGCCAGATCGCAGTTTCCGATGGTGCCGTACACATTGCCGGTGCCGTCGGTATAGGCGCAGAAGTCGTCGGAGACCGCGTGCAGGCGTCCAGGCCAGGAAGTGTCAGCTCCCCCCTGATCGTAGGCTTCGTATTTCCACTGCTGGAAGCTATCACTTTCATCACAGGCGGCGCTGTTCACCGTCCAGGGGCCGATCCAGGAGTCATTGTGCGAGAGGCAGGCTCCGGTGGCGACATTTTTGTAGGACTTATAGCCGTCCACATCCAGAATCTCCCACTGCTGGGTGGGATCGGTGGCGATGCAGGAGGAGGTACTGGCCACCGCGCCACCGCTGCTGGTGTACAAGCAGCGACCGCCATTTTTAAACTGGATCAAGTAGAAAGCCGGCGCTTCGTCGCAGGCGTCTCCGATCCCGTCGGCATCGGCATCCAGTTGGTAGGGATCAAAAACCTCGGGGCAGACATCCACATCGTCGGTGATGCCATCACCATCGGTATCGGTCCCCTCTACCGGCGGATCACCGGGCTCCGGGCAGATGGCGCCGTGGCAGCTCCAGTCGGGGAAGTCATAGCGGATCATCGCCTCGCCAGGAGCGCAGATCTCGCCGAGCACCGGTCCGGTGGCGCAGCCGGACTCAAACCAGCCCCCACCCCGCGCTTTGTCGGCGATGGAGATGAAGGATTCCACTTTGCCGGTGAAGTCGCCGGTCAGGGTCACCGTCCCCTCCTCCTCCCCGTTCCCTGAAAAATCAGTATCCTGGCGTACACCGCCATTCAGGATCAGCTCCACATCCAGCGGCAGCACCGCGCTGGCATCCAACCAATAGGGATCGTTGGGATCATGCACCTCAATCGTGGTGCTTGCCCGGCAGTTGTTGTAGG
Source organism: uncultured Pseudomonadota bacterium (assembly GCA_903891165.1). Taxonomy (GTDB): domain Bacteria; phylum Myxococcota_A; class UBA796; order UBA796; family SXON01; genus CAITDR01. Next base: position 1,995 of record CAITDR010000495.1, read on the forward strand.
TGAACTCGGAGATGGCGCGCACCCCGGACAGGCTCACCTTCCATTCCACCTTCCCATCGCCGCAGTTTGCGCTCCAATTGCCGGTTCCCCCCGGATTTTCGCAGCCGTTCATCTCACATTGAAGGGCATCCTTGATGGCCACAAAGGCCCGCAGCTGCTCATCGTTCTGCCAGAGGCTGACCGGGCCCTCCACATCCACACAGGAGGGAGAATCCACGAGGTAGGAAGCCTGCTCTGTGCCCTTGTCGCCCTCGGCCCAGCGGATGGTCACCGCGTGGAAGCCGCAGCTCAGCGCAAGGCGGTGGCTCTCCTCCAGCTTGTTGGTGCAGCTGTCCTTGAAGCCAGGATCGCCGCCGTCAATGGAGTAGCAGACTTCCTGGCCATCCAGACCCACAATGCCGATGGTGGGCGCCTCCTCGGTCAGGGTGGTGCCGGAGATCGGGTCGAAGTGGGTGCCTTCCCGTTCGACACGAACATCGGGGTTGCAGGCGACGAGGAGGAGGAGGAGGAGGTGCATCGCCGAAGTATAGCGCAGTGCGAGAATTTCTGCTCTTCCGTGACGGATGCCTTGTATCAGGGATTAAAAAAAACTTGCGGCGTCCAGAGTGTATCATGGGAATACCTGTATAATCTATATTATTCTGATACATGACTGATACACACCGCCGAAAGGAGACCCGCGTGTCTCCTATGGACCCCCTTCGGGGGAAACCTTCTTCTCCCGGCGAAAGAGAAATTTGAGCGCCTTGGGCAGGCGGCGTCGCCAGTGGGCCTCGTTGTGGCGGCCCCGTTTGTCCGGTCGCCACAGCAGCTCCTCCTCTCCAAAAGATCGGCGCTGAAGCTCCTCCACCATCCGAAGTGCCATGGGGTACATCAGGCGTCCTTCCTTGCGGCCCACGTCGATGTACACTTTCCCAAGGGGTCGGGAGGGCAGCTCCCGGAAGATAGCACCTTGATCAAACCAGAAGGAGGGAGAGATACAGAGGGCCGCCCCAAAAATCTCCGGGTAGCGGAAGTGACCGGCCAGAGCGGCAAGCCCGCCGAGGGAAGCGCCCCCCAGTGTGACCGGGCCGGCGAAGTCCCAACGGTCCCGCAGGGTGGGCAGCAGCGGATGCAGGAGAAAATCGAGGAGATAGGGCAGATCTGCCCAGAGCTCGCGGTTGCGGTGGTGGTGGCCGTGATCCAGCGCCACCACAAGGGGCTGATCCACGGTCTTGGGTAGACCGGCCACCACCTCGTGGGTGTGCCAGCCGCCGGCATAGCTGCCGTGATCCTCAAAAATATTCTGGCCGTCGAAGAGGATCAGCAGGCGCTTAGACGGTCGGGGCGGCAAAAAAACGCGGACACGCCGCGGCTGGTTCCGGTAATTGAGGAGGAGGGAATGCAGGATCATGGCCGGCCAGGGTGCCGTACCCACCGAATCCCCACCCCGGAGACGCCAGACGGTAAAAGCCCGCCTAACCGCAGGAGATCCAGCGCATCCACCGGCTCTCCTCCCACCTCCCCTGCCTCCAGACAGAGAAAAAAGTCAGCGAGGAGCGGACCCGGCGGCTGGATCCAGAGGGCTGCATGCCCCTGCGCCCGGTCAAACATCAGGTTGAAGTCCAGGACCGGCCCATCCACGAGGCTGCAATTCCAGTCATCCTCCCCCAAAAAGGCGAAGGGCCGCGCCACCTGCGTCACTGTATGAAGCAGTCCATCGCTGCGGTGCAGCACAAAACCCTTTCCGCGCAGCAACAGGATCACCCGCTCCACCCCCGGAAAGCGGGAAAATGGCCCGGGAAGGCTGACCTCGGCCATCGACAGGCGCAGCGCCCAGCCATCGGTCCCCTCCCCCTCCCGCCACAGCTCGTGGGTGATTCCTCCGCCATTTTTCCAGGGCATGGTGCGCCAGTCGGCACGGCGGATGTGCGCGAGGATTTCCGGTGGCCGGACGGGTTCAGCGGTGCGGGCGGACATCCGGCCGCTTAGCACGCCCCCACAGCGCTGCCAGCATGCCCGGGCTCACTGCTGAGCCCTGTTCGCGCTACATTCCCGCCATCCGGATCCGCCATGCTCCTGCTGTTTCTGGCCTGCCCTCCCCCCGCCGAAGAGGAGGCTCCCTTCGACCCCGACGCGGTACCCTTCACCTACCCGGAGATCGCGCTGACCGGCCTTGTAGACCCCATGGTGGGCACTGCCGGGCCCGGCAACACCATTCCCGGTGCCCTGGTGCCCCACGGCATGGTACGCGCTTCGCCCGATACCCTCGCTGAGCCGGGCGCAATTGACGCCTACCGGTGGGAGGACACGCGGATGGAGGGCTTCAGCCATACCCACCTCGAAGGGCCGGGGGGCTCCTTCAACGGCTATAGCCAGATCCTCCTGCTGCCCCAGGCCGGGCCCCGGCTGTTGGATCGCCAGGATCGTGCTGCCCTTTTTGATCACAGTAGCGAGTCGGCCCGACCCGGCTACTACGGGGTGACCCTGGGCGGGGTGCAGGCCGAGCTGACCGCCACCGCCCACGCAGCGGTGCATCGCTACGTATTTCCGGCGGGAGAAGCACGGGTATTGATTGACGTGGGAAGCAGCCTGGGCACGAGTACCAACGGCGCGCTGCGCATCGACGGCGCGGAGGTGACCGGGCACGGCGACTATCTGGTGCATCCCCTGGTCGCCGCGCTGACCGGCAACGACGGTACGACCGGCTATACCACCGTCTACACCGCGATCACCGTGTCTATTCCACCCACCGAGCATGGTACCTTTCACGATGATGGAGCGGAGAATCCGGGGGCCGACGAGGTGGCCGGGGCCTGGAGTGGGGGCTGGGTCGGCTGGAGCTTCGACGCACCCACCACGGTAGAGGTCAAGGTGGGCATCAGCTACATTTCCGAGGAGCAAGCCGCCAAAAATGTGGAGGAGGAAGTCGGCGACGCGGACTTCGATAGCGTCGCAACGGCGGCGGACGCGGCCTGGAACCATGTCCTCAACCGGGTGGTGGTGGAGGGCAGCGAAGACCGGCGGCGGCAGTTCTACACCGCCCTGTACCGCTCGGCCTTCCAGCCCTCGGACCACACCGAAGCGGGCGGACGCTTTGCCATTCATTCCAGTGGGGAAGCCAAGATCAAAGAGGCCAATGGTCTGCACTATATGACCGATGACTGGTGCCAGTGGGACAGCTTCCGCACCCTGCACCCCCTGGGCACCCTGTTTGAGCCGGAGCTGCGGGACGACATCGCCCGCAGCGCGCTGATGGTCTACGAAGAGGGAGGTTGGCTCGACAAATGTCCCTGGTCCGGCACCGGCTACTCCCGGGTGATGATCGCCAATCCGACGGTGCCCATCCTTGCCGACATGCTGGGGAAGGGACTGGATCGTTTCGATACGGAGGTGGCCTGGGCCGCTATCGACCGCTCGGGTACCGAAGAGACGCCGGATTCGCCGCGCGGGCTCTGTGGCTTTTCCTCGCTGGGGACACCGCCGGAATACATCGAACTGGGCTTTGTACCCCAGGAATGTGATCCCTCCCAGTCGGCCTCCATCACCCTGGAGCAGGCGGAAGACGACGCGGCCGCCGCACGCTTCGCCGCCGCGATCGGCCGCGATGCCGATGCCAAACGTTATGCAGCCCGCGCCGAAAACTGGCGAAATGTCTTTGATGAAAGCCTGGGTTTTGCCCGGCCCCGCTATGCCGACGGCTCGTGGATGGACCCCTTCGATCCCAACGACAACTCGGAAATGAACGGATTTACAGAGGCGAACAGCTGGATCTACAGCTTTCATGTGATGCACGATGTGGAAGGCCTCGCCGACGCCATGGGCGGCCGGGAAGCCTTCATCGCAAAGCTCGATCAATTCTTCGACGAGGGCCACTTCGATATTTCCAATGAACCGAGCTTTCATATACCTTGGCTCTATGCGGCAGTGGGCGACCCGACGGGTACACAGAATCGTGTGAGCGCAGCCTTAAAATCTGGTTTTTCCATGGCCCCCGATGGTCTTCCCGGCAACGACGACGCAGGGGCAACCTCGGCCTGGGTGGTGCTGGCGTCGCTGGGCCTCTATCAGATCGACGCGAGCAATGCGGTGTGGACGCTAAGCACACCCGCCGTACAGCGGGCCGAGATCCGCCTCCACCCCGGCTACTATCCCGGCGGGAGTTTTGTGATCGAGACCGACGGGGACCCACAACTGCTGCCCTACATCGCCTCGGCCACCCTCAACGGGGCGCCGCTGGAACATGCGTGGATCTCCCAGGATCAAATCACCGCCGGGGGCACCCTGCACTACAGTCTTTCCGCCACACCTACGGCCTGGGGGCAGGCGTTGTAGATGTCCCAAACTTCCACTCCTGGCGATTTCCGCTGCGGTGTTGGCCACGCGCCGACGCAGACGGCCGGGAGCAGGTCGGAGGAGGGGAAATAAGGGGAGCAACGTCGGTATCGTGCAAGGCGCGTGCGGCCCGAGCGCCGCAGGCGCCAAGATCGGCACCGAAGGGATGCCCCGGGATGCGGGACGGAGGGGGGCCGCTTAGCATAGCTGACCAGCCCCCGGAAATCGCTATGCCCACAATCCTCCTCTTCCTCGCCTGCGACCAGCTTAAACCCTGTATCGGTGCGGGCTGTATTCCGGCCGCTGAAGACAGCGACAGCTCGCCGCCGGTCTCCTCCCTCAAAATCAGCATCCCCAGCTATTTTTACCCCGATGAAGGGGGCCTTTGGGACCAGGTTATCGACAAGGCCCCGGTGATGGGCACGGTGATCCTGAACCCCAACAGCGGTCCCGGCAACAGCGCCGACCCGAACTACCTGGCCCTTGCGGAGCGGCTGCACAGCGCTGGAATCCAGGTTCTTGGCTATGTATCCACCCGCTACAGCGACAGGCCCATCGCCGAAGTGCAGCAGGACATCGGACTCTACGCCGACTGGTACCAGGTGGACGGGATCTTTCTGGACGAAGTACCCGATGAAAGCCGATGTACCGGTGAAAAAAACTACTACCAGCAGGCCGCCGAGCTGGTGCGGCGCCAGGCGACGGTGGTGGTGGGCAATCCGGGCACCCGGACCTGCGAAGACTACCTGGATTTTATGGATACCTTGGTGCTTTTTGAGGATACTCCGGCGGGATGGGACAACTACACGGCCGCTCCGTGGATGCAGAATTACGACGCCAGCCGCTTCTCTCTTCTGATCCACAGCCAACCGGATGCAGCTCTGCTCCCTACCCTCCTGGAACAGGCGCAGGAGGCCAACTTCGGCCAAATCTATATTACCGACGATGTACTGCCGAATCCGTGGGATACGCTGCCCTCCTACTGGGAGGAGCTGTTGGCGGATCTGCAAGGCGAGTAGCAGCGGACGGTGGAGGAAGAGGTGGTTAGACTAGTCCGATGTTCTTCTTCCTCTTCGCCTGTAGCCTGCTTCAGTCCCCCGCTCCCGCCCCGGCCCCGGTAGAGGTGGTGCCCGCCGCCCCGACCACGCCCGAGGTCGCCCCGGTTCCTGCCGAGGCCGCTCCGGCAACTCCCCCGGCCGAAGCGCCCACCCCAGCCGCCGACCCCGTCGTCAAGACCGAGCCCGCGCAAAAAACCGAGCTGAAAGGCGAGACCAAAGCGGGTGCTGAGACCGCCGTCAAGACCGAACCCAAGCTCGAGGATCCCGCCGCTGCGGCCGCCGCCGCCGCCGAGCAGGCCGCGCTGCAGGCCAAGCTGGACGCCGCCAAAAAAGCGGTGGACGACATCTATGCGCCCTACCTCGCCAACGGCGACCCTCCCGAGGTCAAACGCTACTTTTCCCGCGGTCTCCGCGCGCAATTCGACGCCGTCGAAAAATACGAAGAGGCCAACGACACCCTGATTTTTGACTTCGACCCGGTGATCAACGCCCAGGACTGGGAGCTTGCCGCCCTTTCCACCGTGGCGACCATGTCCGGCGAAAAAGTGCAGGTGGTCGCCAGCTTCAAAAACGGCGGAAAGTCCGAGAAGATCACCTACATCCTGGTACAGGAAGGCGAGAGCTGGAAGGTGGACAACATGCGCTCGGCGAAGTGGGATCTGCGGAAATTGCTGAAGGTGCCGAAGGGGTGATGGGTGGAGAAGTGGGCGGGGATGGTTTAGTTTGGTGATACATGAGGTTGGATGTATCAGTGATGTATCACCGCCGTCGTCGCGCCCGACGCATCCACATCATCAGCGGACCGAACAGGATAGCCGCTCCAGACTCGCCACAGCCACAGTTCTCTTCGGGCTCTGCGGCGGTGGCGCCGTAGGGAGTGGGGTTGAGGCATTCGCCGTCGTAGCCGTACGTGACTTCGCTGGCGTAGAATTCCCCACAACAGATGCTTCCATCGGAATAGACCACGTAGCGGCCGATCATGTCCCCGTCTTCGCCAAAACGTTCTTCATAATATGTGGTGCGATCCCCAGTCG
>CAITDR010000496.1 GCA_903891165.1 uncultured Pseudomonadota bacterium
CGAAGAGCTGACCGAGCTGGGACTGACCCGGAACGCCGCCCTGGCCTACCTCGCGCTCTTGGAGGGCAACGACGGCCAGGGCCTTACCGGCTACGAAGTGGCAGCCCGATCCGGCATTCCCCGCAGTGCCGTGTACGCCGTACTCCGGCAGCTGGAAGAGGCCGCGGGCGCCTTTTTGGTGGGCGACAACCCGGCCCGTTTCGTCGCCACCAGCCCGGAACGTTTTGTCGAGCAGATGCGCCGTTCCACGCAGGGAAGGTTGGATCGCCTGGGCAACGCACTGCAGCAGCTTCCCGCCCGCAGCCGGCCTGAGCCCATCTGGACCCTGTCCCGCTACGACCAGATCCTGCGGCGGGTGGAGCAGATGATCCGGGGTGCCGAAAGCTCGGTGTACCTCTCGCTCTGGAGTCGTGAACTGGAGCTGCTACTTCCAGTCCTTCGGGAGGTGGAAGGCCGGAACCTGCACCGTGTGCTGCACAGCCCCGATCGACTGACCCTGGCACCGACCGGCTTCTCCACCTGGCAGGATGACGCCAGCGGAGACGACGGTCGGGCCGACTGGTCCCACAAGGCGCTGGTGGTGGTGGATCGTCGAGAAGCCTTGATTGGCGGCTCAGAACCTTCTGCCGACAACCAGGCAGTCGTCACGACCAATCCCTCGCTGGTGGACGTCGCCACCAACCATATCGTCCTGGACATCACACTTCTGGCCCGGCGGCAGGGCAAAGACTGCGTGGCCGACGTCAGCCCGATGATGCGGCCGCACCTGCGGGGGCTGAACGAAGCCGGTGCCTGAGCCTTCGTCCATCCCATCCGGGGGGAGCTTTGGCTCCTATATCCTGGATTCTCCGCTTGCCAGGGGAGGGATGGCGGAGGTCTTTGTCGCGCGTCGCCGCTACGGGGCGGGCATCGAAAAGCCGGTGGCCTTGAAACGGATCCGGCCGGAATTCTCCCAGGACGCCTCCTTTTCCGCCCTTTTTTTGCAGGAAGCGCGCATTGCCCTGCGGCTGAACCACCCCAACGTGGTCCAAGTCTACGATTTCGGGGAGCTGGATGGACAGCTTTTTCTGGCGATGGAGCGGGTGGATGGCTGGGATCTTCGTCGTCTTCGCCACACGCTTCGTCGCCGCAGGCAGCTGCTGCCGGTGCCCCTGGCCCTGTACATCGCCTGGTCCGTGTGCCGGGCGCTGGACTATGCCCATACACGCACGGATGCCGACGGGAAAGCCTGGGGTCTGGTGCACCAGGACGTGGGCCACCCCAACATCCTGATCGCCTGGGATGGCACGGTCAAGCTCACGGATTTCGGTGTGGCTCGTCTTCAAGCGGAAGGGCCGGGCCAGCAGCGCGGGCGCCCCGGCTACATGAGCCCTGAGCAGCTGCGGGGGGAGGAGGTAGACCAGCGCTCCGACCTCTATTCTCTGGGGGTGGTGCTCTTTGAACTCTTGACAGGTCAACACCTTTTCGGAGGGGGGGACCCTGCCAACACCCTGTGGCGAAGCCTGCACCACCCGCCGCCCCCGCCCTCCAGCCTGCGCCCGGAGCTGAAAGCCGAGGTGGATAGCCTCCTTCTATCCATGCTCCAGCGCGACCGCGAGCAGCGGGTGGGCAACGCCCGCATCCTCCTCCCCCTGCTACGACGGGAGATGAACCCGCTGGGGCCGGAAGAGGCAGCGGAGGCACTGGGCTCCCTGTTAAAGGAGCTGGAAGATTTAGAAGTGTCGCAGGAGGAAGAGGACCAAACGGTACTACAACCCGATGCGACCACCGACCTGCGCCCGGATCGGAGCATGGGATCGGAGGCAGAGGAGGAGGTGGCCGACGCCAGCACTGAGCTGTTGGTCCTCGGTTCGGGGACCGCCCCCACCCTGGCTCCCGCTGCCACCCACCTCAGTTCCGACGGACAGCAGGACAAACCGTCGGTAAAAGAGACTTCTCCAAGCCACCCCCCAGGCAATGGGGACCAGCTGACCTCGGTCACCGACATCCTTCCGGCGCCCCCGCCGCCGCGCCCCTCGCGCACCGTGGCGGTGATCCGCTCTGTGGTGCGTGCACGTTGGGTGGTTCCGCCGGAGCCAGACCAGAAACCAGCCTTTCCCCAAGAAAAAACCATCTCCGCTCGCCGCCGCCGCACTCAGCCCGAGGGGAGGGAGGCGCTGCTGGTGGTGGTCCTGGCGCTGGTGCTGATCCTGGGACTGCTCGGGGCCTGGTGGGGACTTCGGCCCTCTGCTTCGCCGAAGGAAGTCGGGCCCCCAGTTGCTGCCGCTCTCCCGACGCCCGATGCCCCCGCCGGTCCTCAACCCCTGATTGTACGGAGCCTTAAAGACGAATCTTCCGTGGTGCCGACGAATCGGGCGTCCCCTGTGGGAGCGGCCACCGCCCCGATCCCGGCGCTGCCACCCTCCGCGGCATCCCCCGATCCTGGCCCGGCCCCAGAGACTCCACCCGTGCCCACCGCGGAAGCGGCCGCCTCTCCCCCCGATGTTGTCGCCGCAAATGACACCGTCCCCACGATGGCCACCCTCGACATCCGTGTACGGGAAGGCTGGGGAAAAGTGCGGATCGACGGGAAAGCCTGGAAGGGCGCCACCCCCTTGCTGGGGGTTGAGCTGTCTCCCGGACGCCACCTGATCCAGGTGGAGATCCCGAGCACCGGCCGGATCTACAGCCGCGAGCTGGTCCTATCGGCAGGCCAACGTCAGGTTGTGGAGTTTGGACCTTAGTCCTTCACAAATGGTGGATTGTCTGGCGTGTTGGTCCCGCTGGGTCGAAAAATCCGCTACATTGGGCCGATGCTCGCCCTGATCACCACCTTGATGGCCGCCCCCAGCCCCCACGCCGCACAGCTGGCCCAGTATGGGGATGTGGAGGCCCCGCTGTTGCCCCGGCTTCCCTACCTGCCCCTGCCGCCCATCGCCGCAAGCGACACGCAGGCCACCGTCTACGGCTACCATCCCTACTGGGGCGACGATCCCACAGGGTTGAACTACGAAGACCTCACCCACCTCGCCATTTTTGCGGTGGTGCTGAACTCCGACGGCAGCCTCTCCAACAAGTCCCGGTGGACCAACGTGGCCGGCTCGGTGGTGCCGCTGGCCCACGCCCACGGTGTCAAGGTACACCTCTGTGTGATCTCCTTCGATGATGCGGTCCATGCTGCTTTTCTGCCCAGTGCCAGTCGTCGTGCCACCGCAATTGCCGCCCTGAAGCAGCTGGTCGATGACTACGGTGCGGACGGGGTGAACGTGGATATCGAGGGCTTAGACGCCGATCTTCGCACGGACATGGTGACTTTCCTCCAGGAATTGGACGCGGCGGTGGGCGATGTGGTGGTCGCCACCCCCGCCATCGACTGGAGCGACGCCTTCGACGAGGCGGCGATGTCCCAGCTTTCCGGCGGCATGTTCATCATGGGCTACGGCTACCACTGGACCGGAGGGGATCCGGGCCCCAACGACCCGCTCTTCGGAGGCTCGCCCTGGTCTTCCTACTCCCTGGAAAAGACGGTGGACAGCTACCTTTCTGCCGGAGCTGACCCGACAAAAATCATCCTGGGCCTGCCGCTGTACGGCCAGGAGTGGGAGATGAGCAATCCGGGGGAAGTTCCTGGGAATTCCACCGGCGATGCCTGGTCGGTGGTCATGGACGAGGCCATCGCCATCGCCGACGATGAAGGCCGCTCCTTTGACACGGTGACCCGCTCTCCCTACGTCATCCGCTCCAATACCCAGCTCTGGTATCCCGACAACAGCTCCGTAGAAGAGCGCATCCAATGGGCCGTCTATGACGCCACCCTCCAGGGAATCGGCTTCTGGGCGCTGACCTACGAAGGCAACGATCCGGACTTCTGGCCGATGGTGCACGACAACACCACCCTCACACCGCCGGGGGGAGACGACACCGGCGATGGCACCGGCGGCGACTCCGGCGCACCCGACGACTCCGGCAGCCCAACCGGAGAATTGCCGGTTGCCCGTGCCGGAAAGCCCATCGAGGCTGCGGTGGGTGACACCGTCTTCCTCAACGGCTCCGGTTCGCTGGACCCCAGCGGCTACCCCCTTCGCTATGTCTGGACCAGCCGCACCGCACCCCAAAAAATAACCTTGGAAGATGCAGATCAGGCCGAGCCCCACTTCCTGGCCGAGGTTGCCGGCACCTACAGCTTTGAGCTGACCGTTGAATCTCGTAGCGGCCGTTCTGCACCCGACACCGTGGTGGTCACCGTAGGCAACGAGTCCGCCGGCCTCTGTGCCGCAACACCGCAGGCGCTGCCCTGGCTGGGCCTCGCAGCGGCTGCCGCACTCATGCTGCGGAGAAAAGCGAAGTATATCAGCTAATTGCTTGTACTTCTCTCGAAACCATATCATCGCTTTGACCCCCATTCTCTCGAAACCACATGAGCCTGGAATTCCTTCCCGGGCCCCCGGAAAACACCATGACGGATGACCAGAAGCCCGATCCTCTCTTCGTTTTGGGCGTACCCCGCTCCGGCACCACGCTGTTGCGGGTGATGCTCGCCGGTCATCCTCGGCTGTTCTCTCCGCCAGAAATGGTTCTTGCTCCCTTCGAAAATATGGCCCAGCGTCGTGAGAAGCTGGAGGAACGGTTCTGGGAAAAGGGGGGCCTGCGGCGCACCCTGATGGAGCTGACCGGCGCAAGCATCGAAGAGGCCAAAATCCAGGAAGACAGTCTGGGATCCATGACCATCCCCGAGGTCTACCACTGGCTACAGGTCCAGCTTGGGGGGCGCCTTTTGGTGGACAAGTGCCCGCACCTCGCCGCGGAACCCGAGGCGCTGGACCGACTGGCCGCCTGGTTTCCCAATGCACGCTGGCTGTGGATTGTTCGGCATCCGGGCTCGGTGATTCGTAGCCTGGAGAACATGCCGATGGCCGAGGTCATGCTCCAGGGCTACGGCGGCGATGCCCGGATGATCTGGACCCAGGGCAACCTGAACTTCCGCGATTTTTTGAAGAAGATCCCCGCCGATCGCCAGCTCATGCTGCGCTACGAGGACATCGTGGCCAACCCCGAAGGCCCCATGCGTGCCTTCTGCGACCGTTTTGGTCTACCCTTCGCCGAGGGGATGACCACCCCCTACGAAGGGGAAAAAATGCGCGAAGGTCCCAAGGGCGCCCGCGCGGTAGGCGATCCGAATATGGCAGGTCGTGGGCGTATCGATCCCGAGCTGGCCACCGCCTGGCTGGAGGGCTTTGATGTGCGGACCTTAAGCGGCGAGACCCGCAGCCTCGCCGCCGAGCTGGGCTACGACCTCTCCAAGCTGGGCCTGCCCCCCGTAGCTTCTGTGGATGAGGCCCTTCAAAAACTCTGGGAGAGCAGCGGGAAACTCCTCGCCGAGCTGAAGATGCCTCAAGACATCGACGCGGTGGAGGCGCGCCGCTTCCTCCTCCGGGTCACCGCCCTGGCGATCGACACCTGGGTGGAGTGGGCCGATCCCGAGCTGCCCCACTTTGAACATTCTGAAGGAACAACGCGCAAAACCTTCGGTGACAACCCCGACGCCGACTACCTGCGGGCACCGGTACGTATGGGGCCGGGCCGGGTCTACCGGGTGCGGGGCCACATTCCTCCCGGCACCACCTATGTGGGCATCCTGCTGTACCGACGCGGCGGGGTGGTCGGAAATCGCCTCCGGGACATCGATTTTGTCAAGGAAAACGGGGACTTTGAGGTACTTGTCTCGACAGAACCTCAGGATGTGGAGGGCGCCGCCTTTTTGAAGGCGGATGGCGACGAAACTGCGGTGATGATCCGCCAATACTACTCGGATCGCACACTCCAGGTTCCCATCCGGGTCCAAATCGAGCGGGTCGGCGCTTCCGGGGTGCCCGCCCCCCTGGACGCCCGCGAGCTGGCACGGGGAATTGAACGCGCAAGAAAGCAGGTAGAAGTCACCTTCAAGCGCACCCTGGACACCTGGAAGATGGCCAGCGCCATGGCGCTGAACCGCTTCATGACCATCGACGCGGAGACCCTGTTTCCCACCCCCGACAACCGCTACCAGGCCTGCTGGTACCGTTTTGGGCGCGATCAGGTGATGCTGGTCCGCGGCAGGCTGCCCAAGGGCCGCTACGTGGCCTTTACCCTGTACAATGCCTGGCTGGAGTCCCTGGACTACCAGCACCGTCTTGTCCACCGGAACCAGTCGAAGCTGCAATTGCAGGGGGAAGAGGTGGAGATCTGCCTGGCCCACCACGACCCCGGCCACCCCAACTGGCTGGACACCGCGGGCCACCTCGCTGGCTACCTCGTGGTGCGCACCCTGCTTCCTGAGGAAGACGAAACTCCGCCCTTCACCATCCAGGTGATGTACGAAAAGGAGTGGGAGGCGGAAAAATTGCGTCGGGGCGAAAAAGCTGCGACGATCGCCCAGTGAGCCTCCGCCCCTTGAACAGTGCGCCAAGACGCGGTAGATGCCGCCTATGAACGGGTTGCTCCTCCTTTTTGCCTGCCACGTCTTCGAGAACGCCACCGTGGAGTGTGTGAAGGGCGAGACCTGCGGAGGTGGCCCCGGCGAGCCTCCCTCGGCGCCGGTGGTCTCCATCACCCCGGCACGCCCCAAAGATGCCGACGATCTGGTGGCCACCCTGGAAGAAGCCTCGGTCGATCCCGAGGGAAAGACCGTACGCTACCGCTACGTCTGGTTCCGCAATGACAGCGAGCTGACCAACTTCGATCAGGACAACGTCCCCCAGAAAAGGACGGTGGATGGCGACGTCTGGCGTGTCGCGGTCTATCCCAGTGATGGCAAGCTGGAGGGGGCGCCCGGGGAGGCCGAGGTCTCCGTGGGCACCAACCAGGCGCCCATCCTCAGCAGCGTCACCATCAGCCCCAGCGCGCCCAATGGCGGCGACACCCTGACCGCCCATGTGATCGCCAGCGACGCCGACGATGACCCGCTGGAGATGACCTACCGCTGGTTTATGAACGGCCAGGAGCAGACCGCAGTCGGAAATCGGGCATCGGTGACACCAGCACAGCATGTCCCCGGGCAATCCTGGACCTTTACTGTGCGTGTCGACGACGGTTTTGATGCGGTTGAGGCCACATCTCCCCCCGTGGAGGTCGACGGTGACTCGATTATAAAGCTGCGCAGCACCTTTTCCGGGAGCTACGACCTGGACAGTCAGGTGGTGAGCGGCGACTACCGCTTCAATTTCTACTCCGAAGGTCCCTACCTGGGCTACCTGGACTGTAAGGCAGCATACGACGTGGTGAGCACCCAGGGCAGCGCCTGTAGCAGCTGTGTGTTCAGCTACAGCGTCAAGCTCACCCACAATGAGGGCCAAAGCAGCCTGTCGCCGGGCTGCGAGAGTCTCGCCGCCGATCCCCGTGGCACAATTCAGGGCAAATTCTACGGCTACTACTACTTCAGCCTGAAGGCGCCCCAGTTGAACCTGCCGCTCTACTTTACCGAGCCCCCCAACTACTACGACTATCCCAGCGACTACAACCCCAAGTTGTACGCTGACAATGCCTACGAGACCGGCGGCTACGACAACCTGACCTGGAGCTATACCGGGACCACCATCGACCTCTACGCGGTGAGCTACTACTACCTGAGTCGCTGATTTTTTTGAGTCACTCAGCCGACGGACGGGTTCCGGGTAACCGGATCGAGCATCGCGGCAAGCAGCATAAAAAGAAAGAAGCCAGCTTTTCAGCTGGCTTCTTCGTTCAGTACCCGCCGATCACTCGGTGATGGTGCCAGAACCTTCCGCGTGGATGGTGTTGGTGTACTCGGTCTCGACCTGGAGATCGAAGTTGTCGTCCACCAGCTCGGCATGGGCGTCAGCATCGGCGCCGACATCGATCAGCAGCTCGTAGTCGCCCGTTGCGCCCACACACTCGTCGGTGCCAGCCGGGTAGGTCGTACCGGCTACAACCAAGGTGACCGCACCACCATCCCCCTCGAAGGAGACGGAGGGACAGCTGAAGCCGTCCGGGGGGGGGTAGGCGCAGTCGAAGCTGTCGTCGGCATAGCCCACGAGGCAGGTGTCCGACGCGATTACGTAGATGTAGGGATCGAAGGCCGTGTTCTCCGAAACGGTGTCCACCGAAACGGTAGTGGTAGCACCCTGGACCGTGTCAAAGGTCCACACATCGCCGCTCCCCAGCACACAGTCCCAGGCGCCGGTGTAGCCCGCACCCGCGTACTTCTCATAGCCGGGATAGGTGTAGTCACAGTAGGAGTAGTAAAGGTTGTTGGTATAGTCGGTTCCGTAGTACACAGAATCGAAGGACCAACTAAGGTTGTTACCATCCAGGGTTACCGTGCCATAGGCGGAGTCGTCGTAAGCGACCTTGAACCAGTAGGGGCCTTCGTAGTAGCCATAGCCGTAGGCGGTGTAGTCAACACTCGCGCCCGTGAGCAGGACGTTGGTGTAGGTATACTCCCCGTAGTAGCTGGAATAGGTATAGGTACCCTGGAAAGCAAGCAGGGTGTTCTTGATGACGGTGTCTTCCAGCATGCTGAGCTGGTAGTAGCAGCTACTGCCGACCTCGTCAGAGGTGGTCGCGTCGATGGCGAAGGCGAAGTCGCAGTCGGGGCACTTGTCCGCGGCTTCTGTTCCGGTGAGCTGGACCGTGATATCGCAGTCGATAGAGCCAGCATTGTCCACATAGAGGGTGGTGGAGCCGGAGAAGCTGCGGCTGCCGCTGCTTGTGGTATCGGGCGTAGCAGCGTTGCAGTCGTTGTCAACACCGTCGCCGGTGACTTCGGAGGCATCGGGGTTGACGGCGGCATCGGTATCATCGCAGTCATCGCCGCCGGAGGCGGTGCTGTCAAAACCGTCGTCATCCGCGTCGTTGTCGGTGACGGTGCTGTCGTCGCCGGTGGTGGTGCTATCGTCTTTGCCGGACTCGTTGGTACCCGGACAACCAAGCAGAACTACCAGGGGGAACAGAGTAAAAGTGCGCATTGAGTCTCCTCTCAGACGCACATCCTAACCGATGTCACCACTTGTCGCCACCGATCCGTCAAGCTTCCGTCAACGGCCCGTGACGGAGGTCAGTCGTTCAACAGGTGCATCGCGACGGCATCCCGCAGCTTCGGCTCAAACCAGGTGGATTTGGGCGGCATCACCTGGCCTGCATCGGCCACATCGAGAAGCTGATCCATGGAGGTGGGGTGCAGATGAAAAGCCACCGCATGGCTGCCGCTGTCCACCAGCTTGACCAGCTCCTTCCAGCCACGAATGCCGCCGATAAAATCGACACGCTTGTCGGTACGCGGATCTGCAATGCCCAGCAGCGGATGTAGCACCCGCTCCTGAAGGATTGACACGTCAAGACCAGCAACCGGATCTGCAGGGATATTGCGGGCTTTCAGTTGATACCACTGGGCATCCAGGTACATGGTGAAGTGCCCCGGCCCCGTCGGCACTGGCTCACCGCCCTCAACCACATCAAAATGAGCCTTCAACGAGGCCAAAAAGCTGTCCTTGCTGTGGCCCATCAGGTCCTTCACCGCCCGATTGTAGGCGAGAATCCGCAGGGAGGAGGACGGGAAAATGCCTGCCACAAACCACTGGTGGGAGCCGGGCTGCCCGGCACGCTGTCGGTGGATGATCGAGGCGGCGGCGGAGCGGTGGTGGCCATCGGCCACATAGAGTGCAGGAATTTCGGTAGCTGCAGCGGAGATCGAAGCCACCATCCTGGCAGAATCCACACGCCAGAGCTGGTGGATCACGCCGTCCTCGGTGGTGACTGTCCACAGGGGAGGAGCCTCCAGACATTGCCCGATCAGTGCATCCAGGTCTGCATGGTCGCGGTAGGCCAGAAAAACCATACCGCTCTGGCAGTCGGTAGCGTCGATGTGGTCTACCCGGTCTTTTTCCTTATCGGGCCGGGTGAATTCGTGCTTTTTGATGCTGCCTTCGTCGTACTCTTCCACCGAGCAACCCGCAACAAGGCAGACCTGTTTGTGGTCGCCCATCTGCTGGCCATAGAGGTAGAAAGAAGGACGGGGATCCTGGATCAAAAGGCCATCGGCACGCATCTGATCCAGCTGCTTCCGCGCCGTGGCATAGGCTTCTGGCGCGTGAGAGTCCGCGCCGGCGGGCATCACCGACTCAGGACGACTGACCCGCACAAAAGAATTGGGGGTTGCCTTGACCAATGCGATGGCTTCTGCCTCGCTCATCACGTCGTAGGGGGGCGCGATCACGCTGGCGGCAACGGCATCGGCGGCGCGGAGGGCACGGAAGGGATGTAGACGCGACATGGTGGCTCCAGAGGTCGCCCTCATATCCAGAATTGGGAGGACGGGAAGCCTCGGCAGCACGACAGGATAAATGGCCCGTTGAGGTGACCCATGCAGTCCCAGCTCTGGATCAACGGTGCCGCACGTCCGGCCGCCGATGGACGCTCCTTCTCCACCCCCAACCCCGCCACCGGTCAGATTTTGGCGGAGCTACCACGCGCAAGCCAGGCGGATGTGGAGGAGGCAATCGCCGGTGCAAAACGTGGCTTTGAGGCCTGGCAACGGGTGGACGTCCATGAACGTGCGCGTATCCTTTGGCGGATCGGCGACGGGATGCTGGCGCGTTTGGAGGAGCTGGCGCGCCTGGAGACGCTGGATACCGGCAAGCCGCTTGCCAATTCCCGGGCCATCGACATCCCCCGGGCCGCGGAGACTTTTCACTATTTTGCTGGTTGGGCCGACAAGATCATGGGGGAGACGGTGCCGGTGCGCGGCCCCTACCTCAACTATACTCTGCGTGAGCCCCTGGGCATTGTTGCGGCAATCACCCCCTGGAATTTCCCGATCCTCCTTGCGGCTCGAAAGCTGGCACCGGCCCTGGCCTGTGGAAACGCGGTGATCCTGAAGCCTGCCGAACAGTCCAGCCTTACGTCGCTCGCGCTGGGACCGATCTGCAAAGAAGCCGGACTTCCTGATGGTCTGGTCCAGATCCTCTCAGGCTTTGGGGGAGAGGTGGGCGCCGCCCTGGTCGATCACCCCGACATCGCCAAGATCACCTTCACCGGCGGCACCGATACCGGCCGTCGGATCATGCGTGCCGCGGCCGGGACCCTCAAAAAGCTCTCGTTGGAGCTGGGGGGAAAGAGCCCGAACATCATTTTTGCGGACGCCGATCTGCCCGCGGCCGCAAAGGCCGCCGCCCGAGCCATCTTCTACAACCAGGGGGAGATCTGCACCGCAGGAAGTCGTCTTCTTGTCGAGGAATCCGTAAAGGATCAGGTGTTGGAACACCTGTTGGAGGCTACCCGCAGCTACAAAGTCGGCGACCCGATGGAGGCCGGCACCGTGATCGGGCCGCTCATTTCGGAGGATCACCGCAACAAGGTCGCAGGCTATATTCAGAAAGGAAAGGAAGAAGGCGCACAGATGCTCTGCGGTGGAGCG
>CAITDR010000497.1 GCA_903891165.1 uncultured Pseudomonadota bacterium
CCACCGGGCCGAGCTGCTGGAGCAGGCCGCCCGCTCCTTCCGGCGCCTGCTTCCCCAGGCCACCTTCTCCTGGATGATCGGCCCCACCGCCGATACCCAGGGCGATGTAGTTTTTGCATCCGTACAAAAACTGTCGCGAATGGTGGAGAGCCTGCCCGAAGACCACTTCGACTACATCCTGGTGGACGAGGTACACCATGCCATGGCGTTGAGCTATCGGCGTATCCTCGGCCATTTTCAGGGGGCCTTTGTGCTGGGCCTCACCGCCACCCCCGAGCGCGCCGATCAGCGCGATCTCCGCACACTTTTTGATGGCGGCATTGTCTTCCGTGCGGATCTGGGGGTGGGTATCCAGGCCGGTGCCCTGGTGCCCTTCTACTACCGTGGCATCCGTGATACGGTCAACTATCAGCCGCTCCCCTGGAGAAATGGCCGTTTTGACCTGAGCGCCATGGAGGAAGCGGTCCAGACACAGGCGCGTATGGAAAAACTCTGGGAGGAGTGGGAAAAAAGAGGTGCAAGCCGCAGCTTGCTCTTCTGTTGTAGCCTGAGCCACGCCCGTTTTGTGCAGCGTTGGTTGCGGGAAAAGGGACTGCGGGTAGCGCTCTTGCATGGGGGGATGACCCCGGAGGAACGCCAGAAAGATCTGGTGGCCCTGGAGGCGGGCCGTCTGGACGCGATCTGTTCGGTGGAGCTTCTGAACGAAGGGGTGGACCTGCCTCGGGTGGACCGCGTGGTGATGCTCCGCCCCACCGAGTCCTCGGTGATCTTCCTCCAACAGTTGGGTCGGGGGCTGCGGGCGGCACCAGGAAAAGATCGTCTTCAGGTTCTGGATTTTGTTGGAAATCACCGGATCTTTCCACAACGTCTGAGCCTGTTGTTGCAAAGCAGCGGTAGCGGCTCCGCCCTCTCCTCCTTCCTCCAGGCCGACCCACCCTATACACTTCCCTTGGGCTGTCAGGTGGACTTCAGCCTGGAGATCAAAGAGCTTCTGATTGGATTATTGCCCAAAGATCCTATCAGTCTCTGGGCCTGGCGCTGCCTCGCCCAAAGATTCGGTCGTCGCCCCACCGCGCTGGAGCTGTGGCAGCGCGGCTATGATCCCCGGCAGGGACCAGAGGGTTGGTTCGGACTTTGTACTTCGGAAGGCTGCAATTTCGAGGCATGGGAGGAGGGTCGGGAGTGGCTGTTGGCCCTGGAGCGCGCCTCCGCCTCCCAGCTTGCCACACTCTTGGCCAACCCCCACTTCTGGGAGCAGAAAATCGGGAAGGTCGAAGCCCCAAAGGTGGAGGGTCTGGAGGAGCTGGCGCGGGAACTTTTGTTGTTGCGGCAGGCACAGGGTTTGGGAGAGGAGCTACCATCTTCAGCGATGGAGCTTCATTTTCGGGCTGGATTGCTGAGTGGTCCGATGCCCGATGGGCCGGTGCAGGCCCGCTGCTTCGATGGGGTACTCTGGCGCTTTCACTTTCTCGACGGTCGCTGCGCGGCGGCCGCGCCGTTGGGCGAAGCAGAACGCCCCCTTCCTACAAAAATGTGGCCAGAGCGCCTCCGCCTCTTCCCCTCCCCCGACGGCTGGTGGATCGGCGCGACCACAGCCGACATCGGAACGGGCTCCCGGGAGCTACCCGAGGTCTGGAAAGACGCTGCGAGAAGCCTGGTTTCCCGCTTGACATCCGGCTGGTTGGAGGGGCGTGGACGACGTTGCCGGGTAGAAGGCATCGCCGCCCAGGGCGGGGTGCGGATCAGCGGCGGAGAAGGAGGCTTTGGAGAGAGAACGGTGTCGCTCTTGGACCTGGGCTGGGTTTTGGCCGCCCGCGATGAGGTGGATCGGGAGGGCGGACTGCTCGATGAGCGGCGGGTGAACCGCCTCCGCTATCGGGAGGATACAAAAAAGGGCGGCACGCGTTGGATCGACACTGGCTGGGCCTTGGTGATTGCCGACGCGCCGGTACTGCGATTTGATCGCGACCTCCCATCATAACGATATATTCATGAACGATATATCATCTCCGACCGGCGGTCGGGCACCGGGTCAGGATAGCGGCTGAGGTCGCTCGTCGGTGTCGTCCTCTGAATTGCCGAAGTCGATCTCGATTTCGGCCTCCGATGGAAACAGGTCGGCCCAGTGGGTGGTCGTCGCCTTTTCGGAGGACGCACGGACGGGTACCGGGATGACCGGCTCTTCTTCAGCCGGGATCGGCGCCGGCTCCTTGGTTTGGACGGTTTCGTACACCGCTTGAACGTTCTGAGTTTTCGCCGGCCTAGCTTTTTCATAGACAACCTCTTCGGCGTCCACACTGCTCAGCTCCGGCTCCCGGTAGGGAGGCGCCGGGTCGGGAGGGAGCACCTCCACATGCACCGCCTCTACGATGCGGGGGGAGGGCTCAGAACGGACCCGATCCGCCCCTACCTTTGCCTCGGCCTCGAAGAGCCTGCGAAAGGACTCTGCGGAAAAATTCTGGAAGTTGCCTCCCTTCTCAAAATGCCGGGAGAATACCCGTCCGGTTGCGTAGGTGATCCCCCCCGCCACACCCGCGATGCTGGCCCCCCCGACGATCCAGCCGACGGCCGGCACCAGTCGAAGCAGGCTGTAGACGGGCCCGGCGACCAAAAGCTGCGTGCTCATCCCGCCCACAAGGCCAACAAAACTCTGCCGGGCCAGATCGGACTCGTACGGTACACCATACAGCGCGGCAAGCTCGCGCAGCAGCTTCAGGTTGATGACGGTGATTGCGGCGAGGTCTACCAGCGGTAGTGGCAGAAGGCCCGCTCCCGCCGCCATCATGCTGTGCCGGATAAGCAGATTTTCAACAGTATGGGCGCTGGGAGGGGCGCTCGGGGCGATTGGCATGGGGAGAAAGGCTACCTCGGTTCGCGGGGTACAGCGGCCCAGCCGGAACCGCAGTGGGAATGCTCTGCGTAGCAAGATTCTTCGGCAAGTGCCAGTGATTTGGCCCATGCCGCATGGCAATTTCGACCGCAGGTGGACGCGCGCTCGGAGAGCGAGTACACCGTCGGCGAAGAAGGGAGATAGCCGTGCTCATCCGAAGGGTTTTGCCAGACTGGGTGGTCGCCGCAGAGATGGATCCGGCGATGGCGGACCCCGGCGCCTTGTTCCCGGTGGAGCGCGCCGAGGTGGCCCGGGCAGTTCCCAAGCGCGCCCGCGAATTTGCAGCGGGACGGGTGCTGGCGCGGCAACTTTTTGGAGAGCTTGGGCTTTCTTCGGCCACCTCGATTCCGGTGGCAGAGGGGCGTGCACCCTTGTGGCCGGCTGGGGTGATGGGTTCTATCTCCCATTGTAACGATCTATGTGCGGTCGCACTGACGTCGGCGGCGCGGGTCAGCGGTATCGGGATCGACGTGGAGGGGAACCGGCCGCTGGGCAGGGAGCTTCGGGATCTCTGCCTGAGGCCGGACGAGTACCACCTTCCCGAGTCGCAGTGGATGGTCGTTTTTTCGGCGAAGGAATCCGTCTATAAGGCACTGTATCCCAGCATACGGCAATTCCT
The DNA here is from genome assembly GCA_903891165.1 of uncultured Pseudomonadota bacterium. GTDB lineage: Bacteria > Myxococcota_A > UBA796 > UBA796 > SXON01 > CAITDR01. Next base: position 3,510 of record CAITDR010000497.1, read on the forward strand.
CGACTTCCAGGACGTGTCCATCCGCTTTGAGGGCGACGGGAATTTTGTGGGGACGCTACACCGTTATGCCCCGCCCTTTCAAGCGGGGAGCTCCTTTCCCGGCCGCTTTTTTGTCAACGGACCTCACATCGCCACGTCGGTGATCCTGGAGAAAAAGGCGCTCAGCCCGTAGTCACCTCTCCAGCAGCCTCCGAAGGGAGGCGAAGAGCGGCGCCGGATCCTGGAGCAGGTAGAAGTGCCCTCCCGGCAGTAGCTCCGCTGAAAAAGCACCGGCGGCGGGAGCTGCGACCGGGTGGGTGGGCAAAGTGCAGCTCGATGTCGTCGGGGATATGGCGCTCCCAACCCCGGAAAGCCGGAGGGCTGCCACCGGCGTGGGGAAGAACGACCAGCGTGCCCCGGGGGCTGCCCTGAGTCCGGCGTACATCAACCCAGGGAGAAGCCGTCATACGTCGCCCATAAACTTCCGAAGGCTCAGCGGCCGCATGTCGGTCCAGACCTCGTCGATGTGGGTCAGACATTCCGGTTTGCTGCCGGTTTTGCCGGTCTCACGCCACCCTGCGGGCACCGGCTTGGTCACCGGCCAGATGGAGTACTGCTCTTCATGGTTCATCACAACGGTGTAGGTACGTCCATCGTCTTCGTATTGTTCGGCCATGGGGACAACTCCGTTCAGGGGTGGGGTGGAGGAGGCGACCTATCAAGCTGGCGCTCACTTCGACCAGGAGAGAGTTCTATGGCTGGACGCGCGGAGGTGGAAGAGTTGTTGGAGCAGGTGCGGCAGGTGGAAGACCCTCAGGAATTCCGCTACATTGCTGCGCTGAGAACGACAATCCTTAAAAAGTCATAATTCGGCCTATTCCCACCCCTTCCCCAACGCGCCGGTGTTTCCACGTGGAAACAGCCGGGCGACCGGTTAGACCCTCCGGGCACCGGAGCTTTCCCATGTCTATCGTTCTCTACCATCACCCCTACTCCCGCGCCGCCAATATGGTATGGGCCTTGGAAGAAGTGGGCGTCCCCTATAGCCTCCGCACCGTCAACCTGATGGCGGGTTAACAAAAATCACCGGCCTTTCTGGCGCTCAACCCCATGGGAAAACTGCCCGTCCTCACCGACGGCGACGTGGTTGTTTCGGAGACCTCCGCAGTCTGTATGTACCTCGCGGATCGCTACGCCCTGGGGCGCTTGAGCCCGGCGCTGGACAATTCCGCGCGGGGAAGCTACCTCCGCTGGTGTGTGTATCCGTCGGCCGTCATCGAGCCCGGCTGTATGGCAAAAGCGGCGGGCTGGGAGTACAAACCCGGACAGGCGGGGTGGGGCAGCTACGAGAGTATCCTCAGCACTCTGGAAGGCGGACTTGCAAAAGGTCCATGGTTGCTGGGAGAGCAGTTCACGATGGCCGACCTCCTGGTGGGCGGCTCCTTACGTTGGATGTTGCGCTTCAACATGATCGATGCGCGCCCCGCACTGGTGGACTACGCGGCTCGCCTCGCTGAAAGGCCAGCATTGCAGCGTGCCGCGGCCAAGAACAAAGCGGAAGAAGAAGAGCATTCCAGGTAGCCTCTATGCCGCCCCGTCGCTCAAGAGTTGACATAAATGCAAAGCCATAGCCGTAGTAGCGGGCGATGGGATCCTCGGGTTCCAGGCTGGAGAGGACATCAAGACGCTGGGAACTCTCCAGCAGTTGCCAGGCCACCGGGTCGGCGCAACTGCGTTGGGCAACGAGGTGGGCTTGGCCCTCCCACATCGCCAGAAGAGAAGCCTGCTCCTCGTCACTTTTCGGGGGACTGCGGTGCGCATATTGGTGTTGGAGGGCATGGGTCAGCTCATGGGCCACCACACAGCGGGCCACAGATCCCAAGAGAGGTCCGACCGTGGTACCGGTGCTCTCCATAAAATCGCCGATATTGGTGCTTATCACATAAATTTTTTGCTCAGGGATGGAGTAAAAAGCAAGGCTGTGATCGATCAAACGAAGTATTTCCTCGTGGCGGGCCTTGTCTTGGTCGGCCTGGATTCGTGCTTCGGCTTCCTGAGCTTCCTGTTGCTCCAGGTTGGCGAGGGCCTGCGCGCGGCTGACACTCAGCACCGGCGGGAGCACCAAAAAGGGCCGCTGTGCTGCCGTTTCCACACGCGGCCAGATCCGCCACCATCATCCGCAGAAGCTCGTCCGTAAAGGCGTGGGCGGTGGAAAGGAGGAGGAAGAACAAGAAGGCTCCGGTGGATGGGAAAACTATCCGGGTGGACGGGAACCTGAAGGGTGGCGGTAGGGGGGTGTTAGGGTTTGTTTGGATCCGGCCGGGAGTGCAGGCTCAATTCAATCGGGTTATAGGTGAATATGCCCTCTTCCGTATGGAACCGCCTGCTCCTCCGCATCGCCCGCCTTTGGGACAGCTTGGAGCTGCTTTTCCGGCGGGCCGAGCGAGAAACCCGTGAGGTCGAGGCCGAGGTGCGGCAGCTCGGCCTGGATCTGCTGGACAAGGTGGACGATCTTCCCTTTGTTCCCCAGCTTGTGCCAATGCCACCCTTGACGAACCAATACTATGGCCACGGCGCCTTTATGGGAGCTGCACCGGCGCTGCTTCACGATGAGCGGTGGCGAAGAATTCTCGCCTTCCTCATGCCCGATGTCTTCTGGGAGGTGCAGGAGGTGCTGAAGGAGCGCCCCGAGCCGGGGGTGCTGATTCCGATGTTCGAAAACAACCCGGTCATGTGCGCCTATGGGGTGTGGTATGGGTCCCAGCGGCGGAAAGGGCGAACGGACCTGCATCCCAATGATCTGGCCGGGGTGGAGTGGGATATTTTTGTGGAGGATGCACAGATCACGGTCTTTGAGGAGAAGGTCCTGGAGAAGGAGGACGCCCAGGATCTCATTCGGACCGTGGTAGACCGGATGGTGATCGCCCATGCGTCTACGGCGGACACGGTGCAGGAGGCGGCGGGGGTCTGTCAGTATGAAGATGTACGGAGAACGCCGAAGACCCGTATGGGAGGGGTACAGGCAGACGCATGGCTGGATCTTTTCGGGCGGGCCCTTCGCCTCGCGGAGGCCCCAGACCTGATGGCGCTGATGGCGGACTATGCCAAGCTACCGCGCTACTCAGAACAGGAAGCCTGTATGAACCACTGCTTCCGGGATCCGATGCCGGTGGAGCTGGCGCTGGAACCCTATCGTCGGATGACAGGGCGCGCCTACTTCAGCATAGTCCTGGAAATCAAGTCCCGGCGGAGTACCCCCGCTTTTTTGGGGGCGATGGTGCGGGAGCTGAACCGGAGAGGTCTGCATGTAGCGGCGGTGTGCAGCTTTGATCCTTCGGAAGTGGCCGGTCTGTCCTCTGTGCCGCAGCAGGTGGGGACCGCACTGTTGTTGGGCCCCCGGGAGATCCGCTTCTTCCATTGGGCGGGAGAGGTGCAGGCCGCCTGTGATCGGGGGGAAGTGGCGGTTGGACAGAGTCTTCTGTTCAACGGCGCCTCTCTGTTGAGCCTCGGACAGGAAAAAGACGCGCCCTACCTCTGGGATCGGGAGGTGATCGAGGAGCTGGATTCCTACCGTCGGAACTTTGGCCTGCATATCGGCCTCTATGTGCAGGAGGGCGACTGTGACCATGCAGCGGTGATGCTCCTCACCGAGCTGGTGCGGCGTTATCCGGCCACCTTTGAGCTGGGTTTTGCATGGGGTGGGCTCCTGGACGAGGTGACGATTCCTCACGACGGTCGGGACCGCCGGGGCTTGGGGAGCCAGGCTTTGATGCGTTGGGTGGGAGAGGGGCCTTGGAAGTTGCGGCGGGGGGAGGGGGTATCGGAGGCGGGGGACGCGGAATAACGTAGGCGCCTGCGGCGCTCGGGCCGCACGCGCCTGACATGATCTGGACGATCCTCGGCTTATTTCCACTTTCCTCACCCTCCCCCACGTTTTTCAACTTTCTGGATGTCCACAAAGTTGAAAAAAATGGGGATAGTCGGCTTCAGGAGCAGCCGCCGGGGGGCGTCGCCACGGTGAGCTGAGCCGTCGGCTTCGGGCTTCCCATCGCCAACCGCGCCACCTCCCACACCACCCGAGGTGCAAACAGCGCCGTTGGCGGGTCTACGAGCTGGGCGACCCGGTAGAAGGCTTCGGTGACCACCGGGCTGTGCAGCGTCGCCTCCTGCACCCGGTCCACCCACCGGCCCAACATCTTCTGGCCTATCGGCATTTTCCCATGGTTTTCGGCGACAGGCCAGCGACGATCCTCTCCGGTGGCCATCTGCCAGGGCAGCGATACCACGGCCGCCAGCTCTCTCTGGAAACTACCGGAGAGTCCCCTCCCCGTTCCCTGTCGGGCCAACACTGCCTGCAGCGCTTTGGCACCCAATACGGCTGCCGACATTCCCTGCCCGTACACCGGGTTTGGCGCAAAGGTGGCGTCCCCCATCACCAGCAGACCTTCCAGGTACTTCGGCAGCTTTTCGTAGTGCTTCCATCGGTTTTCAGCACGCTGGAAGCTGTGGATCGGACCCATGACCTCGGCGGTCTCCAACACATCCGCCAGCTGGGGCGAAGGAAGGCTTCGGGCGAAGGCGAGAAAACCTGCTTCGTCGGTGGGTGGCAGGTCTCCGGCCATTCCCAACAGCGTGCAGAAGTGCAGCCCTCCCTCGATAGGGGCCAGGATTCCGCCCCTTTTTCCGCTGCGCGGCGAGGGTTGCAGGTACATCATCTTCCAGCTTCTTTTCGGATCTTCACGGAGTCGGTACAGTCGGGTGGCATAGCCGGCCTTGGAGGTCACCACCTCCTCCTCCGCGCCGGGGTAGCCCAGGGCCGCCAGGAAAGCCGGTGTTTTGGAGGCCCGCCCGGTGCAGTCCACCACTATCTTGGCCTCCAGCCGCAGGGGTTTTTCCTTCTCCTCTCCTTCGATTCCCTGGATCTCTCCGTTTTTTTCGAGGTAGCCTCGCACCTCCACACCCGTCCGGAGCTGCACTTTGGGGTTCTGGAGGCAGAAGTGCCGAAGCTCCCGCTCGATCAGCGGTCGGCTGGCCGCCAGGGGGTGCAGCTCGGAGCGATATTGGGGGCGAAAGGCGCCAAAAACCTGCCAGGTCACCTCGTTGCCCATGTTGGGGCGAAGGGCCCCCTCTTCCACGAGGCGCTCGGAAAAGCCGGGGAAGAAGTCGTCCAATACCTTCTGCCCCCCGATCAGGAGTGCATGTACATGCCGCCCTTGCGGTGCCCCCTTCCTTGCGGAAAGACGTTC
>CAITDR010000498.1 GCA_903891165.1 uncultured Pseudomonadota bacterium
GAGGACGAACGTCTGGCCCTGGAGTTCTGCCTGACCGGCGAGCCGGTGGAGGCGGGCCAGAGTGCCCTGGCCTTCTCCATGGGCCCTTTCTACGGCCACCGCACCATGGAGGCCATGGAGCCCCGGGTGGTGGCCGAGCTGGATCGCTACGCCGCTTCGCCACGTCGGCGTACGCCGCTTTTGTTGGCCTGTGTGACCGACCAACCCTGGCTGATGAACGACGGCTACCTCCTCGATTTTCTCTATGGTCGTCCCGATGCCATGCGCAGCGGCGAGGGGCCACTGGTCCGCGACTACGACGGCCCCCCCGGCGTCTGTCTCTTCCGGGATCCGCTCTATCCCTTCCTTTCTGGGCTTTGGATGGTGGACCGTCGGCCTGCGATTGCGTTGGGTGAGCTGCGTATTCGGGTCTGCCTCAACCCCTGGTCGCAAAGTGTCCTGGTCCCCGAAGATGTAGCTTTTCGCAGCTATGGCGAGAAGAATCGGGAGGGCAACCGTCGTTGCCTATGTTGGTTTGAAGGACGCGGCAGCCTGCTGCGCCTGGGAGCAGAGCCCGGATGAACCTGACGCCTCAAGGCACCGGCTGGATCGAGGTGGTGACCGGCTGTATGTTCAGCGGGAAGTCCGAGGAGCTGATACGCCGCCTTCGTCGTGCCCAGTTTGCGCGGCAGCGCGTGGTGGTCTTCAAGCCCAGTCTGGATCAGCGCTACAGTGCCGACTCGGTGGACTCGCACTCGGGCCTCAATATCCGCTGTTTTGTGGTGGACAGTGCGCTGCAGATCCCGACCCTCGTCGGTACCGCACAGGTGGTTGGTATCGACGAAGCCCAGTTTTTTGGTGCTGAGTTGGTGCAGATCTGCGAGGATCTGGCCAACCAGGGCCGCCGGGTGATCGCGGCGGGGCTGGATCAGGACTACCTGGGACGCCCCTTTGAGCCCATTCCGCAACTGCTGGCCGTAGCCGAGTTTATCACCAAAAACCTGGCGATCTGTATGGTCTGTGGCAACCCGGCCGACCGCTCCCAGCGTTTGATCAATCGCGACGCCCGCTTTCTGGTGGGCGAGACCGATGCCTACGAAGCCCGCTGCCGCCGCTGCTGGCGTGCCGACGTTTTTGAGCCTATCCAGCAGCCTTTGCCGATGGGGGAGAATCTTTCGGAAACTGAGCCTTCGGAGCCGGTTCCTGAGGATTTGTAGGCTGGGCTACAGTCTCAGATAGGGCAGGAACGAAGCGAAAAAAAAAAGGGGCCTTTCGGCCCCCTTTCTGTCTGATGCAGGCGCCTCAGACGCTCAGTTGCCCGCAGGCTTCAGCGACGATCCACCTTCCGGCTTCAACGATCCACCCTCGGGCTTCAGGGAGCCGGGAGGTGGCTTGACGGCACCGGGCTTCGGCGCGCCGGGGATTCCGCCAGGTGCGCCAACGGGGCGTGCGGGAGGAGCGGCGTCGATCGCGATCAATTCCACGTCGAAGGTGAGTTGACCGGAGGGAGCGCCGGGCTTCTGCGGGGTTTCGCCGTAGGCCAGCTCGGCCGGGATCCAGAAGCGGGTCTTTTCGCCCACCGTCATGAGCTGCAGACCTTCGGTCCAGCCGGGAATCACGCGGTTAAGCATGAAGGAGGCGGGTTTGCCGTCCATGACGCTGGAGTCGAACATCTCGCCGGTCTTCGTCCAGCCGGTGTAGTGGACGGTGACACGGGAAGTGGGGGAGGGCTTCTCCTTGCCATTGCCCTTCTGGAGTACGGTATAGGCCAGACCAGAAGCGGTCTTTTTGGCGTTCTTCGGGGGACCGGCCACGTCCTTGGGCACGGGCGGCGGCTCGGACCACTCCAGGAGTTCCACCTCAAAAACCAGCATTCCTGCTGGCTTTCCGGCCTGGTTGTTGTAGGCCAGCTCCACCGGGATCCAGAAGAGGGTCTTCTGGCCCTTGGTCATGAGCTGCAGACCTTCGGTCCAGCCGGGGATCACGTCGCCGACGCCGAAGGATTGAGGACGCTCGCGGGGAATCGAGGAGTCGAAGGACTTGCCGTCGGTGGTCCAGCCGGTGTAGTTCACCTTGACCTGGGCATCCTTGCTGGGATGTTCGGTGCCGGTGCCGGGGGTCAGTACCCGATAGGCCAGGCCAGAAGCGGTCTTGGTTGCGTCGGCGGGAATGGCGGCCACATCGGCGGGGGCGGCAGGGGGGCGCTTGCCAGGAACAATGTTCACCAGCTCCACGTCAAAAACCAGCATCCCTGCAGGCTTCCCGGGGCGATTGTTGTAGGCCAGCTCGACGGGAATCCAGAAGCGGGTCTTTTCGCCCTTCTTCATCAACTGCAGGCCCTCGGTCCAGCCGGGGATCACCTGCTTCAGCCCGAAGGTGGCGGTTTTTCCACGCTTCACCGAGGAGTCGAACATCTTGCCGTCGGTGGTCCAGCCAGTGTAGTGGACCTCCACCTTGTCCCACTCGGTGGGGGACTCGCCCTCACCTACGGCGGGAACCTGCACCTTATAGGCCAGGCCGGAAGCGGTTTTAATCGCGTCCGCAGGGGCGGCTGCTACGTCGGCCGGGGCGGTGATGTCCCCGGGATTGGCCGCGGCGGCGGGCTTTGCGGCCTCCGTTGGCTTTTCGGTGTTGTCGCAGGCGAGGAGGGCAAAAAGCAGGCTGGTGAGCAACATGCGGGCGCCGTTAGCCTGTTTCCGGCCGTCGCGCCATGAGGAAAGCGACAGCGCGGGTTAGTGGCGGCCGGTCGTGGAGGGCCTGTGGACTGGAGCATCGGGGTGGTGGGAACGGGCGTGATGGCGGAGACGATGATCGCTGGACTGCGCGAGGAGGGGACGGCGGGCGCCAGAATCATCGCATCCCATCGGCGTTCGGATCGGCTGAAGTTTTTGGAAGAGCGCTACGGAATCCGTACGACCCTCTCCAATGCGGAGGCGGCGCAGGCGGATCTGGTGGTGCTGGCGGTCAAACCGCAGACGCTCCCCGGTGTTCTGGCTGAGCTTCGGGGGAAGATACCTGAACAAAGCCTTCTTTTGTCCATCGTTGCTGGTGCCCGAATGCGGCTGCTTCAGGACACAACCGGGCATAGCCGGGTGGTGCGCTGTATGCCCAACCTTCCCTGTCGGATCCGCCGGGGGATGACGGTCTGGTGTGCCCCCCCCGAGGTGAATGCCACCGAAAAAGCGAGAATCCAGGCGGTCCTTCGGGTGATGGGCGAGGAGGTTTCGGTGGAGGAGGAGGAGCATGTGGATCGCGCTACTGCGGTGAGTGGTACCGGCCCGGCCATCGTCGCCCACTTTGTAAAAGCCTACCTCGAAGCTGCCGCCTATGTGGGGCTGCCCCGGGCAGTGGCGCGGCAGACGGTGCTGGCGACGCTGCAGGGCACCGTGGAGATGCTGCGCGCCTCCGACGGCCACGTGGCGGAGCTGATCGACGAGGTGACCAGTCCGGGGGGAACCACCACCCGCGCCCTCCAGGTATTAAAAAACGGGCGTTTTTCTGCGGTGCTTACCGAGTCGGTCGAGGCCGCCTACTTGCGGTCGCGGGAGCTGGGCGACGCCCTGGAGGCCCGTGTCCGGCGTTGACAGGGGATAGACCACTTTTCACAAGCCTTCTGGCCGGGGGTGCATAGACTGTCCTCATGGCGCGACTGCTCTTCTTCCTGGGCCTGCTGCCCGCGGCGCTCTGCACGGCCTTCTGGCTGGGTCTGGGCGTCAGCCGCCAGCTTCCGCCGGTGGTGGTCTCTGCGGTAGCCCTGATGTTTACGCTGTTGCCGGTGGCCGGCCTGTGGTCGCTGTTGGGGCGTAGCGCCTGGGGGGCAGTAGCAGGAATCTGGAGCTGGCCCACCCTCTCCCTCCTCCTTCTTCCAGGCTTCTTTCCCGGAGAGTTTCCTGACGCATTGAGCACCGGTCTGGCCACGCTGGCAGCGGTGGGTGGTCCGGGCTGGGTAAAAAAGGCCGGCGATGTCGGCCAACATTTTACACCGATGGCGGCGGTGGCGGGGACCACCCCCGCGCCCGAAGCCAGCCGGATCACGCCGGTCTGCGCGCCGACCACGGCGTTGCGAGAGGATGAAGTGGCGCTGCCCTACGAGGGCCAAGGTCACTCGCTGGCCATTCCGGTTCAGATGGGAAACGACGAGTTTTCCATGCTTTTTGACACCGGTGCAACGGTGACCACGCTGGATACCCCGACCCTGCGCCGCCTCCAAATCCCTGTGCCTGCCGACGCGCCGGAGATCAAGCTGCGAACGGCCAACGGGGAGCGCAGCGCCAAGCTGGTGCAGATCCCAGAGATCTGGGTGGGGGGGATGCGGGTGGCCCCGGTCACGATCGGGGTCTGCGAGGAGTGTGCGGATGAGCGCGTGGCGGGATTGTTGGGCTTGAACGTCTCGGGTCTCTTCCTGGTCACCCTCGACACGGTTCGGAAAGAGGTGGTGTTGCGCGCGCGGGAAGGGGAGGCGGATCGCGTGGTGGATGTGGGCCTCTGGTTGGGCCTGGAGGCGATGGCCACGATCTTTCCCGATGGGCGGGTAGAGGTGGAGGTGACCGGCGCCAACCGCGCTTCCCGGGCGATCAGCTATGCAGAAGTCGGCATCCGCTGTGGAGAAGACCACTTCGTGGGTGAGTTGCGGGATCTGTCACCGCGCAGCACCGGCAGTGCCCGGGTGCGACTGCCACGTGGGGTGAACTGCGATGGCTACAGCGTCAGCCTGGAGCATGCCCGCTGGTGAGTCTTGCCAAGGTGGCCGCGCGATTGTAATGGGGGCGGCATGATCTTCCATTTTATCCGGCAAAGCCTGCGGAACCCGAACGCGGTGGGGGCGGTACTGCCGTCGGGAGGCGGATTGGCACGGGCAATGGCCAATGCGGCGCTTCCCAAGGGCCATCCCCCGCAGAATGTGCTGGAGGTGGGGCCCGGCACCGGTCCGGTGACGCAGGAGCTACATAGCCGCCTGCAACCGGGGGACCACGTCGAGGCGGTGGAGCTGAACGGCGAGTTCTGCAACGTCTTGCGGGCACGCTATCCTGACCTGCTCCTCCACGAAAAAAGTATCCTGGACTACGAACCGCCCCGGCCGGTGGACTGCATCGTGAGTGGACTACCACTCGCCAACTTTCCTGCCGAGCTGGTCGAGGCGATCTACAAGCACTTTTTTCAGATCCTCCGCCCCGGAGGCCACCTGGTGATGTTCCAGTACATCGGCCTGCGCCATGCCGTACGCGCCATGGCCGGTCGGGAGTCAAGGATCCGTATGGATCGCATCTTAAAGCTGGAGCAAAGCCTGGATCCACTCATCATTCAGCGTATCCGGGTTCCCTGGAATGTGCCCCCGGCCATGGTCACCGTACGCCGCCGTCCCGACGATCCCGCTCTGCCGATGCGCTGATCAGGTCGTGAGAGGTTGGGGCATCTGACGCCGAGAAAAGCCCAGGCCCAACATCACCAGACCGGCGACGGCAATGCTGGCCACACAGCCCTTTTCGGGGGGAGGCGCCACCGAGCGGGTCGGCGCCTTTTCGTCGTACACCGATGCGGAGGGGTCGCGGGGTTCCGCCGTATCCTTCGGAGGAGGGGCGATGTCGGCCAACGCGAGCTGAAAGAGGAGCAGACTTAAGGACATAATCCTTGCATAGCATGCCCCCTCAAAATCGCCACCCGCCCAAAGACCGATGGTTACTCAAAAGCCTGGATGCCGGTCACCCACTTGCCCAGGATCAGGTTGTGGATGTCGTGGGTACCCTCATAGGTGCGCACGGACTCCAGGTTTGCCATGTGGCGCATGACGGGGTACTCGTCCAGAATACCGTTTGCACCATGCATATCGCGAGACATCCGCGCGATCTCCAGCGCAATATCCACGTTGTTCATCTTCGCCAGCGACACCTGCTCGGGGATCAGGGTACCCGCATCCTTCAGGCGGCCACATTGCAGCGCCAGAAGCTGGGCTTTGGTGATCTCGCGTAGCATGTAGGCCAGCTTGTTCTGTACTAGCTGAAAACCGGCGATGGGCCGACCGAACTGGGTGCGGGACAGGGTGTACTCGCGTGCCGAGTGGAAGCAGGCCATGGCCGCGCCAATCGCACCCCAGGAGATGCCGAAGCGGGCATTGGTGAGGCAGGAGAGCGGACCCTTCAGGCCACGAACCCCAGGAAGGATGCGGTCTTTGGGGATGATGCAGTCCTGGAAGACCAGCTCGGAGGTCACCGATGCCTTCAGGGAGTGTTTGCCCTTCATTTCCGGGGCGGTAAAGCCAGGATCTCCCTTCTCCACGATAAAGCCGTGGATCACCCCGTCCAGCTTGGCCCAGACGATGGCCAGATCCGCAATGGTGCCGTTGGTAATCCACATCTTCGCGCCGTTCAGGCGGTAGTGGTCCCCTTCGTCCACGGCGCGGGTCACCATGCCGGAGGGGTTGGAGCCGTGGTCGGGCTCGGTGAGGCCGAAGCAGCCGATCAGCTCGCCCTTGGCCATGCCGGGCAGGTACTTGTTCTTCTGGTCTTCCGAGCCGAATTTCCAGATCGGGAACATACAGAGGGAGCCCTGCACCGAGGCAAAGGAGCGGATGGCCGAGTCCCCGCGCTCCAATTCCTGGCAGACCAGACCGTAGGCCACATTCGACAGCCCCGGGCAACCATAGCCGGAGAGGTTGACGCCTAAAAGTCCCATTTCGCCCATGGGCTTGACCAGCTCATGCGGAAAACGGTCGTCCCGACAACATTTTTCGATGATGGGGATGACGTTGTCGTCTACCCACTCGCGGACCACGTCGCGGACCTGGCGCTCCTCTTCCGAGAGCAGGCTGTCCAGATTGTAGAAATCCACTCCGTTGAACTTAGCCATGGGAGACTCCAGTCAGTGCGTTGAGAGACTTTGCAAAAATATCAACCGAAAGACGTGCTTCGTCTTCCGTAAGCGTAAGCGCGGGACAGAAGCGGATGGTGTTCTGGCCCGCCCCGAGGATCACCATGCCACCGCGGTGGAAGGCATCCATCACCAGCTCGTTGCGCAGCTCGGTGGCGCGCTCTCTGGTGGCGCGGTCCTTCACCAGCTCTACGCCGATCATCAACCCCTGGCCACGGATATCGCCGACATTGGGGTGGTGGCCCACCGCCTCCTGCAGCATCTGCAGGAGCTTTGCCCCGATCTTCGCCGAGTTTTCGACCAGCTCGCTCTCCAAAAGATCCAACGTCGCATGTGCGGCCGCACAGGCTACGGGATTCCCCCCGAAGGTACTGGCATGAGCGCCGGGCTTCCAGCGCATCAGGTCTTCCGAGGCCAGGGTAGCGGAGAGCGGCATGCCGGATGCGATGCCCTTGGCCAGGCTGATGATGTCTGGCTTTACACCCGAGTGTTCCCAGGCAAACATCTTCCCGGTGCGACCCATGCCACACTGCACCTCGTCGTAGACCAGAAGGATACCGTGTTTGTCGCACAGCTCCCGGAGCTGCGGCAAAAAGTCAGCGGGCGGAATGATATAGCCGCCCTCGCCCTGCACCGGCTCCACAAAGATCGCCGCTACATCCTCCGGCGGACAGATGGTGCGGAAGAGATCGTTCAGGTGCTGCATCGCGACGGAGGTGGCGCGGGAGCCCAGGCGGTAGGGATCGGGGTAGTAGCTGTGAAAGACCGGAAAGAAAGGGCCAAAACCCTCACGCTGACGGGCCTTGGACGACGTCAGCGACAAGGCCCCCAGAGTACGCCCGTGAAAACAGTCCAGGAAGGCGACAAAGTTGGGACGGCGGGTATAGTAGCGCGCCATCTTCATGGCGGCTTCGTTGGCCTCGGTGCCGGAGTTCCCAAAATAGACCCGGCACTTGTCGCCGCGCACGGGCTGCATTTTTGTCAAGCGCTCCGCCAAGCGCCCCTGCACCGGATAGTAAAAATCGGTGCCGCTCATATGGATGAGCTTCTGCGCCTGCTCCACGATGGCCGCTACCACCTTGGGGTGCGAGTGCCCCGTGGAAGTGGTGGCGATCCCCGCCGACATATCCAGAAATTCGTTGCCGTCGGCGTCGATGACCCACACCCCTTCTCCGCGCTCCACCACCAGCGGATGATCGCGGGTGTAAGAGGGAGAAACTGCAGCATCGCTGCGCTTGACGAAGGCGCTGGCCTTGGGGCCGGGAAGCTGCTCGGAACGCTGGATGGGTCGGCGGGTCAAGGTCACCTCGGATAGCCGGGCTCATAACCCGGCGGGGGGGCGGGGGCGACGGAGCCATCGGGGATTGCGGCAGCCGCTACCGAGGAGGACAGCGGAAATCAACAAGCCCTGAGCAACGGGTTGGTACTCCATGACACAATTCCAATCATGAATGAGGATTCATTCAGAAGGAGTAGGTAGATAAGCGGAGTAATTTCGGATACCACGCAAGGCCGGTGGGCCAGAGGCCCAGCGGCCTTTTTGTGGGCTCTCCTGTGCCCACACAACGGGTGACGCTCCCGCTCAGGCCCCCCGCAGGTGTACGGTACGGCCTCCCTCTGCCACCTCGGCTTGCCAGAGGCGCTGCTTCCAGCTTCGGCCGGGGCGTGCGTCAAAAATCAACAGCCAGCGCTCGGTCTCCGCCAAGCGGTCCGGATGGCGGCCCATTTTGGGTCTATACATTCGGTTTTTGCCTAACCACCCGGTCCGGCCTGACGACGGAGACTGATGGCCTTCCTCAGCAGTTCCGAAAGACCGCTCTGCTCCGCCATCATTTCCAGGTAGCCGGTATCCAGTGCCTTTTCTCGAACCTGCAACACTCCCACAACGTCTCTGAGCTGCCGTTCGGAGCTCTGGTCTCCTTTGCGGTACCAGTCTAATTTCTGAAGGATGATATCCTCAGCACTGGCCACCGGAAGGCGGCTGCCATCTTCCAGTGTGATAAACCACCGACGCCGAAGCTGGGCAGCGGCAAGGGGCGCGACCGACGGAACAAAGATGTCTACCTTGGTCATCGTATCCAGATGGATCAGGTTGAAGCTTGAGCAACGACGGATGGCGTTGTGAATTGCGTCCTCGGATACATAAAAATTCTCCTCCAGTGCCGCCGAAAAAGATTGGACGTGCCCAGCTTGTAATGCAGCCACCAGGTCCACGTCTTGGGTGGCACGCGGCACACCCTGCAAGGAGCTGGAAAGCGAGCCCCCCACCAGCCAGGGAACCCCAAGTTCATCCAGTACTTTTCCCACATGCGCAGTTACGGAGAGGGCCTCGGTCAACATCAATAGCCCTCAAGCTCAGGATCCCAGCCGAAGACGCTGCGCATGATCTTGGCGTCGATCCACAATGACGCCAAACGCAGCTTGACCTCGCGGGCGTTTGCTTCGGGATATTGTTCCCGGATCCTTGCGAGTGCCAGGATCTGGACGGTTCGGTTGAGATCTAAAACCCGCTGCAGCTTCTGGCTCGGGCTCATCCGACGATAGCCTTCAATCAGGATGGCTTCTGCTTCCGGGCTGGTGTCGTCGCCAAAGAGGAGGGACATGGGTGGATTGTAGCATGGTGATCGATTTGACGCCGGGCAAATGCCACCCCAAAAGGCGCCCGGGCCCCTGGCCCGCGCGCCTTGCGCGATCTTGACGGGTCAATGCCTCTTCCCCACCTCCTTCGAGAAAATTGGCGCCGCCGGAGACATGGCGCGGATGGCCGCCGATTTCCGGGTTAAACGGCCGCCCATGGACATCATCCAACCCGCTCATTTTCCGCGCCCACGCGGCTACGCCAACGGCACCCTGACGTCGGGACGGCTCCTGCATGTGGCCGGACAGATCGGCTGGGAGCTGGACGGTACTTTTGCCAACGAGGATTTTATCTATCAGTTCGGCCGGGCGCTGGACCATGTGCTGGACATTGTCCGGGCGGCCGGGGGAGGGCCGGAGTCGGTGGCCTCCATGACGATTTTTGTCTGTAACATCCAGGAATACCGTGAACGGGCATCTGAGCTGGGCGCTGTGTGGAAAGCCCGCTTTGGCCGCCACTATCCGGCCATGGCACTCGTGGGGGTGACGGCCCTGGTGGAGCCTCGGGCGAAGGTGGAGATTCAGGCCGTTGCGGAGATCGGGTAGCCCATGTTCAACCCCACTTCTTTTGATCTGAGTCTGGTAGACGGCGTGGTCACCATCACCCTGAACCGCCCCGACCGTCTCAACGCGCTCACCTTTGAAGTCTACCAGGAGCTTGCCGAAACCTTCGAAAAGCTGGAGCAGCCGGAAGTGCGCGCCATCGTCATCACCGGGGCGGGCCGCGGCTTCTGCTCGGGGGGCGATGTGGAAGGTATCATCGCCGAGCTTTTTTCGAAGGATATCCGGGCTTTATTGGACTTCACCCGTGCGACGGGGCGGCTGATTCGGGCGATCCGTGCGGTGCGTCGCCCGGTGATTGCGGCCATCAATGGGGTGGCGGTGGGGGCGGGTGCGGTGATCGCTGCGGCCTGTGATCTGCGGATCGCTGCTAAAAATGCCCGTTTTGGCTATATTTTCCCCAAGGTGGGCCTCTCGGGCGCGGATATGGGGGCGTCTTATCTGCTACCGCGTATTGTGGGCCTGGGACATGCCTCCGAGCTGCTCTTTTTCGGGGACATCATCGATGTGGAGCATGCGTCGCGTATCGGCCTGGTGAACCGGGTCTGCGAGGATGGTCCTGCCGCTCTGGTCTTGGCACAGGAGTGGGCGAAAAAGCTGGCGGATGGCCCCGCTTTTGCGCACTCGATCACCAAGCAGATGTTGGAGAGTGAGCAGGGCCTCAATCTGGCGGAGGCCATCGAGGCCGAGGCCCAGGCGCAGGCGCTCTGTATGGCGCACCCGGACTTCCGCACCGCCTACGATGCGAACAAGCGCAAGGAACGCCCGGTTTTCCGATAGCAAGAGCTACTGGAAGACGGGGTGGCTGCCCAGCCCCTCGCACAGCTCGGGCACCACGGCGCCGCTGAGCGGGCCGGTGGCTAGCGCGGTGGGGGTCCCCTGAATGTAGGGGTAGCTCCCCGAAAAAGTCTCCAGGTTCACGGTACCCGTCACCGTGTTGTCGGTGCGGCTCAGCTCCACCTGACCGGCGTCTGCGGTGCCCACATACCACTCTCCTCCCCAGCGCCAGCTTCCGTTGTCCTGGGCAAAAGCGCCGGTTCCCAGCGGACAGAAGAGCTGGAAGGATGCCGTGGTAACCCCGGTAAAATCGAAGGATAGCGGCAATGTATCGGGAATAACGATGAGCAGGTTGCACTCCCCGCCCACGTAGAGGGGGCTGGGGTCGGCCTGCTGGAACAGCGTGCCGGTCAGGTCTTCGCAGGTGGCGTCGGGGTTCGAAGAGAAGTAGACCATCGCCCCCTTGTCGTTGGCAAAGGTGAAGCTGTGCCAGGCGGTTTGAGAGGATGTTTTTCCATCACTCAGGCTCAAGCTACCGCGCACCGAGCCCTCGGGAGGGGCGGGGGGCTCGCTGTCCACACTGTCCACCACCGGCTCACTCTCTTTCACCGGCTTGGACTCTTCTACCTCGGGTGTGCAGGCGGCCAAAATGACAAAAATCATGATTTCTCCGGTTTGGGCCTGCCGCTCAGTTCGGAGAGCTTTAAACCCTCGCGCCAGAACAGCAGCGCCCCGACAATGGCCAGGGGAATGAAGGAGACCCCCCATAAAACGATGGCATAGGCTTTGGAAGGATCCACCGCCTGTCCCCAGAGTACCAGGGTTTTTTCGGTGGCCGCATGAAAAACGCCGAAAAATCCGGGCGCCTGCGGCAGCGCGGCGGCGAGCGCAATGGCCACGGTGGTGAAGGCAGCGGCCGCGAAGGGAAGATCCAGGGAAAAGGCGCGGAAGAGCAGGTAGATGGACAGGGCTCCCCCCGTCCAGTGGATCAGCGACAGCCCCATGGCGAGGCCCACCACGCGCAGCGAGCGCACCACCTCCAGCCCGTCACACAGTCCCTCATAGAGCTGGATCACCCTGCCTTGTATGGGACCGGGCAGCAGCGTGGCCAGCTTCAGAAACAGGCTGCGGGCCTGCGCCCGGGCCACCGCCATCGCGATCATCGTCGCCAGTCCCAGCATTCCGGCGATGCCAAAAATCCCGCCATAGACCTTCAGATTGGTCACCAGCGGTCCATGCGCTGCCGCATCGGCCGGAAGTGTCGCCACCATCAACAAGAGCACACTCACCAGCCCGAGAATATCAAAGACCCGCTCCATCACCGCGATGGTGACCAGGGGCGGAATGGGCAGGCCCGTCTCCCGCGATCCCAGGTAGGGCCGCGCAAAATCACCCGCCCGAAAAGGCAGGACCACATTCAGGCTCATGCCCACCACCGTCGCCACAAAAAGGCGCCCGATCTTAAGGGTGGGGGGCAGACCTTCCGCGGTGCGCATCGGCCCCAGCAGTACCCGCCAGCGCAGCGTCCGCACAAAAAATTCGGAGAACAACACCGAAGCGGAGGCCAGCACCCAGGGCAGCTTCACCCCCGCGAGGCTTTCGACCACCCGTTCCCACTCCGCCGTCCAGGCAAACCAGCTCAAAAAGCCCACGCTCACTACCAACCCGGGGAGCAGTCGAAGCAGGCGCGCGCGATCCATCCCCGCCCTATAGCCGACCGGGCGGCAGCGGGCTAAGCGCGGCGGCGTAGAGCAGGAGGAACCTTGTCCCTGGATGTGGTCGGTGTAGGCAACGCGATTATGGATGCGCTGGTGCGTATTCCCGACGAAGAGGTGTTGGATCAGCTGGGCCTGGCGCGCGGCCAGATGACGCCTGCCGATCACAATCGCTGGCATCAGGTCTACGATGCGGTGCACGCCTTGGGCGTAGAGATTCACTCCGGTGGATCCTGCGCCAACGTGGTGGCAACGTCGGGAGTCTTGGGGGCTCGGGCACTGTTCTGCGGGCAGGTGGGCGACGATCTTTTCGGGAACAAATACGGCGACTCGATGGAGGCCGCCTGCGGCACGCACGCGCTGGTGGTGGCCGAAGGAAAGGTAAGTGGCAAGTGCCTTTCGCTGATTTCCCGGAAAGATGGCGAGCGCACCATGCTCACCGATCTGGGCACTTCGGTGGACCTCGCCGAATTGGGCAGCTTTGCCGACCGGATCCGCCATGCCAAGGTGCTGCACCTGGAGGGCTATGGCCTGTTGGGTGGTCCGGTCAAGCAGGCCGTCTACGACGCCATGGACGTGGCGAGAGAGGCCAACGTGGCGATCTCCCTGGACTGTGCCGATCCCTTCGTGGCGCGGATCTGTAAGGACGAGCTGATTGCCGTCTTCCGCAGCCGCGTAGACATCGGCTTCTTCAACCGCGAAGAGGCCGAAATCTTGACGGGTAAAGAGGCGCATGAGGCCATTGAAGAGCTGGGAAGCTGGGTTTCGGTGGCGGTGGTCAAGCTCGGTGCCGAGGGCTCCTTGGTGCGGGCCTCCGGCCAGACCTTCCAGGTACCGGTATTCCCCACGCAGGTGCTGGATACGACGGGCGCTGGCGATTCCTACGCGGGGGCCTTCCTCTATGCCTGGACGCGCGGCCTCTCGTTGGACAAGTGCGGGGAGCTGGGCAGCCGGGTGGCGGCGTTGACTGTAGGGCAGGTGGGCGCGGTGGTGCGCGATCGGGCGGCGATGGCGCGGGCCGTGGCGGCGGTGTCCGCGTGAACCTGCCGGTGGAGGTGATCGAGGCGGTGCGCAACCGGCGCTGCCTCCTGGTGCTGGGCAGCCGGGCCACGTTGGAGGCCGCAGAGCTCCAAGATCTTTCCTGGCCTGACAATCGTTCGCTTGCGACGAGCCTGGGCTGGAAGAAGCCGCGCCCGGTGCCGGGCAACCGGTCCAAGCCTCAGCCCCCTTCGGTGGAGGAAGCAGCGGGAGAGCTGGAAAATCGCCTGGGTCGGGCCGCGATGATCACCCAGCTTCAGGCCACCTTGGCCACCCCTTTCCCGCCGACTGCGGCGCACCAGAGCGCCTGGAAACACTTTTCGCTGATCCTCTCCACCTGCTACGCCCCGCTGCTGCTACAAGCTGCTCCGCCGAACCTGCACCAACTCAATCGAGAAGAGGCTTTTCCTACGGCCGCTGATCCAGCACAGCCGACGGTGATCCACCTGCGGGGCCAGCTTGCCCATCCGCAAACAATCCTGGTCAGCCGCCGCGATTTTGAGCAGCGGCCCCTGGGGGCGGATCAACGCCGTGCCCTGCGCACGCTGATCCGCAACCATGTGGTCCTATTTGTGGGTTTTCGCCCCGATGAAGAGGAGTTTGAACGCTGTTTTTCTGAGTTTTCGGACGCCTACGGGGGCGAGCTGCCCCGCTGTCACCTTGCGGTGGGCCAGGGGCCGATCGATGATTTTCTGTGGCAGAAGTGGGTCTGGCGCGGACTGTTGATGTTTATGGCCGATCCCACCGAGGCGATGGCCGAGCTGGAGGCACACGTTTTATGATCCGCTACGCACGTCTTCCTACCGGCAATGGTCCTGTTTGGGCGCAGGAAATCGGCGAATCTTGGGACCTGTTGGATGCCGCACCCTATGATGGCGGCGTCAGCACGGGCCGTCGGGTCCGCAATCCCGGCCTTTTCCTGGCACCGGTGCGGCCCACAAAAATTATCGCTATCGGATCCAACTACTGGGATCATGCCAAGGAGATGGGCAAGCCGGTGCCCACCCTGCCAAAAATCTTCTTCAAACCTCCCTCTGCGATCATCGGTCCTGGCGATTCCATCGTCATTCCGCCGCGCACGACGCGGGTGGACCACGAGGCCGAGCTGGGGGTGGTGATCGGGCGGCAGGCGACGCGGGTTCCGGTGTCGGACGCGCTGGACTATGTCTTCGGCTACACCCTGGTGAACGACGTGACCGCCCGGGACTTCCAGGCGGTGGACGGGGTTTTTGCGCGTGCCAAGGGCTTTGACAGCTTCTGTCCGGTGGGGCCGCTGTTGGTGACTGGCCTGGACGCCGGCAACCTGCCGCTGATCTGCCGCGTGGA
The DNA here is from genome assembly GCA_903891165.1 of uncultured Pseudomonadota bacterium. Lineage (GTDB taxonomy): Bacteria > Myxococcota_A > UBA796 > UBA796 > SXON01 > CAITDR01. The sequence continues at coordinate 14,898 of CAITDR010000498.1, forward strand.
TGGCCAGCTTCGGCAGGATGGCAACACCGCGGACATGGTGTTCAACATCGCAACGCTGGTGGCATTTATCTCGGATATCATGACGCTGGAACCCGGTGATCTCATCTCCACGGGGACACCGGCGGGTGTAGGGCCGCTTCACCATGGTCAGATGGTGGTGGTGGAGTGCCCGGCCATCGGCCGGTTGGAGAACCCGGTGGTGGACCGCGACGACCGATGATGCCCCAGTACCTGGACATGGCCTGGGTGGGTGGCGCGGCGGGACTGGTGGCCCTGCTCTGCCAGTTTCGCCGCCTGGAAAAGCTGTGGCCTCTCGGGGTGGCGCTGGTGGCGGGTGTCGCCGCCTGGCGCTGGGTGATCGACCCGGCCTGGGTGTGGGATTCGATTCGGCAGGATGTTCCTTGGGGATCGGCGATCCTGCTCGCGTTCTGGGGCCTGCATGCCCGCCTGGGCTGGCTGCGGGTGGAAGGCTGGGTCGGTGCCGTCCTGGGTGGGGTGCTGGTCGGGGATCTGGCGGTTGCAAGCTCCGTGGTTTTGACGGAGCCCGATCCCCGGCGGCGGGCGCGCCTGGTGCTGGCGGCCTCGGGGGCGTCGTTGATTGGACGCACGGGGGGGGCAGCGCCGTTGTTGTTGGGCGGGGGTGGGGGGACGCTGGTGATCCTGGGGTTGCTTCTGGCCTTGGTGGGCTATACCGATGTCAAAAAGATAGGGATCTCGGTGCAGAAGCCGGTGATTGCTGGGGCCTGGCCTGCGCTGTTGACGGGGATCGGCGGGGGCTTGATCGTCTGGTTGCTGATCACTTCCGGGGTGTTGGAATTTGCGGCGGGGCGACTGGAAGTGTTGCCGGTCAAGTTGCCTGGCTATGAACGCTGGATTGTGACCGGACTGGGCCTGGTGGTGGGGGCCCTGGTGGAGGAGGGGGTGGGCGCCTTGGCAGCGGTCGAGACGCTGCTGCGTGGCCTGTCGCTGCGCGAGGACTGGGCGCGCCAGTCGCTCCTGAGCGGGATCACCGTCGGGGGCGGGCTGCCGCTGCTACTGCTCACCCGCTCCAGCCTGCGGGTGGGGCTGCCGCTCTGGCTTTTGCAGGTGGCGGTGTTGGGCGCCTGGATCTGGTGGCGCTGACACAAATACAGAGCGGGCAGATTGTGGCAAAAAAGCCCGCTGCGCCGTCGGGCGCACCGGGCTTGCGTGGTGCTCGGCGGGCAGGCTTATTCACCTTGCCCTCTGCCTTCTGCTGAATGAGGGTTCATTCAGCGTAGGGATGCTATTCCGTACGGCGACGGCGTAAGATCAGGCCGCCAAGGACAAGGAGTCCGGCGGCTCCGGGGGCACTTCCGCTGCTGCAGCCGCTGCAGGTTCCGGGGACGGTCTTGATACCGTCGTCGCATTCGGCGTCGGCACCGTCGCAGTCTTCGTCGGAGAGGTTTCCGCAGATTTCCTCCACTTTGCTGGAGACGGTGCTGTTGTTGTCGTTGCAGTCCGCACCGCCCGATGCGGGGGCGGGGTCGCCGTCGCGGTCCACGTCGTAGTTATCGGTGCCGGTGCAGTCCTGATCGATGAAGTCGTCCGCAACGTCGGTTGCACCTGGATAGATGCTGCTGTTGTTGTCGTTGCAGTCGCCGGCCAGCACCGTGGTTCCGTCGCGGTCGCGATCCACGTTCAGCCCGTCTTCGTCCACCTGGGTGTCACAGTCGTCATCGCGGCCGTTGGCAATGTCGGAAACACCAGGATGTACGGCGGCATTGGTGTCATCGCAGTCGCCGGTGTTGTCGTCATAGCCGTCCCCATCGGAGTCGCGACCGCGTGCATTTGTGTCTTTTCCGTCGCAGTCGTTGTCGATACCATCGTTCTGGTCATCGTCCGCACCGGGGTAGGTGGTGCCATCGGTATCGTTACAGTCGCCCTGGACTTCCGAGAAAGAGTCGCCGTCGTCATCGCCCAACAAGGTGCCTTCATCCACCATTTCGTCGCAGTCGTTGTCGGCGTAGTCGGGGATTTCGGTGGCACCCGGGTAGGAGGCGACATTGTGATCGTCGCAGTCATCGGCACCCAGGTAGCCGTCGCCATCCAGGTCCAATTCGTCGGGGTCCGGTGGGTCGGGAATTTCGGTGTCCACGACACTATCGCCACCGCCACTATCGAAGGGGATGGCGCCGTCGTCGATGACCCCGTCGCAGTCGTTGTCCTTGGCGTCTTCGTATTCCTGGGCGCCGGGAAAGCTCAGGGCCTCGCGGTCGTCGCAGTCAAAAAGGACGGGCACACCATCGGAATCCGCGTCCGTCCATCCACCTTGGGCGCCGCCAAAGAGGCCGTAGTCGGCGGTACCACCCCCTGCGTCGGTGCCGCTGCCGGTGTCGATCATCGGCGATCCACCTAAGGGATGGAAGTCCAGGCTATAAAATGTGGTGCCGGTGGCCCAGCGGGTGAAGCGGGGGTCGGAGACGGTGACCCGGCTGCTGCTGTTGGCATCACAACTCCGGACACTTGCGTTGGGCCAGGAGATTCCGTTCGATGTCGTAGTTCCAGCGACGCCACTGCACTCGATCATGTAGAGATTGTCCTGGAACACACTGTTCACCAGGGTCGTGGAGAAGCCGCTGAAGAGTCCAGACCGGGTGCTGCCGACCACCACGCTGTTGCTGATGCTGGCGGGGCCGTAGATCGCACGGATGCCGATCTGTCCGCCAATGGCCAGCGAATTCTGGAGGGTGGATGTGGAGGTACTCTGCAGCGCAAAGCCCAGCTCCGGCGCATTTTCCGAGATGCAGCGTCGGATGGTGGGGCTACCACCGTTGACCACAAAGCCCCACCTTCCCGGGCTTTCAACCCGTACTTCTTCGATGGTGGGGTTGCCGGAGACCACCCCGACGCCGTAGCTCGCCGGCTCCACGATGTGCAACTGCCGCAGCGTCGCGTTGCCATAGATGGCGATCGCGTTGGAAGGAGCAGGTTCAATGCGAAATCCTTCCAGGGTGCTGTCTACCAGAAGGATGCTGTTGGTGGGGGCCAGCACCGTCCAGGCCGGACCGTCGCTGCTTTTCAGCACGACATTCTTCATCCGAAAGTCGAAACTTTCGGTGTAGGTCCCCGGTTCTACGAGGATCGTGTCCCCCTCGGAGGCGACGTTGTAGGCCGACCCGATGGTGTGGTAGGTCTGAGAGGCGCCGACTGTCCAGGTGGCCGCCAGGGACGGGAAGATCAAGCAGAGCAGCATGTCTGTAGGGTAGCCGCTCCTGTGCCGATCCGCACGGGATCCACGTCGGCCTTTGTCGGTTGACAGCCGCCCCGGGCCACACTACCGGGAGCCCGCCGAGGATCCGCTGCTCCACACCCTCTCCCAGCTCCGCTATCGCCTGCGGGAGCCCCTCTCCGGGGCCTCTCCCTGGCTGTGGTTGGGCATTTTTGGGGTGCAGCTTCTGTTTTTGCTGGCTTTTCTGGTGGATTCCCGCCTTCCGGTGTTGGGGACGGCGGCGGTGGTGGTGGCGGTGGTGCTCCTGGACAATCCCATCTGGTCGGTGGGCCTGATGTTGGCGGCGCGCCTGCTTTCAACCGGAACGATGTCCTTTTTTTCGATCGGTCGCATCAACATCGGCCTTTTTGAGCCGGTGTTGCTTTTTGCCTTGGTGGCTTTGGGGCTGCGGGCGGTGCTTTCCCAGAAGCAGCTTTGGCGTACCTGGCCTTGGCAGCTTCCTTTTGGCCTGGTCATTGCCTGGAATAGCCTGGGACTGCTCTGGTGTGTGAAGGTGTCCGATGGCTTTAAAGACATCATCACCTTGGGTGTGATCACCGCAACGTCGTTGATTGTTCTTTCTTTTTTGGAGACCTGGGAGCAGGTCAAGCTGATGTTGTGGTTCTGGATCGGTACCTGCGTGCTGATCGGGCTCTTGGCCCTTTTTGGCGATAGCCTGGGTTTGACCAGCTTTGCTTCGCAGTGGCAGGCGGCTTCCCAGGGGGGGCGCGAGACCGGTCTGGGGCAGCAGCCGAACTGGTTTTCGATGAATTTGATGTTTGTAGTCCACGCTACAGCCGCATTTGCATTGATTCAACGCCAGATTCTGGTGCGGTACGGTCTGCTGTTCGCGGCGATCTTCATCTTTTTTGCGCAGATGACCAGCGGTTCTCGCGGGGGAGCCTACTCCATCGTGATTGGGGGTATGCTTGTTTCGCTGGGGCTACCGCTGATCCGCAAGTGGATGTTCCGCTTTGTCGGGGTGGGGGGACTGATCTTTGCGGTGGCCGCCTTCGGGAACCTCGGGGATATCGGCAAGGGACTCAACCGGATTGCCAATAACGTAGATGTGCTCTTCACCCGCGATATCCGGGGAATGAACTGGGCAGCCTGTGTACAGATGCTGGTGGACAGCAACTACGTGGGCATCGGTCCGGGCGGCTACATCGAGATGCTGGAGAAGTACAACTGGTGGTTGTACCAGTCGGTGTATCGCTATCCGCACGGGATTTTTTGGGGGGAGCTGGCGCACGGCGGGATTGTAGGCGTTGGGCTACTATTTTTTCTGGTGGTGCAGATCACGCGGATGTCGATCCAGACCATCCGCGACTGCCGGGGTACCGAGGCGGAGCCGTTGGCCTGGGCGATGCCGGCCTCGATGGCGGGCTACTTCGCTTGGTCTTTTGTGGAGTTCAGTCTTGATGAAAAGCCATTCTGGGAGTGGCTGGCGGTCTACACGGCCCTCCATCTGATCGCCCGCAAGGCAGCCGAAGGGAAGGGGCCGGCCATCCCACCCTGGCAAGGAAGTACAGGATGAAGCTCCTGGATCAAGTGTTGTGGGCGGTGGCTTTTGCACTCACCGTGGCGGCTTTCTACCTGTCCCGTCCGAAGCCGCGCGCCTGGCAGCCTGCACTTTTGTATCGGGCGATCCTGGGAGAAGAGGAGCTTCGGCGTTGGGAGCCCTCGGACTGGCTGGGGCCAGGCATGGACTGGAAGAAGCTAGGGGAGGGGGAGCCAGAGCTGATGGCGCTTGTGAAGCGTCGCCTCGGGGACTTCCGACTGCTTTGGTTTGGGGTAGGTGCCGTGGAGTTGCCGGGGTTGACCCTGCATGCGCTCAAAGAAGGCAGCCTCGGGGCCAGCCCGGAACAGCAGGCTTGGGAGAAGGAGCTGGAGCAGCAGGTAGGAAAGGGGAAGGTGATCCTGGCTGCTTCGGGGGCTGCGGTGATGGGGCTGCTGAAGCTGCTCCACGATGCGCCGGGGCTGCGCGATCGCTGCCATGCAGTGATTTTGGTGGAGCCGGAGCTGGAAAAAGAGTGGGTTCCGGCGAATTTTACACATGCGGCCTTTGATACCGAGCTGAACCGCGTTACGCCTTACCTGGTGCTGCGTCTAGACCGCAGCCAGTCCACCCTGGCGACCCCGCCGGAGCCGCCCACGGGCCGGGTTGCGGTGGAGGTGCTGGATCTGGCTGGTCCGCCGGGTCTGCCGGTGTCTCTGCTCCTGGCGGCGATGTTGGCCTGAGCTGCCGAAGGGGCGGCGGCTGTGCTACAATGCCCTCCCTGGAGGTTCCGATGCGCACCTTGTGGTTGTTGTTGCTGGTGGGTTGTACGGCCGGTGAAGAGGCGAACAAGACCGACGATACCGCCGGAAATTCCGGTGACAGCGGGGGTTCCTCTGCCAGCGAAGTGAACGTGAGCATCAAATCTCCGGAGGACGGCGCCAGCTTCGACTTCGGCGAATCGGTGGATTTTGTAGCCAAGGCTACCAAAGATGGCGAGTCGGCGGAGATCAAGAGCGCCACCTGGACCATCGGTGAGGTCACCGAGAAGGGTGCAGAGGTCAGCATCGATAGCCTGCCTTCGGGTACCTGGGACGTGGAAGTTTCCGCGGTGATCGGCAAAAAGACGGCGACGGACACCATCTCCATCACCATCAAGGATGCGCCGCCCATGAACTACGAGGGGCGGGCGAACATCGACCTGCACCTGAACCACCCCGACTACGGCGAATACGACGACGGTTGTGATGGTGGCCTGACCTTTGTGGTCACCGGCGGCACCTTTTCCGGATCAGGTAGCTGCAAGGAAGAGCTGTTCGGCGAGACCTTCCCCTTCACCCTGGAAGGCACCGTGGCGGGCGGCAACATCGATGGCAACCTGATCCTGGATGCCGATGGCACGCAATATGCGACGCCCTTCACCGGCACCGGCAAGTATGGTCAGGCATTCAACGCAAACTATGACTACACCCACAGCGCAGACGGGGCCACCCTTCGGGTCTATGGCACCTGGAACGCCAACCCGCAGTAGGCCATGCACCCCTTCCACCGTACTGAGCTCTTGCTGGGTTCCGAGGGCTATCAACGTCTGAAGGAAGCCCGTTTTCTGGTGGTCGGGCTGGGAGGGGTGGGCAGCTACGCCGCCGAAGCCCTGGCACGTGCGGGGGCGGGGCAGCTGACCCTGGTGGACTTTGACCAGGTCTGTCTGACCAACCTGAACCGGCAGCTGCATGCCCTGCGCCGTACGGTGGGGGCGGCCAAGGCGCCGATCATGGGGGAGCGTCTTCGGGGCATCAACCCCAAGGCGGATATCCGTGTGGAGCAGGTCTTTTTTGAGGCCTCCAACGCCGACCGTCTGCTGTCGCCCGGCTATGACTATGTCTTGGACTGCATCGACAACGTGACCGCGAAGCTGGTGCTCTTGGAAGAGTGCGTTCATCGCGGACTTCCGGTGATTTCGGCCTTTGGCGCGGGGGGGCGCACCGATCCCACACGGATCCGGGTGACTGATATCGCCCGTACCCAAAAAGATCCACTTGCAAAGGTGATCCGCACCACACTCCGGCAGCGTGGCATCGTGAGTGGTATTGAGTGTGTGTGGACGGACGAGGAGCCCAACGGCGTGGACGAGGAAGTGGAAGAGGCCTTCCGCTGCATCTGTCCTTCCGGCGAAAATGACCACCACTCCTGCGAACATCGCAACCAGATCCAGGGTACGGTTCCGTGGATCCCCTCGATCTTCGGGCTGATGATGGCGGGTACGGCCGTCAATCGGCTGCTGGGGCGCCGGGTGCTATCGTCGGATCGGGAGCGGCATTTGCCGCTGCCAACCGCTGCTGCTTTGTTGGCCTAGGTGCTCCTGAGTCTCTGGATCGGCTGGCTGCGGATCGGGCTCTTCGGCTTTGGCGGGGGGCCCTCGGTGATCCCGCTGATGCGGGCGGAGTGTGTGGGGCGCTCTTGGATGACGGACGCGCAATTTCTGGATGCCTTGGCACTGGGAAATGCCCTTCCGGGGCCGATCGCCGTGAAGATGGCCGTCGCGATTGGAAACCATGCGGGCGGCTGGGCCGGGGCGGCGGTGGCGCTGGTGGGCCTCTGCCTGCCCGGGGTGGCGCTGATGGTGGGGTTGGCGGCGCTCTTTGCCCGCTTTCGCGAGCATCCTGCAGTGGGGGGGATGCTGAAGGGAGCCCGTGCTGCCGTCATCGGGATGCTGGTATGGACGGTTTGGGAGCTTTTCCCGGATGGTGTTCGTGATCTGCGGGGAGGGCTGGTGGCGGGAGGGGCGCTGGTGCTGCTTCTGCTGCAGGTGCACCCGGCCTGGGTGATCGGTCTTGCCCTGTTGATAGGCGCCTTTTTTCGCTAACGCAGCGGCGGTCCATCCTCGGATGGCGGCAGGATCTGGAGGTTGGGATCGGTCTGCACTTCCGGGTCCGGGAGGTCGGCAGTGGAGGGGAGGGGAAATGCGGCCGGTGTGGTGGGGATAGCGGGCTCCGCGGCCTCCTCCTCCACCCTTCCCAGCACCGCGCCGGGCTTCACCACCACAATGTCACAGGCACAGTCATCGGCCTCTGACCAGCATCCCCGCCCATTCCGTAGCAGCACCACGGCCCCGTCGGCACGCTGGTTGCCCGGGCAGACATAGCCATCACCCAACGCCAGCACCGCGACCGGAAGGCCGGGATCTCCTCGTACGGCGGCCTCCAGAACGTCGATGCCTGACGATGGAGTCGGCTCCACCACTGGACAGAGCGCCAGCGCTGGCCGGACGAAGGTGGCCTGCCAGCGGCTGGCCTCCAAAAAGACCTGGCGCTGGGCTTCGGCCCGCTTCAACTTTTCGTCCAGCTCTGTAGCCCAGCGTACATCGATCAGCGGCGCAACGGTGGGGGCGGCGCGCAGGCGACGGAGGCGCTCGGCCTCGGCCTGGCTGGCCTGGGCAGTCTCCCGCCAAGCCGCGCCGAAGTACTCGCTGCGCCAGCCCAGCTCCAGGCGCTCCAGGTCGGCACAGGGCTCCTTGGGCTGTGGACGGCTCGCCCAGGCCCCCTGGAGGCGCAGCGTGGCCTGCTGCACCGCTGTAGCGCTCTCCAGCAGCTCCTCCAGCCTTGTGGCGGACTGGAGCAGCTCAGGGGCGCCGGGCGCCAGATCGGCAGGCCCCAGACCGAGGAGGAGGAGCAGTGCCATCATGGGCTTGCGGTTTCCGAAAGGTACTTACGCTCCAAGGACTCTCCGCGGCGCACCTCCCGAATCAGCGCGCCCTCCGCAATCAGCTCCTGTAGCAGCGCCGTGGTGGCGCCCTCCAGGCTGCGCGGATCGTCGCGCTCCAGCCGCAGCTGTACCCACTCGGGGCGACCTTCGGGAAAAGGAGGGCAGAGCTGGATCCTCACCTCGCGATCCGCGCCGGTGATGGCCGTCATCGGCCCGGCGCGTACACAGCGGCCATGATCCACAAACACCACGTGGTCGCAGAGCGTTTCGAGTTCGAGAAGGTTGTGGGAGGAGATCAAGACGGTCTTACGTCCCCGCAAGGCGCCAAGGACATCGCGCAGATGTTGGGCCTGCACCGGATCCAGACCGGAGGTGGGCTCGTCCAGCAGGATCAGCTCCGGGTCTCCCAACAGCGCCGAGGCCACGGTCACCCGGCGGCGCATGCCGTGGGAGAGCGCGCGGATGGGAATATCCGCACGATCAAAGAGCAGGACATCGCGCAATACCCGGTCGGTGGCCGCCGCGGCATCCGCACGGCTCAGACCCTGCAAAGCCCCCCAAGCCCTCAACAATTGCCGGGGACTTGACGCCAGAGGCAGCTCCGCGTCCTGGGGCAGCACGCCCACACGGCCCTGGTGGCGTTCCGGGTCAAAAGGCCCCAGTCCCAAAAGGTCCACCTCGCCCACATCCGGTTGGATAAAGCCGGAGAGTACCGCCATGGTCGTCGTCTTGCCTGCACCATTTGGACCGACAAATGCGCAGATCGCGCCGGTGGGCACCGACAGGCTCAGGCCGTCCAGGGCAAAGACCTTCCCGTAGCGCTTCTGCACCTTGTTCATGGTGAGCGCGAACTTCACAGGTCCCTCCTACGGAAAAAGAGGAAGCCGAGGGAGAAGTAGCCCAGGGATAGCGCGATACAGCGCCCGACGGCCGCTATCACTTCTCCCGCGTCCAGGCTCCACAATGCGCCCCAGGAAGACAGGGAGATCAGCATCACCCCCAGATCGGCAAGCCTTCCCACCGTGTCCGGTCCCACATGGTCCATCAATGTCCCCAGGGCGATCGGCATGGCAAGCATGAGGATCAACGCCAGAAAGCGGGCACCGTTCGGGGATGCGGTCACCTGAGAGGCGGCCAATCCCATGGCCACCAGCGGAAAAGTGTATGCCAGAATACGTGGTGCCCGAAAGAGGAGGGAGGAGGCCAATGCTACAGGGGGCACCTGCACCATCAGGACCATCCCCATGACCCAGGTCAAGGCGAGGCCCGCCACCAGCGCCAGCGTCGCAAAGCCCAGTTGCCCGATCAGCTTGCCCAGCGCGATCTGCAGCCGACCGGTGCGGCAGGCCAGGTAGCGGATCGAGCGGGAGCGCAGCTCGGTGGCCACAGTTCCCGAGGAAGAAAGCAGGGAAAGAACGGGGAGCAGGACCATCGCCCCCGCCGTGGCCCATAGCGCCAGAAGTGGCTCCCGCAGCAGGGTCTGCACCTGCTCGCCGCTGTCACGGCCTACAAAAAAACGGGCGACCTCATCCAGTTTTCCGTCGGCTTGGAGCTGGGCCAGCATCGCGC
>CAITDR010000499.1 GCA_903891165.1 uncultured Pseudomonadota bacterium
AGAAAAAACACCAAAAAAAAGGCCAGGGAGTCCCCCGCTGATCCATCCCGGGATCAGCTCCCAGCGCCGTTGGGGCCTGTCCGCGAGGTTGCAGGAGCAGAGGCGAAGACCCTCTCCTTTTGAGCACAACCTGCCCGCGGCCGCCCCCTCGCCGTCGGATGCTCAGCAGGGGCCTCCTACTTTTTTTGCATGCCACGCGTGAAATGAGCGGTTATCCCCGGCGGATGTTCTCGCTCTTCCGAATTCTGGATCGTGTGGTGGAAGTCAAACGTGGCCAGCGGGTGGCGCTGCTGCGGGACGGGCGTTTTTCAACGCTTCTGGAGCCCGGAAAACACAGTATCTACAAAGAAGACGGCATGATCGAGCTGATCACCCTGGACATCCTGGGGGAGCTGAAGCCGCTTTTGCCTGGAGATCCTCTGCCGCTGGATCTGTCAGGCACCAAAATAATTGAGGTAGAAACACACGAAAGAGTAGCAGTCCTTGTCAACCGCCTGTACACGCAGCTCTTGAGCCCCGGTCGCTACCGCTACTGGGAGGAACAGGGGAGACTGGGACTGCTGCGCTTCGATATTCGTCCCGTTCCCGAAGCACTCCCGGCAGATGATCCGCTGCCGCTCACCGTCGCCGGACTGTACAATACCACGGCCCATGGGGATCCGGTGCTCCTGCAAAATGCGGGGCGTCCCATCAAAGTTTTACCACCGGGACGTTATCGGCTTTGGACCGGCAGTCCCTATCACCTTGTCCCCATCCCCAAAACACTGGTGCCCATCAACAACGATCCCTTTGCGGTGGCCTCTGACGACGCGGAAGTCGTGAGTATCGGTGTACATGAGGCGGGGATAGTTTTTGTAAATGGAGTACTCCAGCAGGGGGTGGGCTCCGGCCGCTACCTGTGGTGGAAAGCAGCGGGCAACCTGGAGGTGGTTCGCTACGATCTTCGCGAGGAACCATCTGCTCTTCCGCCGGATGATCCCCTGCCTCCGGCCCATGCCATGTACAACGTGGTTGCCGCTTTCGAAGGCCAGGCAGTGGTGCTCTGTCGCGATGGTCTTCCGCAGAAGAGCCTCTTGGAAGGCAGGTATCGGGCGTGGAATGGCTCGCGCTGGTCCCTGAAGGCGGTGCCCCTGTCTCTTCAGAGCCTGGACGTGGCGCCGCAGGATCTCCTCAGCCGCGATCAGGTCCCCGTACGGGTCAAGGCCGCGGTCAGTGTGCGGGTGGTGGATCCCCTGAGAGTGCTGGGGCAGCCGGACTGGACCAACCAGATCTATACGGCGGTACAATTGGCGATGCGGGAGGTGGTGACCGGGCGGGAGCTGGATGGTCTGCTCGCGGAGCGCGAGAGCCTGGGGACGGAGCTACGGGATCGGGCAAAGGCGCTGCTGCCGCCGCTGGGCATAAGCCTGGAAGTAGTAGCGATCAAAGACGTGATCCTGCCCGGAGAGATCAAAGAACTGCTGAACCGGGTCACCCTTGCCCGTAAAGAAGCAGAAGCGTTGGCCATCAAAAGGCGCGAGGAGACGGCACAGACCCGCCAGCTGGCCAATACCGCGCGGCTCCTGGAGAACAACCCCGTGCTACTACGACTGAAAGAGCTGGAAGCCCTTGGGGAAATTGCGAGTCGAATCGACAAGATCACGCTGGTGGGCTCCGGCGACATGGTGAAGTCGGTGATGCTCTCCGATCTGGTCAAAGCCCGCGAGGAATAGCAACGACATCCACGTCGCACCCCGGATCGGCGCCACCGTGCTATGTTGTAAACGGGCGAAGGTGCCCGGGGAGGAGGCGGTGATCCTGGTTCTACTCGCTTGCCAAACATACTTTGAACCTCCAGATCCCAAAGACACCTCCGATTGGGGGGACAGCGAGGTCATCGACTCCGAAACCGGCACTCCAGACGACAGCGTCGCTCCAGACGACAGCGGGGACTCAAAGGAAAGCCAGGTAGACACTGGCCCTTTCGATATTGACGGGGACGGCTACCCCCTCAGCCAGGACTGCAACGACCACGATCCCGACGCCTACCCCGGCGCACCGGAGGTCTGGTACGACGGCAAGGACGCCGACTGCGACGCCCACGACGACTTCGATCAGGACTACGATGGCCACGCGCGCAGCCCAGAAGGGGATGACTGCAGCGACCTGGACCCCACCATCCACCCCGGCGCCGACGACGCCTGGTACGACGGCGTGGACAGCGACTGTGCCGGGAACAACGACTACGATCAGGACGCGGATGGCTACAGCACCCTCGATGGCGACTGTGACGATCTGAGCGCCACCGTCAACGAAGCCGCCGAGGAGCAGCTGGGGGACGGCGTAGACCAGGACTGCTTTTCCGGCGACGACGGCATGCGCTTTATGGCTGTCAACAGCTATTCTGGCACGGATCTCCAAGGGCCACGTCTCGCCGAAAATGCAGATGGAATTGGGATGTTCTTTGTTGCCGGTACCGCACAACCGGCCGCACAGGTGCAGGCCACCATGTTGTTCCGGCACCAGCTGGATCCGGTGGCGCTCTCCAGTGGTCCGGTAAGCCTGCTTCAGCAAGCTTGGGGTGGAAACTACAGCTGGAACCAGGGGATTGACTACTACAGCGACGACAGCTACGAAGTCTTCGGCTACGGAATCACCACCGCCGGCGGCATGCGGCTGGCGGTGGCTCACGCCTGGGAAGTGGGGGGAGGGGGCAGTACCTATTCCCACTCTACCAATACCATCCAGAACTTTGAAGATGTCGAGCTGATCGACGGTGGCGACGGAAGCCTGGAGCTCGTGGCCTGCGACGACGGGGGCGGCACACTGGTATGGATGCGGGCCAGCCCCGCCACCTGGTACGGCGGCACCACGACACGAGAGGAGGAGCTGACCAACGCCAAAAGTGGAGCTTGCAGCAGCATTCCTTCGGATGCAGCCGTGTGGACCTCCGAGGGCAGCAGCCTCCAGAGCTACAGCTCCAGCGGCAACAACCTGACCGCCTCAGGCAGCCAGAGCGGCTGGACCGCTTACGACATTGACTCTTCAGAAAATGGTCATAGTCTCTGGGTTGTAGCGGATGGTGCCGCCGGGATCTATGTCGCCCTGGATGGCCAGACCGATCGCCTTGCCGCGACCGATGCCACGCAGGTGGATGCCTCCGTGGACAGCCAGGGCCGCCTGTTTGTGGCGGCGGTAGACAACGGCGTCCCGGTGCTCTGGTGGGGGACTCCCGGGGCGATGGTGCAGGCCATCCTGGACCCACAGCTGGCCAGTGTGGAGGATGTGGCCGTACTCGCCACCTCCAACAACGACGCGCTCATCGCGGTTCGGGGTGGGGTCAGCATCGTCTATGGCTGGGCGAAGATCCCCTGAGCACCGGCGGACTCAGAGGGTCAAGGAAAGCACCGGCTCCCGGCAGTTCTGGGCGACGATCTGGTGTGGGTTGCGCCCCAGGCTCTGCCGCAGGCGGAAGTCCTCGGAGAGCAGGACCATGCCTCCTTCCGGCACTTCTTCCCAGATATCCTCGTCGCCAATACGTTCGCTCGCGACCAGCAAATGGTTCACCCGCTCATGCGGCCGCTCGCGCAGAAGGCAGGGTTTCTCCCGCTCGGTACAGGTCGCTGCATCCCGACAAAAGGCCTTCTGAGTAGAGAACCACAGCTCTCGCCCGTGGCGGTTCCCAACAAAAACCCGCCCGTTGGTCAACAGAAAATTCATGGCAGAGGGAGCGGCACCGGCACCGGCGATAAGCTCATCCACCTCCGCCAGCGCCTCCCGAAGCACTTCGCCGAGGGCCAGAACGTCCACATTTCCTTCTCCAGAAGGGGAGATTCCAGCATCGGCCATGGCCTGGAGCAGAAAATGGAAGAGTACCTCCGAGTCGGTGCGTCCACCCAACGGTGCACCGGTCCCCCCCGCGATCAGCCGCTCGCGCAGCTCGGAGAAGGCGTGGAGCGTGCCATTGTGGGCGAACATCCAGCGTCCAAACACGAAGGGGTGCAGATTCTCGGGGCATATCTCGCCCACCGTCGCCTTGCGCACATGCACCACAAAGGTCTGGGAGGCGATCTCCTTACAGTTGTTTCGAAAATGAGAACAATCAGAAGCAGGCGTGATCGCCTTGACCACCCGTGGCTGGAAGTTGTGGTAGCTGCCGATACCCCAGCCGTGCTGGTGCTCCCGCGCCTGCTCAGCGAGGCTGTTCCGGGCCGCCACCAAGGAGCGATGGGCCAGCGACGGCACCGCGCTCCGGAAGCCAAAAAGGCGACACATCTCCTCTCCCTCCGCCCACCCGATGTAGGGCTACTATACAATGACCGGGGATCGTCGCCCGCGCAAGCCTTTTTTCTCTTGACATGACAAGACCTTGCTTTGAAGGCGGCGGGCATGCCGCAAAAAGGGGGCCAGGATAGGGGGCCAACCGACGCGGGGA
>CAITDR010000500.1 GCA_903891165.1 uncultured Pseudomonadota bacterium
ACAGCGGTTTGGCGCCACTGAATTTCCAACAGTTTCTCGGCCAGTTCTTCGCCAAGCTGGGCGATACACTTCCGGCCAGCACCGCCAGTAATATCCTCGTGCCGCCACTCCCGGATATCCCGAACCTGAAAGGTATTGAGGGTCTTGCGCAGCGGGTCATGGCGCCGGGGCGTTTCCCATACCAGATCGCGGATCAGGTAGAGCGGATACACGACCAGCCGCTTGGAGGCCAGCTCCGGTCGGGCCAGAAAACTCTCCAACTCCCACTTGCACCAGTCTCTCGTAAAAAAGGTAATGGTGAGCACCGGAACCAGGACCGTAGAGCTCCCCAGCTTCTCCCGGATCATCGCCTCCCATTTGTCCCCACCCCGGATGTCGGACTTGTCTTGAAAAAGGTGGAAGTCGGCCAATCCATGCGCACGAACCTCCCTTTCCAGCATGTCCCGTAGCTCAGAAATACGCCCGTTGTCGTGGTGGTCATCCACGGTGGCGTAGCTGAAGAAGCCGAGGGGTGGGTGGCGAGACATTCGGGGGAGGCCTTAACCGAATTTCAGTTCAGGTACAGGTGGGGGACGCACATGCATCATGTATCACGATATGGTTCTTTCTCTGGGATGAAGATTGATACATGCTGCATGTGAGCCTCTCCTCCGTCCGTCAATCCGGTTTCAAATGGTCCGGCCCCCGTAGCTCAGGACCTTCGGATCGTGGGTCATCAGCGGAAGGTCATCCTCCAATGCCTGGCAAACCAGAAGGCGGTCGAAGGGGTCGCCATGGTGAGCCGGCAGGTCGGGAAGCCGCAACAGGTGGCGTCTGTCGATGGGAGCAGATTCGAAGACACATCCTCAAATATCGAACGCCAGTGGGCGGGTGTGCGGGCATCTCCTGCCAGGAACCAGAGCAGCGCATGAGTATCCAGCAGAATTCTCAAGGTACATACTCCTGGAACTCTGCCGGAGTCTCGTCGAAGTCCTCCGCCATTTGAATCGTCCCTTTCTGACTTCCAAAAAGACTGCTTCGGGACACTGGCCGTGCTGGCGGCTGGACCAGGGCAACCACGACGCCATTCTGGACGATACTCACATGATGGCCGGCAGCAACCTCGGCCAGGATACGTCCCAGGCCATCCTGTAACTCGACATAAACACTGTTTCCGGTGGCTGCGATCATGACGCCTCCGGGTCCAGTGTACCCCGGCGGTAGGAAGGTAGCCACTGGAGCCCTGCGGGGATAGCCGGTTTTACCCAGCCACCCCCGTATGATAAGAAGAACTCCCAGAGTCACTTCATGCCCACCCCACCTGAGCCCATGCCCCACCGCTCCCTGGTAGACCCCGCCTTTGATGGCCACTTGGGGCGGATGGAGCCGGAGCGGCAGGCGGCGGAGGGTGAGAATTCCGGCCCCCAGTGATACATTCGGGTGATGTATCACCGTGATACATCACTCCATGTCTCACCAAAATATCTGTCCTACCTACTCTTTCCTGAAGAGGTTCCATGGAAAAAACACCGCTGGCCGCCGGCGCGATGGGCTCGGTGAGCATCGAGGTGCAGCCGCACCTGGGGCGGGAGGTGGCGGTGAAGCGGGCGCGGCCTCAGTTGGAGAGCTTTCTGGTGCGCGAGGCGCAGCTCACCAGCCACCTGGAACACCCGAACATCCTGCCGATCTATGAGCTGGCCTTTGACCCGGATGGGGGGGCGGCGGTGCGGATGCGCCTGATCCGCGGGGAAACCTGGGCGATGAAGATCGGGGAGCTGAGCCTGGAGGCCAACCTGAAGATTCTTCTGCAGGTCTGTCACGCCCTGGCCTATGCCCATGCACGCGGGGTGATGCACGGGGATATCAAGCCGGAGAATGTGATGGTCGGTGCCTTTGGCGAGGTGACACTGTTGGATTGGGGACTGGCAGCGGCCCTGGTGCCCAACGAAAGCCTTCCCTTGGCTTCCGAGCGCCGGGGGGCCTGGGGCACACCGGGCTATATGGCGCCGGAAAGTACGGGAATGAAGGCGGGGGACGAGGGTCTTCCGACGCCGGGGGTTGCGGGGGCGACCACGGATGTTTTTCAACTTGGGGCGGTGCTCTACCATATCCTGTCGGGGAAGCCGCCTTTTCAGGCGGAGACGGTGGAGTTGCTTCTGAAGGCGGTGTGGTGTTGTGCACCGCCCCCTGCTCCCGGTCCTCCAGCGCTGGTCGAGGTGCTTCAGAAAGCGATGCAGCGTACGGCAGAAAATCGCTACGCAAGTGTGCTTGATTTTCGTGCGGCGGTGGAGGACTGGATGAAGGCGCGGCTGGTGGAGGCGGCCCTTGCGGCGCGCTCCCCCTCTGAGGCGGAGGCACATCTGCGGGACATGACCGTGGCCCCTGTATCACTGAAGGAAAGGTTGGAGCTACTGAAGACGGAGATTCTGCGAGAGCGGCATTTGGCGCTGTCGATGGATCCGCAGCGGGACCCCGGCGGGCGCCGGGTTCTGATGCTGGTCATCGGGGCGGCCTGGACGGCGGTGCCACTGGTGATCTGGCTGGCGGAGTGGCGTCTGGGGAACAAGGTCGTCTATCCGGCGATGTTGATCCTGGAAGACGGCCTTCTTTTGGGCTTGGCGGTGGCGGCGGCGCTGCTCTGGCCGCGTATCCGTCAGAGCCAGGTGAACCGGGATGCCCTGGTGGTGGCAGGTACCACCTTGGGAGGCCAGTTTTTGCTGGATCTGAGCTTTTGGGCTCAGGATCTTCCCGCCCACTCGGCTTTGGCACTCCATCTGTTGCTCTGGGCGATGGCGGCGGCTTTTCAGAGCCTCTACCACCCGCGCCTTCTGCCCTTGGTGCCGTTTTTTGCGGCGGCTTGGCTGATTGCGGTCCTCTGGCCGTCTACGG
>CAITDR010000501.1 GCA_903891165.1 uncultured Pseudomonadota bacterium
AGAAAGAAGCTGGATACCTCCGCCCTCTCCTCCCAGCCGGTGGCCGGGCAGCTCGTGCAGGCAGCGCCCGACCAACAACACAAACTCTTCCAGAGAAAGGGTGACGGTCCCCGGAATCCCCCGCCCCAGCTTACGCAAAGACTCCAGAATCTGCGGTACCCCGGCAATGTCCGAAAGCCAGCCCAGATCCTCCTCGATCAGCAAGCGTAGTTGCTCGATGTGATCGCGGAGCGCCATACCCTCCCCCAGCTCCCGGTCGGCGGACTGCTGCCACTGGGTCAGGCGGGCGGCGGCAAGACCGGCCGCCTCTACCACCCGGGCAAGACGATCCTTCCCAAAATAGCGCCGAGGAACCTTGGAATTCCGGTCGGGATGGGCCGGTTGTAGCTCCTCTTCCTCCTCCTCCCCCCTCCCGAAAAATCCTCCCCCTCCGGCTGCTCCTCGCCCTGCGTCATTCCGCGACGCACCGGCAGGGGCAGAAAGCCGTCGCGGGTCACCCCGTCCACCGAGATCGCCGCGATCTCCGCCAGGGTCGAGGCCCCCACCACCCGCAGCGCCACCCTCAGATCATGCCGCAAGGGCTTGACACGTCTACTGAACAAAATACCAGGCCCCGGCGCCGCGGGAAGGCTGCCCAGACAGGCCAGCCAGCGGTCCACCGGCGTCTCGGCGCGGTGGTGCAGCAGGTCCAAGAGCGCTTTGGCACGACGAACCGCCGCATCTGGTGGTCCGGGCTCCTCCACCCCCGACCAGGGCACGCCCATCCGCCGAAGCTGCACCCGCAGCGGGCTGACGTAGGGGCGCAGGTTCCGGGCCACCACCGCGATCTCCTCGGGAACAACGCCCTGATCCAGGAGCTGGCGGATACGGAAGGCCACCTCGCGGGCCTCCGCCGCCATACCCGGAGCCTTTCCGAGAACCACCTGGGGCAAAGGCGTCTTTTCCGAAAGGTGAACCACCGGGCCGTGAATGGTCAGGCGCTCCACAAGGCTCTTGGCCACCTCGTGCGCGCTGTCCGGCTGCTCCGGGTCGTGTGGATCCGGAGGATATTCCACATAGATACTGTTGTTCTGTCTGCGAAGTAGTGCAGAAAGGAGGGCCACGGCCACGCCGTGCTCCTCCACAAAACCGATCAGAATCACCGGATCGGGAAGAAGATCGGGATCTTTCTCAAAAATTTCGGCGGCCCGCCGCAGCACGGCCGAGGGCCGACCCACCCGCTGGCTGTCCATCTGCTCCAGGCAGCGGCAGGCCACGCTCAGAATTGCCCGGGCCCGGGCATGGTGCGGCGGGCGGATGCGGCCTTGAAGCAGGGCATCGTCGATGGCCTCGCCGATGGGATCTTCGTCGATGAGGTCCAGACCGGCATCCAACAGCTCCCGAACGCTGGAGGCCACGGCGGCGTAGCCATCCTCCAGGGCGGCCAGGGCACCCAGCTCGGCCTCCTCGGCAGCAACGCGGCGCACCAACACGTCGAAGAGTGCCCCTCCGGCGGGCAGGCGCTCCCCTGCACGCTCCAGAAGCTCTTCGGCCAGCTTGTGGAGGGTCTGCACCTGGATGCCCAGCCGCGGCCCTCCCGAGGCCACCAGGCGCCGCCCCAGGTGCAGGCGCAAAGATCCGGACGGAACGACCACCCGCACCGGCTGCAGGGGCGGGCGCGCCGCCAGCTCCGCCAGCAGCGCCGCCTCCAGCACCTGCGGCCCCGCGCCGATCCGTACCACCGCCATCCAAAGCCTCCCCGTTGCCCGGCAAGCCTATACGATTTGTGCCTTATGCACAAGGAAGGGGTGCTTCACAGAATGAAGCACCCCCCGCGCGCTTTTCCGGAGCTGCCCGACCCCGACTATTTCAGGGCAGCGGTGAAGCGCCCGCCCGTGTAGGCATCGAGTTGGGCGGTCAGCTCCTGAAGACGTAGCTCGTTTTTGAGCTGTGCCTTGAGATCACCGGGATTCAAGAGCATTTCCACCTGGAGACGGCGGCGATCAAAATAGACCCGCGTGACTTCTTCCAGAATCTTGTCGCGCAGCTTGACCACATCCTGGGCCTCGGAGATCACCCGGATACGCTCGCTGCTCATCACCAGCTTGTCCAGGCGCCACTTGGCGCGGAGATCCACGTCCCAGTCCACCCCGGAGGAGGTATCGTCCGGTTGAAGCAGCGGATCTCCGGTGGGGTTGTTCGGGTCGGTGAGGTAGATGGAGCCATCGTCGTAGCCCTGGCTGTAGCCGTAGCTGACCTGGAACTCGGGCAGGAGGTTGGCGCTTTTCGACGCACGCATCCAACCTTCCAGATAGCGCGGGTCGGTCTGGGAATATTCCAGCGCCATCTGCTGCACCGCGCGCACCTCGGGCTCCTCCTTGAAGCGGGCGAGCACCTGATCGGGGCTGGTGTAGTTGTCTGCGGCGTGGACGCCCCCCATAAGAGCGAGCAGTAAAATGAGCAGATTCATGGTTGTTCCTCAACAATAGAGCGTCCGAACGCTCCATCCGTGTAGATGTCCAGGCGCGCTTCCAATTCCAGGATCTTCAGCTCATGGCCAAGCTGAGCTTCCAACGAGAGGTTCTGAACCGAGGGGCGTTCGGCGATCAAACGATTCCGGGTGATCCAGGCTTCTGCCACCAGTGCGTAGAGATCCCCCTGGTAGTCCTGCACTGCCTGAGCCACGTTGGCGGCGGCCGCTACCACCTGGCTCTGGTCGAAGATCTGGTCCCCGACCACAAAAAGCTCATCCCCAAGCTCGTCGATGTCCACAACATTTCCGTTGGCATCGTACAGTTGTCCGCCGGAGTCGTAGTAGTCCCCCGCCGCGTCCACACTGCCCGATCCGCAGCCCCCCCAGCAAAGAACGGCGGCACCCTGCCATTGTACGCCGCCATCCTCCTGAGTCTCTTCATCAAACCAGGAGGCAGTACGGCCGGAGGACTGGCCCACTTTCAGGTCCACGCTGAAGGTGGGCGAGATGAGCGCCGCCATCTGCCGGCGGGCCATGGACAGCGGCGCCACATCCAGGCCCTGTCGTCTCCACGCTACATTGATAGATTCCGATAGTCCCAGACCAGAAACCTGCTTTTTGTCGTCTTTTTTCTCGGTGGCGGGCCGCAGTGCCCAGAGCGAAACGCCCGCGGTGATGATCGGGCCTTCCGGCGTCATGATCAGGCTTTGCACCTTGGGTTCCGTCAGCAATCGCACCACCGGAAACCAGCGTACACCGCCGTCGCCGGATTCCCAGACGCCGTCGTTGCCCCAGGCCAGCAGATGTGCACCAACAACCTGGGTGAGTCCACGGAGACCGGTCATCGGCTGGCGGCCCGCCGCGTAGAAGCTGGCCCCGTCGTCGTCGGTACGCAACAGACTGCTGCCGTTGGCCACCCAGAAGCCGCCTTCCCAGCCAGGATCCGGCAAAATTGCCTGGACGGTGGAGAAGCCAACCCCACCAAGCTCTTCCCAGGTG
Source organism: uncultured Pseudomonadota bacterium (assembly GCA_903891165.1). Classification (GTDB taxonomy): domain Bacteria; phylum Myxococcota_A; class UBA796; order UBA796; family SXON01; genus CAITDR01. The sequence continues at coordinate 3,452 of CAITDR010000501.1, forward strand.
GCGCCATCGCGGGTGCGGAAGAGGCCCAGATCCCCGCCCGCGTAGAGGGCGCCACCCACCTGTGCGAGCGTAGTGATGGATCCACCATCGGTGGCATCCTCAATATCATCCCAGGTTTTTCCGCCGTCGAAGGAGTAGAGCACACCCGACGAAGTACCTGCCACCACCACCCCAGAGAAGAGGGTGGAGAAAATCAAGGTGGAAGCTGGACGATCGCTTACCTGCTGAAAAACCTCACCACCGTCACGGGAGCGCCAGATGCCGTCGCCACGCGCCACCAGCGCCTCCTGCGCGTTGAGCCACACCGGCACACTCCGATCGTCGGCGGCTGCCCGTTGAACACCGGCGCGCCCCGCCCGATCGATGGCCAGAGAAGACGCGGTTTCTGTAGTGGCGCTCACATCAACGCCGTCTTCGCTCCCGGAGGAGCTCTGGAGCTGATCACTCTGGATCAGCTGGGCATCTTCCAGCAATTCTTCGTCGGATGTCAGCTCGGGCAGCTCCACCGCGGGGGCTTTCCCTTCCAGCACTTCCCGCCAGCTCTTTCCGCCATCGGTGGAGAGAAAGACGCCGCCAAAGCCGTCTCCCACCAGCCATCCGCCCTCGCCGATGGCCACTCCCGTCAGCGGCGCCACCGTCGGCAACGGCCCTTGACGTGTCCACACCCAACCTTCCGCGTAAGAGGCGGGCGGCCCCGCTTGCTGGGCCCAGGAGAGTGAACAGAGGAGGCCGAAGATCAACATCCGCAGGCATCTTACGCGATGGCAGGGCTGTGGTCAACCGGAATCGGCGTTGCCTGCCAAAAGTTCACCTGGGCGTTACCTTTTTCTTGGGCGGGATGTAGCCCAGCTCCTTCAGCATCCGCGGGTTGTTGGTCCAGCCCTCTTCCACGACGACAAACAGCTCCAGGCGCACATGGCAACCGAGGAGCGCCTCGATAGACTTCCGAGCTTCAATGCCGATCTGTTTGATCATGGCACCGCCCTTTCCGATCACGATCGCCTTCTGACCCACCTTCTCCACCAGGATTTTGGCGTGGATCTGGACACGGCCGGCCTCGCGAAGGCTCTCGTCGAAGCGCTCCACTTCCACGGCGGTGGCATAGGGCACCTCATCCGAGGTGTGCTCCATCACCCGCTCGCGGATCAGCTCGGCAACCACAAAACGTTCGGTTGCGTCGGTGTAGATGTCGGTGGGATAGGCGGGCTCCCCTTCAGGAAGGCGGCGGCCCGGTCCAGG
>CAITDR010000502.1 GCA_903891165.1 uncultured Pseudomonadota bacterium
ACATGGCCTCCTCTCCCCATCTTTTCCGGACCGATGCGCATGATCTGGAAGCGACCCTGATTTTTACCGATGCCCTGGAGAGTGTCCTGCGGGAATACGGCGACCGCGAAAAAGTCAGAAACTTCTATTCTAAAGAAGGGGATCTTCGGCGAGCACTGCTGGCGCGTGGCCTTCCCTTTGGCAAGCTCCGATGGATATGCAGGCAGCGGGGGGCTTCACAGGACTGGATTCAGGCCAACATCCATATGGATCGGGAAAGTTGGGAAGTTCGATGGGATGCCCTGATAGATCTTGCGGTGCGGCAGGGCGTGGACTCCGACCCGCACCGTCTGAAGGCGATGCTGCAGGCTGTGGAGGGTCACGACGCCAAACAGCTCTGCCAGGGCAAAGATCTGGTGCAGATCCTCACGGTCGGGCTGTGGAGCCGCCTGGGAAGCCGGCAGGTCAACCCGGCCTACGTCGCCAGCCTCCTCCGCCAAAGTCTCCAGCACCAAGACCTGCAGAAGCTGGACCTCCACCGCGATCTCCTCGCCTGGCAGACCCGCAACCGCCCCTACCGCGTGCTGCCCCCCTGATCCCCAACAGCCTCCCGCCTCCTCAAAACGCCTCGCGCCCTTCCCAACCGCCCGACGGTGCATAGCCTCCTCTCAACACGCCCCGAAGCCTGCGGCCATGCAGGCAAGAGGCTGCGGAAGCCACCCCTTTTCTCCCCGAAAAGCGGTACAATCCGCGCCGCGTGGGGCAAAAGGAGCATCCGATGAAGTTCGAAAAGTTCACCGTCAAAGCGCGCGAAGCCATCTCCGATGCGCAGAATCTTGCGGGCAAATATGGCAATCCGGAAATCCGGCCCCACCATCTGCTGATGGTCCTGCTCACCCAGGACAAGGGTGTGGTCCCCAACCTGATCAGCCGCATCGGCGCCGATCTGGAAGGTTTGAAGCGCACGGTGGCCCAGGCCATCGACGGCTTGTCAAAGGTACACGGTGGGTCCCAGGCCGGCATGTCCAAAGGTCTGTCCGAAGCCCTGGAAATTGCCGAAAAAGAGTCCAAGGCCCTGGGCGATACCCACATCGCAACCGAGGTGCTGCTTCTCGGTATCGAAGGTGCCAAGGATAAAACCAAGGAAATCCTCAAAGACTACGGCATCACCCGCGACCGCATCTCGGACGCGCTCAAGGCCATCCGCGGCGGCAGCACCGTCCAGGGCGAAGAGGCCGAAAAGTCCTACGAATCCCTCAAAAAGTATACCCGCGACCTCACCGCGCTGGCCCGCGAAGGCAAGATGGATCCCATCGTCGGCCGCGACGAGGAGATCCGCCGCACCCTCCAGGTGCTCTCGCGCCGCAGCAAGAACAACCCGGTGCTCATCGGCGATCCAGGCGTTGGAAAGACCGCTATCGTCGAGGGCATCGCCCAGCGTATCGCGACGGGAGACGTGCCTGAGAGCCTGAAGGACAAGCTGGTCCTCTCCCTGGACATGGCCGCGCTGATTGCGGGTGCCAAGTACCGCGGCGAGTTCGAAGAGCGCCTGAAGGCGGTTCTTACCGAGATTGAAGCCAGCAAAGGTACGATCATCCTGTTCATCGACGAGCTGCACATGGTTGTGGGTGCCGGCAAGTCCGAAGGCAGTATGGACGCCGGGAATATGCTCAAGCCCGCCCTTGCGCGTGGCGAGCTTCGCTGCCTGGGCGCCACCACCCTGGACGAGTACCGCAAGCACATCGAAAAGGACAAGGCCCTGGAGCGCCGCTTCCAACCGGTCTTTGTGGGTGAGCCCAGTATTGCGGATACTATCTCGATTCTTCGTGGCATCAAGGACAAATACGAGCAGCACCACAACATCAAGATCACCGACGACGCCATCCTCGCCGCCGCACATATGTCGGATCGATATATCAACGACCGGCAGCTTCCCGACAAGGCCATCGACCTGGTGGATGAAGCAGCTTCGCGGCTGAAGATGGAGATCGAGAGCCTTCCCCAGCCCATCGACGTGCTGGAGCGGCAGATCCGCAACCTCAAGGTGGAGCTGGCCGCCCTGGCCCGGGAAGAGGACAAAGCCACCGTGGACCGCGCCAACAAGATGCGCGAAAGTGTGGCGGAGAAAGAGGAAGAATCCGCGCGCCTCCGCTCCGCCTGGGAAGCGGAAAAGCAGGCCCTGGACGCCATCACCGAGAACAAGAAGAAGATCGACCAGCTCAAGCACGACCTGGAGCGCGCCCAGCGATTTGGAGATTGGAACCTCGCTTCTCAGATCCAGTACGGCAGCCTCCCCGGTGCCCAGGCCGCGGTCGAGACCGCCCAGGAGCGCCTCGCCGCCCTCCAGAAGGACGGCGGCATGTTGCGCGAGGCGGTCACCGCCGAGGACATTGCCCTCGTCGTCTCCAAGTGGACCGGCGTTCCGGTGACCAAGCTCAAGGAATCTGAGCAGATGAAGCTGCTCAAAATGGAAGACAACCTGCATGCGCGGGTCATCGGCCAACACCGCGCCATTGTGGCGGTGTCGGACGCGGTGCGCCGGTCGCGTGCCGGCCTCCAGGATCCCAATCGTCCAATTGGATCCTTCATTTTCCTGGGTCCTACCGGTGTGGGGAAGACCGAGCTGGCCAAGGCACTCGCCGAGTTTCTGTTCGACGACGACCAGAACATCGTCCGCATCGATATGTCCGAGTACATGGAAAAACACTCGGTTGCACGCCTGATTGGCGCGCCTCCCGGCTATGTGGGCTACGACGAGGGTGGCCAGCTCACCGAGGCCGTCCGTCGCCGTCCCTATTCTGTGGTCCTTCTGGACGAAATCGAAAAAGCGCACCCGGACGTCTTTAATGTACTGTTGCAGGTGCTCGACGATGGGCGGCTGACCGACTCCAAGGGTCGCACCGTGGACTTCAAAAATGCCGTGCTGATCATGACCTCCAACGTCGGATCCCGGCTGATCATGGAGCACCAGAACGACCGGGAGCGTATGGAAAAGGAGGTCATGGGCGAACTTCGTCGTACCTTCAAGCCCGAGTTCCTCAACCGGATCGACGACATCACCATCTTCGATGCCTTGCGACGCGAAGACATGGATCAGATCCTCGCCGTCCAGCTCAAGCGGGTGCGCAAGCTGCTGGATGCCCGAGGTTTGAAGCTGGATGTAAGCCCCGCCGCACTCACCGCCATTGCCGACGCCGGCTTCGACCCCATGTTCGGCGCCCGCCCCCTGAAGCGCGCCATCCAGCAGTACCTCTTGAACCCCATGTCCAAGACCATCGTCAGCGGCGGTTTTGGCCAGGGAGATACGGTCAAAGTGGTGATGCACGGCGACGACATCGCCTTCGAGCGCATCCCCGCGCCGCCGGAAGAGGAAGCCCGCAGGTAGGAGGAGGGGGAGGCGATCTGGCTTCCCCATGGCTCAAAAAGAGCTCAAGCCAGAGCTGGCGCTTGCCGTAGCATGGATAGGTGGCGTCAGCCCGGCGCATATTTGCGCCACATCCTATACATTACGGAATGTAAATCCATGCTTTTGGTGTTTGTAGCTTCTTTTGTCTTCGCCTCCGATCACCTGCAGCTCGCGGAAGATCTGGTGGACACGGTGCTGCCGGGCAACAACGTATATGCCTCGGGGGTCCCGGTGATTGAATGGGAAGAAAACGGGAGTACGGCCTCGGTATCGGCGAACTGCTCGGGCTTGGCGAACACGATCATGTCCGCGGCCTATCCCACGCTCAGCATGAAGAGCTGGATGGGGTGCAGTCGCCCGATCGCCCAGGCCTGGTACGACAATATCCAGGCCGAAAATCACTTCACTGAAATTACAAAAATTTCGGATATTGTACCGGGTGACATCCTGGTGTACTCCTACCAGTGTGCGAATACCACCTGTGGTAACAGCGGCAGCAGCTGTTCGACTTCGGGTCACGTGATGATCGCATCGTCCTATGCGACGGCGCGTGTCGCAACCGCGCCCCTGGTGGCGGGAACCACCCAATACGAGATCGCGGTGATTGATTCGGCAAATTCGCCTCATGGATCTTTGGATACGCGGTATCTTTCCGCCTCCAGCCAGGACGACACTGGGGTGGGCGAAGGAATCCTGCGGCTGTATGCCAACAGCAGCGGCGGAATCGAAGGTTACTCCTGGAGTACTTCGCGTGGCTCCACCTACTATGGATCCAACACCCGGCCGATGGTGGTGGGCCGCTACCAGCCCTGACCGGCTTTGAACCTGTTTCCCGCACCGCCGGAAGGGGAAGCCTGCAGGTAGGTGGGGGGGGGGAGGCGATCTGGCATCCCCCCTCTTCCGACGGGCATTGGTTGTTTGGCATCTTCAAGGAACAGAAAAGAGCGTGACTCATGATAGAGTCACGCTTTTTTGCTTTTCGCTGCGTGGGCACTGCGACAAAAGCTGACAACCCGCCCCCAACGTTCTGATCGGCAGGCTACACTTCCTGGACACTCCCCGGAAAGCCCCATGCTTCAGCTCCTCCTTCTGGCCGCCTGCACCCCTGACGACGAGACCGGCACCAAAGGTGACGCCGATAACGACGGTGTCGTCGTCATGCAGGACTGCGACGATGCCGATCCCAACATCGGAGCTGCAACTGTCTCAGCCTGGCTGGATGGGGATGGCGACGGCTACGGAGACGACAATTCCCCCACGCTGCTCTGTGCGCCCGAGGATGGTTTTGCCGGAAAAGCCGGCGACTGCAACGACGAAGACCCGGATATTTCGCCTGAGGCCACCGAAGCCTGCGACGACGTGGATCAGAATTGCGACGGAAATGCCGACGCCGACCTGGGCAGCCCCTGGTACCCCGATGCCGACGAAGACGGCTTCGGGCAGCAGGATGGCACCCCCACAATCGCCTGCAACAAGCCGGAGGCTTTTGTCACCTCGGCCAACGACTGCGACGACTCGAACGATCATATTGCGCCCGGAGCGGACGAGCTTTGCGACGGTGTGGATCAAAACTGCAACGGCCTCATCGACGAAGACGCGCTGGACGCCATCGCCTGGTACGCGGACATGGATGGGGACGGCTTTGGCATCTACGACACCACCCTCCGCAGCTGCACCCAGCCCGCAAACGGGGCGACCAACTACGAAGACTGTGACGATGAGAACATCAGCATCAACCCGGACGAAGCAGAGGTCTGCGACGATGGCATCGACAACAACTGCGACGGCGTAGACGCCGCCTGCGGCTGGGCAGGCAGCTATGATCTGGGCACCGACGCCAGTGCTTTTGCGCGTGGTGACAATAATCGGGACCAGGCGGGCGACATGGTCGTGGGCCTGGGCGATGTGGATGGCGACGGGTTGGACGAGGTGGCCGTCAGTGCCTATCAGGCATCCCTCTCCGCAGGAAAAACCTGGATTTTGAGCGGCGCGGCACTCTCCGGCTCCACCTCGGTGGGGGCCATCGCCACCGCAAGTTGGCAGGGTGCCGTAGAATATACCAATGCAGGTCGCTTTCTGGCCGGAGTGGGGGACGTCAGCGGCGACGGTGTCTCCGATCTGCTCCTGGGCAGCGACCGCTCCGGCGAGGTCTGGCTGGTCTCCGCCGATCGAACGGGCAACCACACGGTAGACGATGCCGACACCATCATTTCCAGTGATTTGCTCTCCCTTTTTGGCTCCGCCGTCGCCACTGCGGGCGACGTGGATGGCGACGGCAACCGCGACCTGCTGGTCAGCGCACCCAACGCCGCCCAGGGTGCGGGGGTGGCCTACCTTTTTGCGGGGCCCCTGGCCCAAGGAACCATCAGCCCCGACGACGCCCGCAGCAGTTTTTCGGGATCCGGCTCCGACTATGCGGGCTATGTCTTGGATGGAGGCCAGGATCTCGACGGCGACGGCCTTCCGGATGTGGTGGTGGGCACCCTCTACGGTCCGGTTACCCACGGGGCCGTCTGGGTGATCACCAACCCGGCCGCAGGCGAAACCGCTCTCTCCAATGCCGATGCAGAGCTTTTGGGCAGTACCTACACCGATCATATGGCCGCCAGTGTCGCCAGCCTGGGCGACACCAATGGCGATGGCTACGGCGATCTGGCCATCGCGGCCACCGCGGATGCGGACGGCGGGGTGGCTGCGGGTGCGGTCTATCTGCTGAACGGTCCCTTTGTGGACGGCGATATCGGAATCTTGGCGGCGGTCAAATACATCGGCGAGCCCGGCAGTACCCTGGGCACTGCGCTCTCCGCTGTCGGCGACCTGAACGCGGATGGCTACGCAGATCTTTCCACGGGCGCCCGCTACTATGACAGCTATCGTGGTGCGGCCTATGTGGTCTATGGACCTGGAGGATCCGGCAGCATCGACATCAGCTATGCGGACGCCACTTTTACGGGCGGCGCCCGCAGCAACTACGCGGGAGCGGCCGTGGCCGCTGCCGAAGTCACCGGAGATGGCGCCTTGGACCTGCTGATTACCGCCACGGAGTGGAGCGGCCAGGGCTACCAGTATTGTGGTGGGCTGTATGTGATGGCGAGTGGGCAGTAGCTAGCCACAGAGCACATCCCCATAGCAGTGCAGTGCCCCGAATTCCCCGGTGTAGGTCTGTCCGCCGCCGGTGAAACTGTACGAGCCCTCGTAAAAATCTCCCTCTACCCGCGTGATCACCACGCCCCCCGCCGCACCGTCCACCGGGGCCCCGTCCCCGTCGGGGTCAAACCAGATGCCCCAAGCGGTGTAGGATCCGGGATCCAGGCCCGTAAAAGGGCCGTCCACGTCGATGCGCAGGGTGGCATCGGAGGTCCAGTCCGCCGTACAGCTGGCCTCGGCCAGACCGATCTGGAATTCCACAGCCGAGCCGTCGTTGGGGGCGCAGGTATTCACCATTCGCACCAGACCGGCAGGCCCGTCGCCGATGTGGAAATAGTTACTTTCGGGCGTGCTGTCTGGTTTTTCGGAGTCGGATGCGCCAGTACAAGCCAGGGAGAGGAGGAGGACGTTGATCATGTATCACCTCTTTTTTAAGCTACACACCGGGGAGGGCGGGAATAGTGACTCTGATCAGAGTCACGTCGTAACGAATATTTGCTCGCAATGGCCCTTTGTCTCCGCGCTTACCCGGCGTGCAGACAATTCGAGACGGGGGTGGGGAACCGGCCATCGCTGTGATAGGGCACCTCGGCGGAGGTTTTTGATGCGTCTCATCGGCTGGCTTACCTTCCTCGTTGGCTGTCCAGGTGTCCAGACCAAGGATACCGAAAAGCCCGCCGATGACTCGGTGGACATTTCCCTTTTTGATGTGGACGGCGACGGCTATACACCGGAAGACGGGGACTGCGACGACGCGGCGGCCGGGGTAAACCCAGGGACCACCGAGGTCTGCGATGGGGTGGACAATAATTGTGACGGGGGGACAGACGAGGGTCTGAAGCTGGACTGGTACCCGGATACCGACGGGGACGGCTTTGGGGACGGGGGTGCGCCCACGGAGTCGGCCTGCACACAGCCCGACGGCTATGCGGCCGAAGGGACGGACTGTGACGACGGAGATGCAGCCTTCAACCCCGGCGCAGCCGAGGAGGACTGTGAGGATCCCGCCGACTACAACTGCGACGGGGTGGTGGTGTACGCAGATGTGGACGGGGACGGTTGGGCCGCCTGTGTGGACTGCGACGACAACAGCGAAGCGGTGAACCCGGCCATGGAGGAGCTGTGCAACGGGATCGACGACAACTGTGATGGCACGGCGGATGGGGAGGAGGAGATCGCCTATCAAGACTGGTATGTGGATCTCGACGGGGACGGCTACGGGGGTGGAGCGGGGGGGCTTTGGGCCTGTGAGCAGCCAACCGGCCATGTGGCCGATGGAACCGACTGTGACGACGGAGATCCCCTGTTTCATCCGGGGGCACCCGAGACGGACTGCACCGATCCGGCGGACTACAATTGTGACGGTAGCACCGGCTTTGCGGACAGCGATGGTGATGGCTACCCGGCCTGCGAGGATTGCGACGATAGTGTGGCGGCGGTAAATCCGGCGGCAGCAGAGCTGTGCAACGGGATCGACGACAACTGTGATGGGAGTACCGACGGGACGGACGCGGCAGGGCAGGGGAATTGGTACCTCGACGCGGACAACGACGGCTACGGCGACCCGGCGGAGATGGTGATCTCCTGTGCGGCACCCGCAGGCTATGTGATCGACGGGACGGACTGCGACGACGGGGACGCGCTGTTCCATCCCGGCGCAGCGGAGCTCGATTGCACCGATCCCGCCGACTACAACTGTGACGGCGTTGCCGCCTATGTAGACGCGGACAACGACGGCTACGCCGCCTGCGAAGACTGCGATGACGGAAGCGCCGCGGTGCGACCCGGTGCAACAGAGCTGTGCAACGGGATCGACGACAACTGCGACGGTACGGCGGATGGCAGCTCTGAGGTCGCCTATCAGACCTGGTACCCCGACAGCGACGGCGATGGCTACGGGGACGCGGCGGGGGCCCGCTCCACCTGTGCCCAGCCTGCTGGCTATGTGGCCGATGGGACCGACTGTGACGACGGGGACATCTTGTTCCATCCGGGCGCAGCGGAGTCCGACTGCACCGATCCGGCCGACTACAACTGTGACGGGGTGGTCGCCTTTGTGGATGGGGATTCGGACGGTTTTGCAGCCTGCATTGACTGCGACGACGGGAACGCAGCCGTGCAGCCGGGCGCACCAGAGCTGTGCAACGGGATCGACGACAACTGCGATGGGACCGCAGATGGCGCATCGGAGGTCAACTATCAGACCTGGTATGCCGACGCCGACATGGATGGCTATGGCGACGCGCAAGCCTCCCTTTCTGCCTGCGCACAACCCGCGGGCTACATCGCGGACTCCACCGACTGCAACGACAGCGCCACCGCCATCAACCCCGCTGCTCAAGAGGTCTGTGACGGTCTGAACACCGACGAAGACTGCGATGGCCTCGCCGACAACAACGACAGCAGTGCTGCCGCCGCCGGAAAAACCACCTACTACCGTGATGTGGATGGCGACGGCTACGGCTCCACCACCGGTGCATTATATTGTGATGCACCCTCCGGCTCCGCCGCTGATTCTACCGACTGCAACGACAGCGTCGCTGCCATCAACCCCGCCGCTCAGGAAGTCTGCGACAGCCTCAATACCGACGAGGACTGCGACGGGCTGGCCGACAATAACGACAGCAGCGCGTCCTCCTCCGGAAAAACCACCTACTACCTGGACGCCGACGGCGACGGCTACGGATCCACCACCGGTGCATTGTATTGTGATGCACCCTCCGGCACCGCCGCTTCCTCCACCGACTGCAACGACAACGTCGCCGCCATCAACCCCGCTGCCCCGGAAGTCTGCGACAGCCTCAACACCGACGAAGACTGCGACGGCCTCGCCGACAACAACGACAGCAGCGCCGCCACCGCCGGAAAAACCACCTACTACCGGGACGCCGATGGCGACGGCTACGGCTCCACCCGCGGGGC
>CAITDR010000503.1 GCA_903891165.1 uncultured Pseudomonadota bacterium
GGATGTCCATGCAGGTATGGCGGTGACCGATGACCAGTTTGGCGCCTTGGTCGTCGATCTTCTCCTCGCCTTCGACCACCTCGGTGTGCCCTACACCGCGGACTTCTCCGGTGGCCTTCCGGCGGACCAGCTTGTTCTGGCTTTGGCCACGATGTACCCAGATATTGTGACCGATGCGGGCGGGAACACCGTGCTCTTCAACCAGCTGGGCGGCTACCCTGCAGTCAACGCCGTGGTGACCGACTTCGTGGGCAATGTGGGTGCCGACGACCGCATCAACTGGATGTTTGCCAACACCGATCTGGCGCGCCTGGAGGACCTCCTGGTCGAGCAGATCTGCGAGGCGACGGGCGGCTACTGTGTGTACAGTGGTGGCGACATGGTTACCGTACATGCGAACATGGCGATCACCGACGCTCAGTTTGGCAATATGGTGGAGGATCTTCTCCAGAGCTTCGACAACCTGGGCGTGCCTTACACGGCGGACTTCTCTGGTGGTCTTCCCGCCGATCAGCTGGTTCTGGCGCTCGCTTCGATGCAGCAGGACATCGTCACCGATGCCACCGGCAGCACCGTGCTCTTCAACCAGCTGGGTGGCCATGCCGCTGTGCAGGCAGTGATCGACGAATTCCTGGTGAATGTGGCCGCAGATTCCCGGATCAATGCCCGCTTTGCAACCACCGACATCGCCCGTCTCAATGGGCTTTTGGTCGAGCAGGTCTGCGAGGCGACGGGCGGCTACTGTGTCTACTCCGGTCTGGACATGGTCACCGCGCATACGGGAATGGGCATCACCAGCGAAGAGTTCGGCTACATGGTGGAAGATCTGCTGTCCGCCTTTGACACCCTCGGGGTGCCCTACACTTCGGGTACCTTCAACGGGGGCCTTCCCGCCGACAGTCTGGTACTGGCCCTGGCCGCCATGGAGACCGACATCGTCGGTCACTGATGGATGTCCAGCTTGAAATTGCACCGCTGATTCGGGATCTTCCCGAGCTGGCGGTGCTCCGGCATCCGGGCGCACTTCTCCCGCGCATCAAAGAGGTGGAGCTGGATCCGGAGGAGCTACGCCCACCGGATCGCCAGCCACTTCGGGAGCTTCTTCCCCAGCTCCGGGAGCGGGGCGACCGCCTCGTTCTGGTCGGGAGCCCCTCCGCCCTTCGTCGGGCCTCCAGCCTGGGAAGCAAGGTCGAGCAGATCAGCACTCCGGGCGCGGCGCTTCCCGAAAAAGGGAAGATGCTGGTGCTTTTAGAGGGGCCGGATTGGGCGGATCGCTATGCAGAACAGGCCGATGCGGCCGGGATTCCTGTACTGGTGTGTAGTTCAAAATCCGATGCACCTCCGGGAGGGTGGTGGCTGGAGGATACGGGCGATGGTCGCTTTGGTGGCCTGAGTTCGGTCACCCTGCTGCTTGCTGCCTGGTCGGGGGCCGAGCTAGGGGAGCTCCAGGAGGCTGAGGAGGGGGTGCGCAGCGCCTGCCTCAAGGCTGCCCTGGCGGACAACCCTGCCCTGCTTTGGGGGGCCACGCTCTCCCTACTCCTTCGCCCGGAAGGGGAGGGGAGAGGCGGACAGATTCACCTTGTTCCTGACACCGAACTGTTTGGGGTGGCGACGCAGGTGGCAAGAAGTATGGGCGCCGTGCTCAACGAAGTGCCGACCATCGCCGGGCGTCGTCGTCCGCTTTCCCTCCACAGCCGGGCAGGCTTTCTGGGCGATGAAGACGAGCTTTCTGAGGGAGGAGGAGGCGCGCGGGACCGACTCTATACCCTCTGGTCGCAGCGCGGTGCCGACTCCGAGCCTCTCGTCCGTGCGCGGGAGCACCTGCGTCGGGCCGGGCAGGGTGTTCTGGGCCTCCGCCTTGCCGAAGGTCCGCGTGGTTCGGTAGCGGCACTGGCGCTGGCTCAGCGCGCGACGTGGGTGGCGGCGCAGCTCCTGGGTCTGGATCCCCGGAAGGCGGCTGCCCGGGAGGCATGGCGTCGTCGCCTGCTGCCCGAACAAGCGGAATAGTTCGGGTACCCGGCTCCGGGAAAAGGGGATAAGCCCCCGGCCCATGAGCGCCCACGAGATCGTCCTCATCCTCGACTTCGGCTCCCAGTACACCCAGCTCATCGCCCGTCGGGTGCGCGAGCAGGGTGTTTATTGTGAGATTCTGCCCTGCAACGGTAAAATTCAGCGCCCTGAGCGCCTGAAGGGGATCATCCTCTCCGGTGGGCCATCCTCGGTCTATGATGCCGATGCACCTCCCTTCGACAATGCCTGGTTGGACCTGGGTGTTCCGGTGTTGGGTATCTGCTATGGGATGCAGATCTTGGCCCACCGTCTCGGCGGGGAGGTGAAGGGGGCGGCCCATCGCGAATATGGGGCGGCGCATGTCGAGAAGCTCGCCGCGGATCCGCTTTTGGAGGGCATTCCGGAGCGCTTCGGCGTGTGGATGAGCCACGGCGACCAGGTTCATGTTCTTCCTCCTGGATTTTCGCCGCTTCTCCGCTCCAGCACCTGCCCGGTGGCGGCCTTTGCCGATCCAGTGCGGCGCTTCTGGGGCCTTCAGTTCCATCCCGAGGTGGTCCACACCGCCCATGGGACCGAAATCCTCAAGAACTTCCTGCGGATCTGTGCCACCACCGGCGACTGGAGTATGCGCAACCACGTGGCCGAGGCGGTGGAGGCCATCCGCAACCGGGTGGGCCAGGACCATGTGATCTGTGCGCTCTCCGGTGGTGTGGACTCCGCAGTAACGGCGGCAATCCTACAAAAAGCCATCGGCGACCGTCTGCACTGCGTCTTTGTAGACAATGGGCTGCTGCGCACCGGCGAGCGCGAGGAGGTGCGCGAAGATTTTTCGGATTTTGATCTTACCGTGGTAGATGCTGCGGATCGCTTCCTGGATGCCCTGGCCGGGGTCCATGATCCCGAGCGGAAGCGTAAGATTATCGGGGAGACCTTTATCCGGATCTTCGAGGTGGAAGCCAAGAGATTGGATGGCGTTCAGTGGCTGGCCCAGGGCACCCTCTATCCCGACGTGATCGAGTCGGTGAGCTTCCGCGGCCCCTCGGTGACCATCAAGAGCCACCACAACGTCGGCGGGCTTCCCGAGCATATGAACATGAAGCTGATCGAGCCGCTCCGGGAGCTTTTTAAGGACGAGGTGCGGGCCCTGGGGCGGGAGCTGGGCCTTCCCGAGCGTCGCCTGAACCGCCAGCCCTTCCCCGGTCCCGGTCTGGCCGTGCGCTGCCTGGGCGACCTCACCGCGCCGCGCCTGGAGGCCCTGCGGGCGGCCGACCGTATAGTGGACGAGGAGCTGCGGCCTCTGGCGCTCTATCGGCGTCTCTGGCAGAGTTTTGCGGTGCTCTTGCCCGTGCGCTCGGTAGGGGTGATGGGCGACAGCCGCACCTACGAGGAGGTCTGTGCGATCCGCGCCGTCCACTCGCTGGACGGAATGACCGCGGAGGTGGCGGACATTCCGGTGCCCGTGCTCACCCGCATTGCGACCCGGATCATCAACGAAGTCCGGGGCATCAACCGGGTGACCTACGACGTCTCCACAAAGCCGCCCGCCACGATTGAGTGGGAGTAGGCAGCAGAGACGCCGGAGCGCCGCCTCCTCCTCCGACCACCGTTCCGATATATTCCGCCGCGGAATATATCGTGTCGATAGGGGCTACTTCTTCTGGATCAGCACTTCGGGAGAAGGTGCCGCGATCACCATGTTGCCGGAAGCACCTGCTTTTTCGTAGATGCTGGGCATCTTCTGCTGCAAGTCGTACTGGAGGAAGGCGGGGTTGGCGGCCAGGGCGCGGCCGATCTCCTCGATCTTGGCTGCTTCTACCTGGCCTTCTTTCTGGGCGAGCTGGCGTTTGCTCTCGGCGGTCTCGATCTCTGCGGTGACCTTTTCGCGCTCGGCGATGGCCTTGTCCTTCAGGACGGCCTGGACGGCACGTTCGGTGTTGGCGTGATCCATCTCCTCGGGAAAGTCCATGTTGGAGAGGTTGAGTTCGTCCACCATAACAAAATTCTGCTCGCGGGAAGCGAGGATGGCCATAAAGCGGGTCCGGATGCCCTCCAACACGGCCTCCCGTTCGTTGTTCAGGTCGTTGGCATTGCGAGGAGAGACGTTTTCCCGTACCGCTTCGCCCAGGGCACCACGAATAAAGGTTCCGTAGAGCTGCTCGCTGCTGATGACGCCGCTGCCTGCCGCGGGGGTCACCGTTTGAAGCATCTGGACCACCTTGTCGTCGGCACAGTTGGCGCGGTAGCGCACGTAGATGTCCATTCCGAACTGCACACCGTCCTTGGTCAGCGCGGTCATCGGCTCTTTCATCGAGGTGACGCCGCAATCTACCATGCGGATCTCGTCGTAGATCCCCGTGAAGTAGGTGCCGGGCCCGAGTACCGGGCCATCAAAACCTTTGCCGCCCATAAACAGGGCGAGTCCGCCGGTGCGGTCGAACATCTGGCCCTTGGCCGCCTGGGGGATGTCCTGGGAGTTGCAGGCGAAGAGCAGAAGCAGGCTGTACATGGCTTTTTCCTTGTGAGCGACGAGAATACACACGCTTTGGCGGGTGGGAAGTGGTCGGACCCTGTACGTCAGGCTACAGACTGGTCGATGGGAGGCAAAATGGGGATGCTGCTGTGGTTGGCATGCGGAAGTGGAGGGGATGCCTGTGGCGGGCAGGGGTCAGATGTGGCGATCTGTCGGTACAATAGCCCACCGGAGGTGGTGATCCTGGCGCCAGCCGACGGGGCCCAGACGGGGGCCGAGGTGGCGGCCGAGGCGGTGGTGGCCGATGACCAAAGCGAGCCGCCGGAGCTGCTTTTGCGCTGGTCCAGCGATGTAGACGGTGCGCTGGAGGAGAGCACCGCCGACGCTGAAGGCCGTGTGGCTGCCGCGCTGATCCTCAGCCCCGGCTTGCACCGGCTTCGCCTCGATGTGTGGGACGCCGACGCGGAGGAAGGCAGCGACGAGATAGAAATCGAGGTGGTTGTTCCCTAATCCTCCCAGGGCTCCTTGGGGATCACCACTTCGGGCAGGGGATCGGGGTCGTCGATGGGGAAGCCGTCTCCCCAGAGTGTGCGCCCGCCGTCAATAATAAAGGTTTGACCAGTGATATACTCGCCGCCCGGACCGGCCAGATAGGCCACCATCCGGGAGATGTCCTCCACCCGTCCCAGGCGCTTCATGGGCACCTGGCTCTGGAGGCCGCGGGCGAGGTTGGCGCCGTCGGGGTAGTTGTTCAGGCCGCTGGATGCGATCAGACCGGGTTGAATGGCGTTGATCCGGATGTTTTTGGATGCCCACTCCACCGCAAGCGTACGGGTGAGCGCTTCCACACCCGCGCGGGCGGAGACGGAGTGCGCCATTCCCGGAAAACCCCGGACGGTGAGCATGGTGATATTGATGATAGAACCACCATTTTCCAGCATCCAGCGGTCGGCCACGGCGCGGGTCAGGTTCCAGGTGCCGGTCAGGTTGGTCTGGATCACCGCATCCCAGCCGCGCGGGGAGATGGTGTGTGCGGGGGCCAAAAACTGCCCTCCACCATTGTTAACCAAAATGTCCAGGCGGCCATACTTGGCGA
>CAITDR010000504.1 GCA_903891165.1 uncultured Pseudomonadota bacterium
AGCCCATCGCCATCCAGATCGGGGGCACCGCGCACCACCCGCCCGGTCCAGGCTGAGGGGGTCTCCCCCACCAGCTTGGCCTCGGCCTCGTTCTTCAGATCCACCGCACCACCGCCCACCGGGCCGTACTTTACAAAGACTACACCGGCCTCAAAACCCCCACTCCCATCGGCATAGGCGCCAATCACCGCGTCGTCTACGCCATCGCCGTTGGCATCGACCAGATCGCTGCCATGCCCACAGAAACCTTCGGCGGTGGAGGTGAAGACCAGGTCGGCATCTCCCAGACCCCGGTCGCCGCTCACGGGCCCAAACATCACCCACTCGGCACAGCTTGCCCCAAAGGGCGAGCCAATGCCCACATCTTCGATGCCGTCGCCGTTTATGTCCCCCAACATCATCGAGCGGCCGGCCCCGGCACCGCGCTCCTCTCCCTGCAGGCGATAGCCGGCTTCTTCCATCGTTGTCCCGCTGGTCTGCGGTCCCGGCAGCAGGTAGGCCCCTCCGGCGAGGTTTTCCGCGCTCAAGGTGGACAAGAGTACATCGAGTTGACCATCGCCATTGGGGTCGCCCAGGTCCAGGAGATCCCCGGCCTGATAGGCGGGTCGATCGGAGTGGATCTTGCTCTCAGCCTCGGAAAGAGAGTGATAGACGCCGCACGCCAGCTCCTGACCGTCGCAGTCCGCGTCTACACCATCCCCACAAGAGTCGAGGATGCCCGGATGTACCCAGCCGTCGTTGTCGTCGCAATCTCCACCGGTACACGCAATGCTGGTAAATCCATCTCCATCCTGATCAAAATCCTCGTCGATGGCACCGTCGCAGTCATCGTCCCGGTCGTTGCAGCGCTCGGGAGCGGCGGGGTTGATCGCCGCCTCCTGCGGATCGCAGTCCTGCGCCGCGAGCACCCAGCCTTCCGGCGGCAGGCATGTCTGTTTGGGGCGGGCAGCATCCCCATAGCCATCCCCATCATCATCCGCGTACCAGGTCAGCACCGTGGCGTAGCCCGCCTCCGTACAAAGCTCAGCAGCCGACTTTTCAGGGGAGGGAGTACAGGAGAGCAACAGGAGGAGGATCATGGGTGCCTGTGTACCAGTATCACCTCTTGCCGAAAACGATCACATTCCGTTTCAAGTCCGTCACCGTTCTTGGCGACTGGCCCCGATCTCCTCCTCGCCGGGCACGGTCAGGTAGCCCAGAGCCTCCAGCTGCTGCCGCAGCTTCGCGTCGTTGGCCCCGGCACCGACGGGGGCTACCTGGCGTTTATAGCTTGGAATTCTTGCACGTTCCTCTACCGAAAATAGCTGCGCCCACAACTTCCCGGGCATGTCGGCGGCGGCAGGAAGTCCCAGCAATGCGTAGACGGTGGGTGCAAAATCCACCAGCTCCAACGCACCATAGCTGCCGGGTCGCACCGCCTTGCCCCAGGCCAAGAGCACCCCCACCGCCCGGTGGGAGCCCACGGTCAGCGGCTCGCGGGTGGAGGCGGAAAATCCGTGATCGGAGCAAAGGATCAACGTTGTATCTTCGCCGATTTTTGCCATCACCCTTCCGAGCACCCCGTCCAGGTAGCGGTAGTAGTCGGGCACCGTTCGCGCCGCCTCCTCCCAGGCGGCGGGATCCAGACCCTCGGCAAAAGGGATGACCCGCCGGCTGCCCGCGGCCCGCGCCACGGCGGCGGCGCGTGCTTCTGGCTCCCGACGAATCCGGGCGGCGGTGGGCGGATCCACAAAGGGCCAGTAGAGGTGAGAGATCTGATCGGCACCGTTGAGGTAAATTGCAGAAAAATTTTGGTCTTTCCATAATTTTTCCCATATCCGAACCTGTGTCTCATCCCGACGAAGGGGGTGGGCCAGCGGCCCCCAGCGTCGCACCTGATAGCCCAGGGGCTGAGCCAACAACCAGTCTGCATCCGGACGCAGCGGGTTGATCTCCTCCACGAGCTTCGACGGAAAAGTGGTGTAAACAAGACCCTCTTCCTCGTTCAGCTGCTCCCCGGAGTCCAACGGCGCCGACCAGATGTAGCGGTCGCTGACCAATTGCCCCACCACCGGCGCCGCCG
>CAITDR010000505.1 GCA_903891165.1 uncultured Pseudomonadota bacterium
ATGGTCATTGGCTTCCAACCACATTTTTTGGAGGCCTGGGCTACCAGTTGGAGCACCACCTCTTCCCCACGCTCAGCTACAGCCAGCTGGAGAAGGTAGCTCCGATCGTACGGAAAACCTGCGAGGAGTTCGGGGTACCCTACTTCTACTATCCTACGGTCTTCCACGCGATTTTGGCCCACCAACGGTTCCTCTACCGGATGTCCAAGCCGGAGGAGGTTTCTGAGACCCCCCAGGTGGTTGCACCCTGATTGAGTCGGGGTTGAAGATATTCTGAATAGATAATGAATAGCTATTGACGAGGATCTGATCAGGGCCTATGATGAGGGTATGTTCCTGCTCCCCATCCTGTCCGCCCTCGCCTCCTCCCCCTCCACCGTCGCCATCGTTCCGGGCTGCCCGGCGTTGTCGGATGGGCGTATCTCTCACTGCCAACAACGTCGGGTTGCCTGGGTGATGCGTCTTTGGGAACAGGGGCTTTTCTCCCATGTGATCACCTCGGGTGCAGCCGTATACAACCCCGTGGTAGAGGCGGATGTGATGGCGGAGGCCCTGATCGCCATGGGAATTCCCGCAGAGCGGATTCTTCGGGAGCGCGATGCGATGCACACGGACCAGAACATCGCCTGGTCCCTGAATATTGCCGAAAAGCACGGCTTCGAAAGTATTGTGATCGCCACCGACATGGGGCAGGCCCAACACGGCTGCGCCATGGTGCGTGCCTGGAGCCAGGTTCCCTGCACCGCCCCCGGCATGGACTACCGTCGGGTACGCGACGACCTGCTCACCGGTAATTTTGAGCTGCCTGAGCTGAAAATTCCGCTCCTGGGGGGATGGATCCCGCTGGAGGAACGCGAGGATCTTTTGTCCAAAGAACTGGGAGTAGCGCGGCGACCCTCCTCCTTTTTCCTCTACCTGAGCGATGCGCTGGACGGGAAGGTCAAGCCCCGCCCGACCTTGCCGCCGGTTGACCTGCGCACCCCCACCACCCAGCCTATTTCGTCGCGTTAAAACCCAACGAAAAATTTGCCTCCCCCGCCTGGATCTCCACCGTCACCGGTCGTGCACCCGCACCCGGCGCGGTGGCCGAGAGCAATGCGCTGCCGGCGTCAAAGCGAAGGGGAAGCTCCTGATCGCCATCCCGGAGTTTTCCCGAGAGTGGCATCGTAACCTTTTCCCGTTTGGCATCGGTGACCCAGAACTGAAAGACGTCGTCTTTGGCAAGGTACTCGACGTGGAAGTCCCCCCACATGCTCACCGCTCCCCCATGGAGAGACGTGTGATCATGCGTTGCGAGACCGACAGCCTCAATCTCAAAGGTGATACTTTGGGCTTTGCCATCGCGGCTCAGGGTGAGCACGATGGTTGCGGGCTGCCCCTGCTCCAGCTTCGCGGGCGCATGGAGGTGGTCTCCCATTGGCACCAGCTCCACTTTTTCGACGCCAGAAGGTCCTTTGATCACCGCATTTCCGCTGAAACCCTGAATGGGGAGCGCCTTTGCATCCGGGTCGCTGGGCCAGAACATCACCCCGCTGGCCATCGCCAGACCCTCCACATGCAGCCCCTCCAGCTCCTTCTGGATTCCGCCATGTTTTGCACCGTGGCCGTGCGCCGCCGCATCTCCGTGGTCGTGGCCCACCGCATCCCCGGACATTTTTTCAGGAGGGGCGGCTGATTTTTCAGGAGTAATGGGTGGAGGAGTGGAGCCGCCACAGGCAAGGAGGAGAAGCAGGATCTGCATGATGTACCTCGCTTAAAGGGCCGGTTCGGCGACCAGATCCGGGCGACGCTTCAAGGTCGCCTCCAGCGCTGCCCGACCGTAGTGATAAAAAATCGTTGGTGTGACAAAAAGATCCAGGAGGGTGGAGGAGATCAGCCCCCCCAGGATCACCTGGGCCACTGGGGCCAGGATCTCCTTTCCCGCCTCCCCTCCCGCCAGCGCCAGCGGGACCAGGCCCAACCCGGCGCAGAGCGCGGTCATCAGCACCGGCACCAGGCGCTCCAGCGAGCCCCGGATGACCAGCTCCGGGCCGAAGGGCTCCCCCTCCTCCGCAGCGAGGTGAAGGTAGTGCGAGATCATCAGGATGGTATTGCGACTTGCAATGCCGCAAAGGGTGATAAAACCCACCAGGGTTGCGACGGAGAGCGGCTGACCGGAGATCCAGATCGCCGCAACTGCGCCCACCAGCGCCAAAGGCAGGTTCAGCAGCACTTGCAGCGTCAAGACATGGCTGCGAAAATGGGCATACAACAGGGTGTACATACCCGCCAAGGAGAGCAACGAGAGCAGCCCAATCCGACGGCTTGCCGCCTGCTGGCTCTCGAAGCTACCATCGATATGGATCCAGGATCCCTCGGGAAGATCTACATTTTTCAGCACCTCCCGTAGCTCTTGCACCACGCTGCCCACATCCCGGTCCGCTGTGTTTGCAGAGACAACCACCCTTCGCTGCGCATTTTCATGAAAAATCTGGTTGGGACCGCTGCCCAGCCTCAGCTCCGCCACATTCCCGATCGGCACGGCCCGTCCGTCGGGAAGCACGATGGGCGTAACTGCAAGAAGGCTGGGATCTTCCCGCCAGTGCGCTGCATAGCGCACCACCAGATCCAGGCGACGGACCCCATCCAGAACCTGCCCGACGTGGCTACCCCCCAAGGCCGCCCCCAGCTCTGCGCTGAGCAGGCCGGGTTGGATGCCGTAGCGCAGCGCCTCCTCCCGACGCACCTCCACCTGCAATTGCGGCACCAATACCTGAGGTTCTACGCTAACATCCACCATTCCGGGAATCGGACGCATGGCCAGCGCAATCCGCCCGGCCGCCTCGCGCAGGCCCCCCAGCTCAGTCCCAAAGAGCTTCACGGCGATGGCCGCACGCACGCCGGAGAGCAGGTGATCCAGGCGATGGGAGATGGGCTGCCCCACAGTCAGGCTCAGACCCGGCAGGCTGCCCAAGCGCTGCCGAATCTCGGCCAACACTTCTGTACGAGGGCGCCCATCTGGCTTAAAGTCCACATCGATTTCGGTGGAGTGGACTCCCTCGGCATGTTCGTCCTGCTCGGCACGGCCGGTGCGACGCCCCACGCTGGCCACTTCCGGGATCTGCAGCAGCTGCAGCTCGGCGAGGCGGCCCAGACGATTCGACTCGCCCAGGCTGGTGCCTGGCGCAGCCTGGAGACTCAGGGTGGCGGTGCCTTCGTAGAAGCTGGGGAGAAAGCTACTTCCCAGGAGGGGGACCGAGGCCGCCGCCAGCCCCACCAGCAATAAGGTAGTCTGGATTACTAAACGAGGACGGGGTAGGAAGAAGCTGAGAAGTTTCCGGTCCAGCCGCTTCAGGTGGCGGACCAGGACACCGTCCATCTCCATCTTCTTTGGAAAGGGCCCCCCAAACAGCCAGCAGCACAGGGCCGGGGTCACCGTCAGCGACACGGCCATCGAGGCCAGAATCGCGGTGATGTAGGCCACGCCCAAAGGTGCAAAAAGGCGGCCTTCGATTCCAGAGAGAGAGAAGAGCGGCACAAAAACCAACGCCACCAACAATGTCGAATACACAATCGAGTTGCGCACCTCGCGGCTGGCTTCAAAAACCACCTGCGCAATCGGACGGGGTTGTTGCAGGCATGCATTTTCGCGCAGACGACGCGTGACATTCTCCACGTCCACGATGGCGTCGTCCACCAGCTCCCCGATGGCCACCGCCAGCCCCCCCAAGGTCATCGTGTTTACCGACATCCCCATGCTCTTAAGTACCAGTGCGCTCACAACAAAAGAGAGCGGGATCGCCGTGAGGGTGATCGCGGTGGTCCGCAGGTTCAGGAGGAAGATCAGGAGGATCAGCACCACCAGGATCACCCCCTCCCCAAGGGCCTCCTCCACGTTGTTGATGGCCGCCGTGATAAAGTCGGCCTGCCGAAAAAGGGGAGTTACCTCTACCCCTTTGCCCAGAGCCGGACCCAGCTCGGCCAAGGCCTTCTCCACTGCGGTCGTCAGCCCCAGGGTGTCGGCCCCCGGCTGCTTCTGAATCGATAGGATCACCGCCGCTTTTCCATTGACTCCCGCGTCCCCCCGCATCAGACCGCGCCCGCGCGCCACCGTTGCCACTTGATCCAGGCGAATGGGCACGCCCTCCCGCATGGCCACCACCGTGGCCCCTATCTGGAGCGGATCGGCTGTACGCGCGAGGTTTCGCACCAGATATTCCTGGCTTTTCCGCTCCAGAAAGCCCCCACTGCTGCTGCCCTGCGCTCCTGCCGTCGCCGCACGCACCGCCGCCAGATCCAGGCCAAAACGGGCCAGAGCGGTGGGGTCCACCTCCACCTGCAGCTCCTCCAACCCGCCGCCCATGGCCGTGACCTGGCTTAAGCCCGGCAGCGCCAGGAGCCGCGGTCGGACCATCGTTTCGGCCAGACTACGCAGCTTCATCCCCGTTATTTCTGCCTCCTCCGAGGACAGGCCCACCAACAGAATCTCGCCCATGATCGAGCTGACCGGCGCCAGGCGTGGGCTGAGTCCGTCCAGCTCCCCCGTCACCTCGCTGATGCGCTCGCTTACCTGCTGCCGCGCCCGATAGATATCGACATCCCAGCCGAATTCCACCCACACGATCGAAAGCCCCGGCGCCGACTGAGAGCGCACCCGCTCCACCCCGGGCGCGCCGTTCATCGCCGTCTCGATCGGGCGGCTGACCAGGATCTCGACTTCCTCCGGGGACATTCCGCCCGCCTCGGTCATCACACTGACCGTGGGGCGATTCAGATCGGGGAAGACATCCACCGGCAGCTGCACGGCCAACCAGCCGCCCCAGGACAAGAGCAGGGCTGCCAGTATCAATACAAAAAAACGATTGCGGATGGAAAAGCGGATCAGGAGGTCAAACATGGCCTATCGCCCCGCCAGGCTCTTGAGGGCATAGGTGCCCGCCACCACCACACGCTCGGCCGGGCGCAGGCCCGCGTGGACCTCCCAGCTCTTGCCACTGCGTGCACCCAGAGACACTTCGCGGGCTTCAAAGCGCTCAGGACCGGTCTTGACAAACACCAATGTACTACCGTTGCTCTCCACCACTGCATCGTCGGGAACGGTGAGGACATCTTCGGGCGCCCCCACCGCGATCCAGGCGGTGGCCGCCAGCCCCGAGCGTAGCTGCGGATCGGGAGCCAAGGCCAGGGTCACGGTGACGGTGCCGGTCAGCGGATCGGCCTCCAGTCCATCATCCAGGAGGATCGCCGAAAAAGACCGACCCGGAATAGAGGGAAGCAGCACCTCTGCCGCACTGCCCCGCTCGATACGGGTGGCCTGGGCTTCCGGCACCCGCGCCCGCAACCAGAGTGTGTCGTTACTTACGACGTGGAAGAGGTCGGCACCCGCTTCCACGGTGTCGCCCGGTCGCGCCATCTCCAGGGCAAGCCGGCCCGAAAGAGGAGCATGAATGGGGAGGAGGAGGCCGGCGCCATTGGCCGCACGCTCCGCCTCACGCACCTCCACCGTCGCAACCTCTACAGCGTTGCGGCGCTCCATACGCTCGCGCTCGGTGAGGGCCGGACCCAGGCTGTCCACCTGCTCCAGATCGCGCTGCGCCAGACGCAGGCTCGCGCGTGCCGTCGCAAGGCGTGTCTCCGCGTCTGCCTGCTGTCCCAGGAGCGCAGCCCGATCCACCGAAGATGGTGCCTCCCGCAAAAGGGCCAGCAACTGCCCCGCCTTCACGACGCTACCGGGACCGGGAAATCCGCCGGGAGCGGCCTCCAGGCTACCCGCCGTGGGCGCACGCAGGGTGGCTGCGCCCCCCGGGGCCGCAGAAAGAGCACCCAGGCCCAGGGTGCGCGGCTGGAAGGAGGAGGCATAGATACGCAGCGTCCGCAGTCCCAGGAGAAACTGGCTCTCCATGGGAAGTATCAGGCTGTTCCCCGGTGCCACCGCCAACGTCGGGCCTCCGCCGTGGTCCTCGCCGCCATGCGCCGCCACCTGGCGCCCGGTCAGCGCCACCCCAAACAACATGGCCATCCCGACACCCCGACGGCGCCCCACGGCGTAGCCCGCCACAAAGAGCAGCAGCGCCCCCAGGATCATGCCCCCCACCCGCAGCGGTCCCCCCGTGGCCACTGGCGTCCCCATTGGGAGGCTCAGCCGCAGGCCGGTCACCGCCATCAGATCGGCCTTCCCCGCCACATCCACCACCAGAGAGCCCGCGTAGTCCCCCGCCAAAGGCAACAACAGGCTGCCTTCATGCAGCCCAGCACTGCCGACGAAGTTCCCCGTAGCGGTCGCCGGACCGGTCAAGGACAGCTCGGCGCTGCCCAGGCTCACCGGCACGTTGCTGCTTGCATCGGCCACAAGCAGGCGTGCGGGGCGGGCTTCTGCCGAGGGAGTGGAGGGCGCCACCAGGACCGCATCCAGGCTGTCGGAGGAAAGCGGGATGCGCAGATCCGCCACGGCGTCGTTGGGGGCGCCCGAGGCGTAGGTCAGGGAGAGAGCAAGAGCCAGCAGGATCATCGGGGCTTCTGGACGGGCAAGGGGCCATTGTAGCCGGTCCCGCCCCCACGGGCCGCGCCGATCGCAGAATCTTACAGGGCCCGGAGCCAGGGTGAAGTTTGATACATTTTTTCATGTATCAGTGTAACACAGATGGTACAAGCATTTTTTTGATACATTCCAGACATCTCACTGCTCCAGGGCGGGCCAGTTCCTCGCCACCAGATGCACCACACCGGGAACATCCTCCTCCGCCAAAGCCCTTTTCTGCAGCTTCTCCGCCTCCACCATCAGGCCCTGGCTCTGCCGGACCCGAGAGCGCACAAAAAGTACCACCCCGCGCATCGCGCCAGACATATGCTCTACCATCACCGGCAGCGGTTGATCAGGGTTTAATGCCTGATCCCAGGTACCATCGGGGGCTGCCCGATCCAGGTCCAAGAGCGCCATCCCCAAGAGCGGGTCCCCTGCCCTCAAAAATTCCAGACCCAGTAGCAGAGTGACATGGCGATGGAGGCTGCGCAGCTCCCAGACGGAGGCTTTTTGGAGGCTCCGCCACGCTTCCTCAGGATGGTGAATGGCCGCCCACTCCATGTTCAAGCGCCGGACCTCGTCGTCCGTCATTCCGTTCGGTAGGTCTGATCGCTGAACATCCGGGTTGGAAAACAAGATAGAACGGGCGTATAGCAGTTGGCTGGCCGGTGGGGCCAGCGTCACCCCAGCGAGTGCGGCCACACGTGCCCGGTAGATCGCGGTGTCGCCCTCGGCGGTGGTGGGGATGAGATCGAGCGCATCCTGGAGTTTCCCTAACCTAACCAGGATATACGCCCGCATCTGGTCTACCTCCGGCCCCGAAGGCAACTCCAGTACCAGCGCCAGTGCGGCCACCTCCCGGTGGGTGTCGGCCAACAGGTTGGCGAGCTGGAGGCTGATGGTAATATTTCCAGGATTTTCCTTTAAAAAATCTCGATAGTGCGACTCTGCCTCGGCCAGTGGCAGGGCCTCGGCCAGTCGCTGCAGCGCAACCGGGTCTGCCGGGGCCGCAGAAGCGGCCGCGCGAAGGGTGGCAACATCCTGCGGAATCAAGGTGGCGGCGATCTGGGCCTGCTCAGCAGCGCCCGTCTGCTGGGCGAGATGCATCGCGGCCTCCGGTCCCATGCAAAAAAGAGCGAAGGTCCAGAGTTTTTCACCGGCAGCCTCGGGCTCCGCGCTGTAGACGCGACGCAGCAGCCGAAGCGCCTGGGCCGGGTCCAGCGCACCCAAGAAGGCCAACCAGCCTCCCTCGGCCATCCCCAGAAAGGTCCGGGTCACGCTGCTTTCGCTCGACTTCAGGCTTAAGCTGGAGGGGGGCTCAGTAAAGACGTAGTCCACGCTCAGGTGGGCGGTGGACGACCCGAGCAGGCTGCGGGGTTGAAGGGCGGCGTCGGGGTTGGCGTTGCGCCGGTAGACCACCGGCATCGTGTAGAAGGGGGCCGTTCCCAGCACACTATACAGGTTGGTGTTCAGCGCCCTCTGCGCCACCGGTAGCTCCTCCAGCAGCACTCCGTCCGTCGTGGTGCTACGAAGCTGGTGAACGCCACCGGACAGGTTGACATGGACCTGTCCCTTAGCGGGAACCTCGATCTTCTGCTCTCCGTCCAGCTCCACCACCACCGGCACACCCAGGCCGTTGCCGATGTACAGCCCGCTGTCCACGCCGTTCCACACCGCATAGCCCAGGGCAAGGGAGAGAATGGAAAAGACGGCGGTGACACCCCACATCTTCGCGTTCATCATCGGCCTGCCCCCTTCTGCTGTTTGACAGGCGTATAGGGATTTTTAGATACATCCCGGAGCAATTGCCACCGCTCCCCCGCAGGCCAGCGCCCCAGTCCCAGCACCTCAGCCACCTGCGCCGCGGGGGAGATGGTGGTGGAGGAGAAGCTATGTTCAAAGATAGCTTTCCCAGCCACGTAAATGGCTATCTTCTCCAATGGGCCTTGACCTGTCAAGAGGATGATCGCCGGAGCCCTTTCCGGGGGCAAGGAGGCAGGGGCAGGCCTGACGCGCATGTAGCCGCCGTGCAGATCAAGAATCCGGCCCAGCTCCTTGAAGAACGTGGGATCCCGGTGATCGAGTAATACCGGCAGCTCCCGCCCGGGTGGCAGCACATCCGCCGCAGCCAGCAGCGCAACAATGCCCGGATGTGCAGCATCGACCGTTTCCAAGAAGAAGGTCCGGCGCTCCTTCTCCAGGCTGGTGATGCGGGCCAGGGAAAGGTCCCGCTGCTCCCCCTGGGCCCCCGCCTCCACCCAGTCCCGGTAGGTGATCACATCGTCGGCCATCACCACCTTCTCCCATCGCTCCCTTCCCATGGTCAACCCCACCGCAACCACGGCGATCACGGTCAACACCGCCCCCACGATCAACAGCGGGTGGCGCCGAGGCGGGAAGATGGGCTTCGCCGGCAGGCTGGCGGGGGGGGCCAGCTCCACCTCGGGAAGGGCCTCCAGGACGCCCGATGCCATCGCCTCCAACAGGCGGCGCCGGAGGACACTGATCTGCGCCGCCCAGTTGCGCGCCTGATCCTCGCTCCAGACCGACCAGCTCGCGCCAAAGTTCCCAAAAATGGGCGTCAAGGTATATTGACTGTTGTTCCTGACAATGTTGAGATCGGACATGCCCAGCCAGGGCAGCAGGAGGAGGCGGTCGTGCAACACGTGGATAAGATAAAAGGCGTGAAACACAAACATCGGTCGTGGCTGATCTTCCGGTAGTTTCTGTGTACTCCGGTAGATCGCCGTGATCCCAGCGCCCACCATCCCAAGCCAGAGGAAGACATCCAAGATAGGCAGCTCCGCCCCGATCATGCGGCGCACGGCCACCACGGCGCCCATCAAGACGGCCACCACCCAGAAGATGCCCGATTGAGCGTGCGGATCGGAGAGAACGATGTTGCTGCCATCCCCGCGCTTCTGGCTCAAAAGCCAGGACGGCACGGATGCCTCCCATAAGGTCCACTTCGCCGGTAGCGGCAAGGTCGGAAGGAAGAGGCCGATCCTGCATCGCCGAGAGCCCCGCCAGGAAGAAGGCCACCCCTGCCGAAGGGCCATCTTTTTCAAGGGTCAAGGAGGAGAAGTGGATGTGGAGAGACTGGCCTTCCATCTGGATGCCAAACTCTTTGGAACGGCCACGCAGGCAGGTCCAGGCCACCTTGGCCGCCTCTTCACACACATGGCCCATATTTCCAGTCACCTGCAGGCTGCCGTCGCCAGGCACTTTTACTGCCTGAACCGGCATGGTGGTGCCCCCGCGCGGATGCCAGCCCAGGGCCAGGATCATGCCGGGGCTTCCCTGGATCCGGGCTGCCAAAGCAGTTTTTTGAGTCGCCGTCTCGCTGCCACCCGCCTCAGCACGCAACCAGGCCGTGCGGGCCGCCTCGGGCTCCTTGCGCGCCCAGTAGCTATCCCCCAGCGCCTCCCAAGCCTCAGAATCGGAGGGAGAAAGCTCGGTCCAGCGAAGGGCAGCCTTCTTCGCCAGATCGGGCCGGTCCGCCTGCAGCTGCGCCAGCGCTGCCCAGAGCGGAGGTAGCTCGGGCCACTCCTGAACCATCGTAAGCAACTCCTGCTCGGCCTCCCCAAATCTACGGTCCAACAGAAGCCCCATCACACGGAGCCAGCGGGGAAGAGGGTCGGTGGAGGAGAGAGGCAGGCGGCCCAGCAGCGCCCGATCCTGGCTGGAAAGTGCCGCTTCGGCTGCCTTGACCAGCGGGGAGCCCGAAAAAGGAGAGTGCTTGAGGCTGGCGCGTGCCCGCCCCCAGAGCCAGTCCGAATGGCGAGCAGCAAGGGGAAACTGAAGGTCGGCGGGGGTATTCGCCAGGAGAGAGGCGCGATCCCAGGCTTCCATCAGGGCGGGATCCCCGGGCTTCTGCAGAAGGGCCGCGCGGAGGTGTGTCAGCGCCCGGCTGCCCCGACCCAGGCGGAGCGCGAGTACCCCTGCCTCTTCCCAGGCCTGGGAAGCCTCGAATTCCACCATCGCCTCATCCCAACGACCGGTCTGAGCCAGGGCCAGCCCCAACAGCTTCCGCGCCGGTGTCAACCCCTCCGCCACCAGCTCCCGGAGCATCCGTTCCGCAGGAACCCGGCGTTCGGCGCCCAGAAGGCTCCGAGCCAGAAGCAGCCGGCTCTCCGGTCCCGGGTTGGTCGCCACATGGCGCTCCGCCAGCTCCACGGCCGCTTCGGGCTTTCCCTGAGAAAGCAGGCGATCCACCTGCTCTTCGATGCTGAGCGCCGGCGCCCGCCCGTAGTCCGCGTTCAGGCGCGCCTGGCTATCCGGACTCGGTGCCGACCGGGTGATCTGCAGCGCCGCCGCCCGGCCGGTGGAGAGATATGCTCCAGGCCATAGGCCAGGGCCGCAGCGGTGGGCTCGTTCAGGATACGTTCCACCTTCAACCCGGCCAAAAGGCCCGCCTCTCGGGTGGCCTGGCGCTGGGCATCGGTGAAGTAGGCGGTCACGGTGATCACCGCCTCCACCACCGGCTGGCCCAGGTAGCGCTCCGCGTCCTCTTTGAGCGACATCAGCACAAAAGAAGATAGCTCCGTGGCAGTATAGCTGCGATCACCAAGCTTGATCGCCTCCGTACTGCCCATCTGGCGCTTGATTTCGGCCAGCGTGCGATCGGGGGCCACCGCCAATTGGTTCCGCGCGGCACGCCCCACCAGGAGCTGCCCCTGGGTGGTCAAACGCACAACCGAGGGGGTGCTGCGCTCGCCCAGGGCATTGGGCAACAACACCGGATTTCCAGACTCCAGAACCGAAACCAGGGAGTTGGTGGTCCACAGGTCAATGCCGATCATTGTGTGCATTTGGGGAATCTATCTCTCTGTTGCCCGCCGTCCACAGGTACATGCTTGCCGATGATAGGGTCTGGCGTCTGAGGATGTATCAGTCCTGAAATGTATCACCGTAACAAAGCGGCTACCCGTTGTTTCGTGATACATCCACTTCAGAAGGCCCAACCGATATTGGTATGCAGAGCCGGCGCAAAACCATGGATGCCATAGCTCTGCACCCCATAGGCAAAATAGGAGACACCCGCACCACCGGAAAGCACAAGACCGGGGCCGAGGATTCCCGTATAGCCCACCAGAGCGCTGGTGTAGCCGCCGGGATTGGCCTCCTCCTCCGTGGAGAGGCGGGCGAGCACCCCACGCAGCATCACCCAGCCGCCCTCCGGCGCCCTGCCCACAAAGAAGCCACGAAAGCCGGCCTCTACGCCCAGGCCCACATAGGGTCCGTTGAAATTGGGCAGGATCCCGTCAAAAACCCGCACACTCGGGCTTAGATACAGCGAAAAATGAGGTCCAAGGTCCCGTTCCACCTGAAGGTGTAGCAGACCGATCGCCGTGGTCAGCGGGTCCACCGTGACCGTCCAGTGGGGTTCGGCCTGTAGCAGGGAGAAGAGCGCGAGGATCATCCATCGGTCATAGCGCGTCTGTGTAGCGACGGCGACGGTGCGCCGGGGGGGCATGTAGGATAGCCGTGCCCATGAGTCGTGTTCGTGGCGTCAAAGCACTGGTCCATGATGCCGTGGACCGCACCGTCGATCTGGTGGAAAGTGGCCACGAAGCCACCTCGCGTGCGGTGATGCGCTGGCTGAACCACGCCGGTCCCCTGGCCGAGCCGGCACGGCAGGTGGACGGCCTGCGGCGGGAGATCAGCTCCGGCGTCTTCCATACCATCAAAGGGGTGAACCACCTGGTCGAGGGTCTGACCGACGCCGGCTTCAACGCCCTGTCTCCCGACGCAACCCCAAAACACACGGTATTGCCCCTGCGTGCCGACGTGATCGGCACCGCGGCCTGGGTGGGCGACGCCGCCCTGGGCATGGTGAACGGGGTGGTCGGCGACTTTTTGGTGGCACGCCACAACGGCCTGGATCTGGGCATGGCTATCCGCGGCCAGGAAGCCTGGATCGAGGAGGATGGAACCGGGATTCCTGCCGATGCCAGCCCCCGGATTGTGCTCTTGGTCCACGGTCTGGCCACCACCGAGTGGTCCTGGTGTATGGACGCCGACAAATACCTGGGCAATGCCGCCGCCAACTTCGGCACGCTGCTGAAGGAGGACCTGGGCTATACCCCCTTGTACCTGCGCTATAACAGCGGGCGCCACATCTCCGAAAACGGGCGTGCCCTGGCCAGACGGCTGGAGCTGCTCTTGTCCCAATGGCCGGGAGAGGTAGAGGAGCTGCTCTTGGTGGGCCACAGTATGGGGGGGCTGGTCCTGCGCAGCGCCTGCCATATTGCCGGGGAAGAAGGGCTATCCTGGCTGAAAAAGGTACGCCGGGTGGTCACCCTGGCCTCTCCCTTCCAAGGCGCCGCGCTGGAAAAGTTCGGCAACCTCGCAGGAGCCGCCTTGCTGGCGGTGGATCACCCGGCCACGGCCGTGATCGGCGAGCTGATCCAGGGCCGGAGTGCGGGCATCAAAGACCTGCGCTACGGCTACGTACAGG
>CAITDR010000506.1 GCA_903891165.1 uncultured Pseudomonadota bacterium
ACCGCAGGCATGCACGCAAGCTGGCGTTTCAGCTTCACTACGTTCAAGAGCAGCCGAAGTTATCGCGCCACGCTGATCACAACGGAAACGTATGCGACCTCGCTGCTCCAGGGGAGAGCACAGGTGTAGAGTCCGAACGCCAGGGTCAGCCCGGTCGCGTCCACAGCACCCGAAATCGTACCCGAGCCATCATAGATGTAGCCCGAGCACGCGCCTCCATCCGTGTAGACATTGCCCGAGAATGCAGTTCCGCCCGTGGACTGCACGGTAAAAGTCCCCGTCAGCGCG
This sequence comes from uncultured Pseudomonadota bacterium, assembly GCA_903891165.1. GTDB lineage: Bacteria > Myxococcota_A > UBA796 > UBA796 > SXON01 > CAITDR01. The sequence goes on from CAITDR010000506.1 coordinate 289, forward strand.
TCGCCCCCCCAACAACTGTACGTCTGCGGGACCGTACATGAAAAATCACCCGCAAAGATAGCACTACCAGAACCAGTAAACGCCTCGGCTGAGGCCGAACCTGTACAAGATGCTGTGCCATAGTACCCATAGCAGGAGCCGTAGCCAGAGTCGCTCACCGTCCCGTCGCTCGTGCCGGTATACGTACCCTCGATCGATGCATCGTCATCCGTGCTACCATCGCAGTTGTTGTCGTCACCGTCGCCCCAAACTTCCACGGCATCAGGGTTCTTGGCCGCATTGCTGTCATCACAGTCCGAGTCGTCCGGGCCATAGCCGGCGGGCTGGGAACATGCAGACACGGCGGTCGCCGGATCACCGAAGCCGTCCCCATCCCCATCGTAGTACCAGGATAGAGCGGCTCCGGTAGACGCATCAATGTCGTCGCAGTCAACAGCGCGCACAAGGCCGTCCCCATCCTGATCGTCGTCGCGACCGTCGCAATTCTGATCCGTACCGTCGTACCAGAGTTCGTCGGCGCCCGGGTTCACCGTCGCGTCGGTGTCGTCGCAGTCCTCATCCATGGCGAAGCCGTCTCCGTCGGCGTCGACCGGTTCGACGCCGGAGTCAGCGTCGGTATCCCCCCCGCCAGAGTCAGCGTCGGTATCCCCGCCGGAGTCGGAATCCACGCCGCTGTCCGTACTGGTATCGGAGGCGGAATCTCCTTCGTCTACCTCGCAAACACCCCCACTCAGATGTGTACCGGCACCACATTTGACCTCATCAACGCCGTCAATGATGCAGGATTGAAGGAGAAGAACTATCACTGTGACCTCCCAATTCCGGTCAGATCATACTGCAACACACCACCCTATACCATACCGCACCATGAGAACGACAGGAGCACGGCGAGTCGGTTCCCGGCGAGCCAGGGACTCCATGCTGCCCCCTCAGCCATATGCCAGTAGACCTGTTCAACTCCCACCTGACTCAGTCCAATATTGGCCATGTTCCTGAACGTAATTTTTCTATGCAGTCGCATGTACAGGTGCTACCTTTGGCCGTGCGAGCCGGTGGGCCAGCTCCCATCGGACTCCATCCGCAACAGGGGGAAGCACATGTCTCGAAGAGAAGAAATCGCCGCGTTGGAAGCGCACCTGGAGGAGATTCTCGAAGCGATCCGACAATTCGGACCGATTGACAGTTCCTCCCAGAGGAAACGTGCGCAAAAATTGATAGAACACGCTGAATTCATGAATTTACAATATCGGCTCCTCTTGGCAGCAGAGGAAGCGGAGGCTGAAGAGAGAGAACGCATTGCCAAGGAAGAAAGGCGCGAAGCCCAGCACCAACAGGCAGTCAAAGCCGAACGTGCTGCGGCAGCCCGACGGGCCGAACAGGAGCAGATCGCCGCCGAAAATCGCCTCGCCGCAGAGCGTAGAGCCCGGAGGTTGGAGGAAGAGGCCGCTTCAAAACGGGAGGCACAACGCGCAGAACAGGAACGACTCGAAAAACGTCTGGCCGACGAGCAGGCCGCCCGGCAACGAGCCGAAGCCGCTGCTGTCGCCAAACGAGCCGCCGAGCTCGAAAGCCTGCGTCGGAAAAAAGAGGCAGAAAAAGAAGCGGAACGCCAGCGCCTGCGCGATCAGGAAGAAGCAGATCGACAGCGGCGGATCGCCGCACGGGAGGCCGAGCGCCACCGTATCAGAATGGCCAGACAGGAGGAGCGGGAGGCGGAAAAAATGGCCGCCGCCGCGCAACGGGCTGAAGCCATGCGCGAAAAAGCCAGATTAGAACGCGAGGTGGCAGAAATTGCCCAGCGACGTCAGGAACTGGAGCGGGAAAAGGCACGCCTCGCCGAAGAAGAAGCCCGCCTGCATCAGGCTCGAATTCCCGAGACCGCTTCTCCCATGCCCAAAGCTCCCCCCGCCGAAATCCCTCCAGAACCCGACGACACCAGCCCCTATCCCACCACCGGCCCCGCCCTGCTACGCTGGCGGCGGCAGCAGAATTTCACGGAGAGCCAGGCTGCCAGCTACCTGGGGGTCAGCCGGGCCAGCATCTACCAGAACGAACGCCGTCCGGACTCCCTCGGTGACAAAATCCTGGAGGCGTTCCGCACCAGACAGGCAGGGGCCGCCACAGACCAGCCTCCGGAACCGGCCGAAGGCCCCCCCTTTCAGATCCTCTTGGGCGCCTCCGAAGCCTCTCCCCAGTACGGCATTCTTGGGGAAACCAACGGCAAAACGGTCGCCATCGACCTCAACCAACCGCATGTGATCAGCCTTTTTGGCGTCCAGGGCGGCGGGAAAAGCTACACCCTGGGCAGCCTGGTCGAGCTGGCCACCCTCCCCCTCTCCCAGCTCAACCGCCTGCCCCAGCCCTACGCCACGGTGATTTTTCACTACAGCGCCAGCATGGACTACGCCCCGGAATTCACAAGTATGGCGCATGAGAATACCGAGGAAGATCAGCTGAAGATTTTGAAGGAACGCTACGGCGCCGAGCCCAAAGCCCTCGCCGATATCGTGATGCTGGTCCCGGCCGACAAGCTGGAAGAGCGGCGTTTGGAGTATCCCAACATCCAGGTGAAGCCACTGAAGTTTTCCTCCTCAGAACTTCAGATCAACCACTGGCGCTTTCTGATGGGTACGGTGGGGAACAACGCTCTCTATGTACAGCAGATCGGCAGGCTTCTTAAACAGCTCCGAAACGAGCTGAGCCTCGACAAACTGCGCAGCGCTCTCCAGAGTACACCCCTCTCCGACCCAGTTCGCGACATGGCCCGCCAGCGCCTGGAACTGGCCGCCGACTTCATTGCGGATGGAGAGGATCTGGGCTCCCTGCTCCGCCCCGGAAGGCTTCTAATCGTGGATCTCCGAGACGAATTCATCGAAAAGGACCAGGCGATGGGTCTGTTTCTGGTGATGCTCCAGCTCTTCGGAGACCAGAGTTTTCAAGGGCGACCCCTCCAAAAACTGGTGGTTCTGGACGAGGCCCACAAGTACATCAAAAACCCCGATCTGGTGACTGGCCTGATCGAGCTGGTACGCGAGATGCGCCACAAGGAGCTGAGCTTGCTGGTGGCCAGCCAGGATCCGCCCTCGGTTCCGCAGGCGCTGATCGAGCTCTCCACCGAGATCCTCCTGCACCGCTTCAACTCTCCCTCCTGGCTCCGGCATATTCAAAAGGCCAATGCCGCCCTGGCCGGCCTGACCCCGGAGCAGCTGGCCCAGCTCTCCACCGGCGAAGCCTGGGTCTGGTCCGGAAAATCCACGGATCCAGCCTTTTCGAAGGGCGCCCAGAAGGTGCTTTGTAGACCCCGGGCGAGCCGGCATGGCGGAGCCACCCGCACCGCTGTCCGCTGAGCCGGAGTCCTGGCGCAGCTAGCGACGGTGCTAGCTGCGCTAGTCCGGAATGCCAGTGGGGTGCCAGTGCAATGCCACTGGCAGTCGTTGCAGCTCGCTCCCCCCTCCGACCTGCAAAAGTTGTCTACCTATGGCACCGTGATAGACAACTTTAGCATGATCACACCACGCAGCCCCCTCCAACATGCCGCCCGAGAGGATCACCTGATCCGGGCTGCCGATTTGGAGCTTCCTCCCTACACCCTGGTCCACGCAGAAAAGGCCGGACTTTTGGAGCGTGTCTGCCCCGGGGTCTACCTGGGCTCAAAAATCCCCCGGCACCCGCTGGCCGAAGTGGCCGGGTGGACGTTGCGCCAGCCGGCGGCAGTGGGTGGCCTGCTCACGGCGGCCGTCTACCACCACCTGACCGACGCTTTTGAAGGTAGAACCTGGCTATTTGTTCCGATTGGTGCATCCCCTCCCCGGAGCCGGATGGCGACCCTTCGGGTGATCCAGACCGCCCCGGCCTGGGTGGATCCCACCTGCGATGCCGAGAACGGGATCCAGCACCTTCAGGTGCATGGGGTGGAGGTGCGCATCACCGGCCCGGATCGGACAGTCCTCGACCTGTGGCGCTTTCCAAAGCATATTCCTGAAGAATATGCACTTGATGCACTCCGACGACGCTGCCATGCTCCGGACTTCCACACGCCCACCTTTGCCCGCCTCGCCCAGCGTCTGGGGATTTGGCGGCGGATTCAGCCGGTCTTGCAGGGGATGATGAGATGAAAAAGAATACGACGGGGCTCCAAAAATCTATCGTCCAGCGGATAGCGAACCAGGCGCAACAGCGCCACCTGAGCCGGGGAGATGCCCTGGTGGCCTATGCCATGGACCGGCTGCTCTATCGTCTGGGCCGCTCCGCCCAAGCCCGCGAGTTTTTTCTGAAGGGAGGCCTGCTGGTTGCCAACCTGGTCTCCCTCCCCCACCGCTTCACCCGGGACATCGACCTGCTCCGCCGCCACGGCCCGCCAGATCTCGAAGACATCCGCCGTCGCTTCCAGGAGGTTCTCTCCATGAGGGTCGAGGACGGTGTCCACTTTGACCCGGCCGGGCTGCATGTGGTTCAGGCCTACCGCGAGCTGGATGGCTATGACGGGGTGCGTGTCACCCTGCGGGCCCAGGTAGGGAATACCGATGTGGACATTCCGGTGGATATCGGCTTCGGCGATGCTCTGGTCCCACCCGCTGAGCGGCTGGCCCTGGTGACCTTTTTGGAGGGCGATCCGGCCGCTGAAGTCTACGCCTACGAGGCCGGACCGGTGTTGGCCGAAAAAATCGAGACACTTTTGTCGAAATTTCCGCTGGTGGAGCACCGTTTAAAAGATCTGCTGGATGTGGTAATCCTGGCACGGCAGCAGGGTTTTGAGGGACCGGCGCTGGTTGCTTCGCTCCGAGCCACCTTCGAGCGGCGGCAGACCCCTCCGGAGCTGCGGATCTTGGACGAGATGCACACCGAGTTCACTTCCCGGCGCTGGGTCACCCGCTGGGCGGTCATGCGGCGGGAGAAGGCTGTATCGATCCCCCTTGAGCTGCACGAGGCCATGGCCACCTTCGACAGCTTGGTGCGCCCCCTCCTCAAGGCCCTTGCCGGTGAGCCGCCACCCCGGAGTTGGCTTCCGGGAGGTCCTTGGAGCTGAGGATGTGGTGGTTGCCACCCGTCTGACGGGGGGTTCCAGGTAGACAGACGGGTGGACATCCTCCGTCTACGGACCCGTCTACGCATCGTTCAGACGGTCTGCGTAGACGGTCTATCGATGAAAAATATATGTAGCTCCACTATTATGCTGTCCGTCTACGTGAATCAGCGGACGGGTATGGGTCGTTCGGACCACCTCAGAGCCCTCCGAAGCGAGATCTGCATCCCCAGTTTGGGTCTGACTAGAAAACCGGTGGATCCTGGCGGTGGGCAGAGCTGTGCCCGCTGCTTCCGCCACAGGCTGAAAAATTTGGACACGGGGAAACCCTGGTTTTTCCCAAGAACGGGGCGAAACGTTCGTCGGGGAGTGGCTCCAGGCTTCGTACCAGGCTTCATGGATCTCGCAGCTACCTCAAAAAGTATTCATTCAAAGATTATTTTTTATTATATTTCTCCCCCAAAAGCTCCCCTCACTCACTGTCCCAAATGACTAGAAAACCGGTGGATCCTGGCGGTGAGCTAAGCCATCGCTAGGTGCGCACACCACAGGTCCAAAAATCTGACCATGGGGAAACCACGATTTTTCACCAGAACGGGGGGAAACGTTCCTCGGGGAGTAGCTCCAGACTTCGCAGGCGGAATCATCGAGGCGGCAGCTATCTTCAAAAATCTGCATTCAAAGATTCTCTCCGTTATATTCTTCCCCCAAAAGCTCCCCTCCCCTGTCCCAGATGACTAGAAAACCGGTGGATCCTGGCGGTGAGCAGAACCTGCCGTCCTCCTCCGCCAGCGTCCGCGCCATCCATCGTAAGTCTTTCCTGCTCCTGGACGGCCACAGCCGGCCACCTCAGACCGGGGCCGGAGCCCAAGCGACGGCCTCAGGTCTTAAGAGACCTTTTAAGAGAAAAACGACCCAGGTTCAACCTGCAAAAAAGTGCCCATCATCGCCAAGGTCCACCGGTTTTCTAGTCAAAACCGCCAAGGTTCACCGGTTTTCTAGTCAGTGACCGCCAAGGTTCACCGGTTTTCTAGTCAGATTTTGTCGTCAAGCAATTCCGTTTTAGGAGGGGGTGGTTCCAGGCTCAGCATCCTGAGGCTGCTCAGGAGTCGGCTTCCGAGCTTGTGGTCAGGTTTGGATTCGGCATAGTGAATACTTCCTTGGGTAAATCCAATCTTTTCGGCCAACTCCTGCTGACTCCATCCCCGCTTTTTCCGCCAGATCTTCAACTCCCCCCCCGTCACCGGACGTTCGTTGTCGGGTGGGCCCTCCGGGAGGGTGATGCCATATTGCACCCGGTCCACCAGCCAGGCCGACGGATAGAGCCGGCAGGTGCCATCCATACTCCAGGGAGCCTCTCCCGGATCCCAGGAAAATTCCCGCAGCAGGCCGATCTGTTGAAGTCCCAACAGGGTTTCTCTCAGGGCGGTCCAAGCCCGCTTGGGTCTTCCGGTCTGCACTTCAATTCCCGCCAGTGCCAACAAATTTCTTCCCTTCAAAACCAGGGAAGATTCCCCCTCCCCGAGTCGCCAGCGCACCCGGATAGCAAAAACCAGACCGAGGGCATGCACATAGGGGTGGCGGACATGGTCCAGCCGCGCCAGTTCGACCGGGGCGGGCATCCAGTTGCTGCCCAGCCTCCCGTCGGCCTCCCGAACCCCCCGGTAGAGCAGGTCGTTGATCCGCAGCTCCATCCCGTCCAATCGCCAAGAGCTTTCTACGAGGCGCTCGTGACGGTTTCCGACCAATAACAGAGGGGCACGATGCCGGAGAACCCGGTCTTTTCCATAGACCGCCAGCTCCAGGGCTGCCAGGGCTTCGACTTCTGCGGCCGCCTCATCCCGGACTTTTTGATCCCGACGCTGGCGCTCGTCGTAGCCCATCGCTTCCAGGTGCTCGTCCAACAACCAACGCACCCAGCCCTGCCGATGTCCCTCCACCGAAAAAAGGCTTTGGAGGGCGCACCAGTGCCGCAGACCCTTGGAGCCGCGCAGACGCCGGAGCGCCTCGATGGTGGAATCATGAGGGCTCTGATCTCCCCAGGGCAGGTTTAATTGGACCGGTTCCCCCGCCGAAAAAAGCTCGATCCGGCTAAGGTCGTCGGGGCTGGGCTGGACCCCCACCAAAAGCTCGCCGCGGTGGCGCTGGCGATCCTGGGGCCAGTCGCGCATGTTGCTGACCATGCTGTGGTGCTG
>CAITDR010000507.1 GCA_903891165.1 uncultured Pseudomonadota bacterium
CGCCGCAATTCACGAATCACCGCTGCCCCACCCCTTCCCCGGCCCTTTCGCCGCAATTTCCGTCCCAATCTGTACCAATCTGGTACATCCCGCTTTGGCACATTCTTTGCAACCGTCGGAAAGCAGATGGAACGCAGGAAGCAGTTCCGTCCCACAACGTACATTTGGATTCCTCCCAGAACCTTCCGGGTTGATCATTCACATCGAAACCCCCGTCTGGTTGCCAATGAACATCCTCATCGTAGATGATAGCCGTACAATGCGAATGACCGTCCGCCGCGCGATCCGCCAAGCCAATATCGGAACCCACCAGGTGGAGGAGGCGAAAAATGGCCTCGACGCGCTGGAGAAGCTCAAGACCTTCTCCGCGGATCTGATCCTCTCCGACTGGAACATGCCCAGCCTGGACGGCCCCGGGCTGTTGGCGGCAGTCCGCGCCACCGGCAATACCTGGAGCCGCTTCGGCTTCATCACCTCCCAGTCCTCGGTGGAGAGCCGCACCCGTGCCCAGCAGGCCGGGGCCGCCTTTCTGATCACCAAGCCCTTCTCCGCCGAAGACATCGGCGCTGCCATCCTCACGGGGCGCTGACATGGCCACCGCAGCCCGCCTCCCCGATCTGGCCTCCATCAACCGCCACTTCCAGGACCTCCTTGGCCGTCGGGTGAACGGCATCCTCTCCTCCAAAAAGCTCTCGGTCGGACCCGCCGACCGCTGGTATGGTGCATGGTACGAGCTGGAAGATCGGACCGTCGCAGGCGCCATCGCTGTGGACCATCCCCTCGCGGTGGCCCTGGCGACTTCGCTGGGCATGCTACCGGCCGCACAGGTGGCACCCCTGGTGGCAGCGGGCAAGTTGGATCAGACCACCACAGAAAATCTCTTTGAGTGCCTGAACGTCAGCTCCCACTTCTTCCACCGTGCCTTTGACTGCACGGTGACCATCGTTGCGGTAGCCCCCAACCCACCCCGGCCCGGCTTCCCCACCTTCCCGGCCGACGCCCGGAAGATCTTGACGACTTCTCCCCGACGTATCGACCTCTCTCTCCCAATCGACGGCTACGGTGGCGGCCTTGCCACCCTTGCCTTCCTCTGAGGCGGCGTGGATCCAGCACTCTCTCTGATGCTCCTGGACCCGGCGGACACCGTCGGTATCAGCAGGCTTGCCGAGGAGCTCCTTCTGAGCCGTCCTCAGCTCGCTGCCGCCTTGCAGGCGCTCCTGCCGCTGCCCCTGCCGGGCCGGGAGGCCGCCCTCGGCCAGATCCGCGCCTCCTTTGACCCCGAGGAGCCCCAGGCCCACCCCTTCCTCGGTCTTCCCGGTGATCTCCGCTCCGAATTTCTGGCCCACCACCGCAGCCTGGTCAGCAATGTGAAGGCCATGGCCCTGGGCGCCGAGGCCGGGACCGCTCTCTCCATGCCCGCCCTGCGTCGCGACATCCACACGCTAAAGGGCGAGGCGGGCATCGTCGGCCTGGAGCAGCTCGCCGCGGTCTGGCACCGCCTCGAAGAGCGAATCGCCTCGGGCGCTTCTCCAGAAAAACTTGCTTCCGAGCTTTTGCTCCTGGTCTCCACGGTAGAGGCACAGTTGGAAGTGGTCGCCGCCGGCGGTCTCCCCACCTTCCCCCCCGCACCCAGCCCGGTCGCAGCCCCTATCGCGGCGCCGGCGCCCAGCCCCGTCGCGGTACGCGCCGCAGCCCCCCCGCCGACGCCCCCTGTCCAGGCGGCCCCGGCCCCGGCAGCTACCAGCCCGGCCGTCGCACCCGGCGACTCCTACCGGGACGAAGAAACCGTCGCCATCCTTGGCGAATTCCTGGTGGAAGCCAGCGACGGCGTCACCCAGGCCGACGAGCTGCTGATGCGCGCCGAGCAGGGCGACGCCGAGCCCGGCGATGTGGACACCCTCTTCCGCACTTTTCACTCCATGAAGGGGGTTGCGGCGGGCCTGGAGGTGGACCCCGTGGCCACGGTGGCCCACGAGATGGAGAACCTGCTTTCGGGCTGTCGCGACGGTCGGTTTCCTTTTCAGGGCACCTACGTCAAGGCGCTGTTGGACGGGACCCAGCTTACCCGGCAGGTGCTGGAGGACCTGCGGGTGGCCATCGAGCAGCACCGCGGCCTGGCGATGCCTCCCCAGGCGCAGGCGGTACTCGCCACCCTTCGCCTTTTGACCAGTGCCGGCCCCGCTCCGCTCCCCGCCGCACCTCCAGCCGCCTCACCCGCGGCCGCCTATAGTGCCCCGCCCGCACCTCCCGCTCCCCCGGCACCCGCGCCCCTGCCCGCCATGCCCTCCTGGCTGACTCCGGCTGCTCCCGCCGCGCCTGCAGAAGTTGTAGTTCCGGTTACAGAACTGCCACCACAGGCCGCGTCCAACGGCAAAAATGGTGATTCTCCTCGCGTTGCGCGGATCCGTGAGACCGTCAAGGTGGACCTGGAGCGCGTGGACCTGCTGGCGGAGCTGATCGGCGAGATGGTGATCGCGGAGAGTATGGTGGCCGGTCGGGCCGCCGCATCGGCCAATCCGGAGCTGCGCAACGCCCTTCGCCACATGACCAAGATCGTCCGGGATCTTCAGCGGATGGGCATCGGCCTGCGGATGGTGCCGCTCACCGGTGTCTTCCAGAAGATGCGCCGCCTGGTGCGGGATCTCTGCGTAAAGATCGGCAAAGAAGCCGTATTGGTGACCATCGGGGACGGCATTGAGATGGACCGCTCCCTGGTGGAGCAGGTGGCTGACCCCCTGGTACACATTCTCCGCAATGCCCTGGATCATGGCCTGGAGACTCCCTCTGAGCGCCTCCGTGCTGGCAAAAATCCGCAGGGTACGGTCACTCTTTCCGCCGCACACGAGTTCGGGAACATCGTGATCGAAGTGCGGGACGATGGCCGGGGCATGAACCGCGACCGGATCCGCAGCCGGGCGGTGGAGCGGGGCCTGATCTCCGCCCATGCCGATCTTTCGGACACCGAGATCTACGAGTTGATCTTCGCCCCCGGCTTCTCCACCGCCGAGCAGGTCACCGAAGTGAGCGGCCGCGGTGTGGGCATGGATGTGGTCAAACGCAACGTCGAGGCCATGGGCGGGCGAGTACGTGTAGAGAGCCGTCCCGGTCAGGGCAGCACCATCCGCCTCACCCTGCCGCTCACCCTGGCCATCATCGACGGGATGCTGATCAGCTGTACCGGCGAACGGTTTATTGTCCCCACCCGCAGTATCGTGGAAAGCCTGCGTCCCGCCGCGGTTCGGGTGGTCCACTACGCCGGACGCCATACCATGGTGGATGTCCGGGGCACCCTGCTCCCGCTGGTACGCCTGGACCGCAGCCTGGGTCTGCGAATGGTGGACACCCCGGTACAGGACGGACTGCTCCTGGTGGTGGACGGCATCACGCGCCGCTTTGCCCTGCTGGTGGACGACGTGGTGTCCCGGCAGCAGGTGGTGATCAAGGCGATGGACGGCCGCCTTATTCAGACCCCTTTCTATAGTGGCGCCTGCATCCTGGCCGATGGCCGTGTGGGCCTGATCCTGAACATGGACGCCCTCCTCTCGGCCACCGAGGCAGCGGGCGTCTTCAGCGGAGTCTTGCCATGAGCAGCCCCCCTTCCCCCGCCCTGGCACGTCTCGCCGGAAAATACCTGACCTTTATCCTGGATCGTACCTGCTACGGCTTTCCGATTCAGGACATCCGGGAGATCATCATGCCGATGGATGTGGCGCGGGTCCCCCGCTCACAGCCCTGGATCCGGGGTGTGATCAACCTGCGCGGCAAGATCGTGCCGGTGATGGATCTGCGTGCGCGCTTCCTTCTTCCAGCGGCTCCCGCCAACGCTCCGGCGGTGGTCATCGTGATCCAGAAGCAATTTGGAGACGGCGAGAGCATCTTCGGGATCCTGGTGGACCAGGTCCTGGAAGTTGTGGCCCTCTCCGCCACCCAGCTTGCACTGCCGCCCGACCTCGGTGCCGGCGGGGACGAAGGTACCCGCTCCATGCTGGGCACTGCGCGCATCGGCGACCGCGTCCTTTTCCTCCTTAACCTTGATCGTATCGTCATGGATCGGCCTGAAGCCAGCTCATGAACCATCCCGCCCACCCTTCGTCCGCCACCTTGAGAGGATCACCATGAACACACGCCTGACCATGGGCCTACGCCTCACCATCGCCTTCCTGATCCTGGGACTGGTGCCGAGCGGCATTATCACCGCGTTGACCCTACGTAATGCGGAGGAGACCATCGAAGCGTCCACCACCGCACACCTCGCCGCCGTACGGCAGGCGCGGAAGGCCGACGTCGAGCGGTGGTTCCAACAGCGCCTCGCCGAAACCCGGCTGCTGTCCGAGAGTGCCGAGGCTGCTGTTGCCACCCGTGATTTCGCGGCCGCCTTCGCCAAAGCCGGGCGCAAAGATGCCTCCAGCATGCTCGCCGACCCCGGCTACCGGGAGGTGCAGGAGGCCTACGACAGCATCTTCAAGCGGATGGCGGGCAACCTGGGCTACGACCTGCACCTGACCGACGCGGAGGGAAATGTAATCTACACTACCGCCCACGAGCCGGATTTTGCGACCAACCTCTCCAATGGCCCCTGGAAAGAAACCGGCTTTGCCGAAGCCTATCAGGCGGCGATGCAGGGAAAGGTAGAGGTCACCGACTTTGCCCCCTACCCCCCGGCCAACGACGCCCCCTCCTCCTTCATCGGCGCCCCGGTGGTGGTGGACGGCCGCACCATCGGCACGCTGGTGCTGCAGACACGGGTAGAGAGCATCAACGAAGTGATCCGCGATGGCACCGGTCTGGGTGTGACCGGGGATGTCTACCTCGTGGGCAAAGACCTGCTGATGCGCTCCGACAGCCGCCTGGAGCGGGAGAGCACGCTGCTCCAGGTGAAAGTGGATACCCAGGCGGTGAAGGAGGGTTTTCTGGGGCGTACGGCCTTCTCCACCTACGAGAACCGGCATGGGGAGATGGTGTTTGGCGGGGCGGAGAAGATGGATATTCCCGGCTTCGACTGGCTGATTGTGGCTGAAATGGACCGCGCAGAGGTAAACGAGAGCTTCCTGAAGCTCCGCACCACGGTGTTCGGGCTGGAGGTGGTCTTCGCCATCGCCACCATCGCCTTTGCGCTGGCATTTGCCCGGCTGATCTCGCGGCCGGTGACCGAGCTGACCGATCTGGCCACCGCCCTGTCCCACGGTGATTTCTCGGTAGAGATCCTGCATAGTGGCGATGACGAGATCGGCAAGCTGGCCAACGCCCTGAGACTGTTGAAGTCCTCGATCGAGCGGCTGATCGGCGATGTGCGGATGCAGGTGGATGCGGCCCAAGCCGGGAACCTGCGCGCCCGCGTGGATGCCAGCCGCCACCCTGGCGAATTCGGCCGGATTGTCACCGGCCTCAACGATACCCTGGAAGCGATCGTCCAGCCCTTTGAGGCAGCCAGCACCGCGCTGACCCACCTCGCCGACCTGGACCTTACCCACCGCACCGAAGGCAGCTACAAAGGGGACTATGCCAAGGTGATGAATGCGATTGGCACCTGCACCGAGACCCTGCACGACTTTATCTCCCAGGTGGCCGCCAGCTCCGAGCAGGTGAGCGTCGCCGCCAACGAGATCGCCAACGGCGCCCAGACCATCGCCCAGGGGGGCCGCGAGCATGCATCGTCGCTGCAGAGCACCTCGGACCACCTGGGTCAGATCGCAGAAATGGCCCGCTCCAACGCCAAACGTACCGAGGATGCACGCAACTTTGCGGTGCAGACCCGCGAGGTGGCCACCGGAGCCGACGGTCTGGTAGATGACATGGTGAATGCCATGGTGCAGATCCGGTCCAGCAGCGCAAACACTGCGGAAATTCTGAAGGATATCAACCACATCGCGCTGCAGACCAACCTGCTGGCCTTAAATGCGGCCGTGGAGGCGGCGCGAGCCGGAGATGCCGGGCGGGGTTTTGCGGTGGTCGCCGAGGAAGTGCGTGATCTGGCCCAGCGCTGCAAGGAGGCCGCCAACAAGACGGAGGCGCTCATCAAGCAGAGTATGGAGCTGGCCCAGAACGGTGAGCTGATGAGCCGCCGGGTGAAGACCAACTTCACGGAGATTGTAACTTCTATTGGGAAAGTAAACGAAGTGGTGTCGGTCATCGCCACCGCCAGCGCCGAGCAGGCGGTGAAGGTGGACACCGTCAACAAGGTGGTCGGCCGGATGGACGAGGTGTTACAGCAGAGTGCTGCCAGCTCGGAAGAGAGCAGCTCTACCGCCGAAGAGCTGGCTGCCCAGGCCCATGCACTGGCGGGCCTTGTGGGCCGCTTCCAGCTTCACCGGGGCCAGGGCCGGAGCGGGACGAGCCGGAAGATGCGGGTTCGTCAATCGGACCTCAACCCCAAGGGTGTTGCCAATCGGGGGACCGTCAATGGCAAGTCTCTGCCCCTGGACGAGGACGACAACCACGTCTTTCGGAACTTCTGAGCCATGGATCCGATTGTCTACGAGCGCTACCGGGCCTTTCTCCAGGAGCAGACCGGGGTCTGGCTCCGGCAAGGCCAGACAGCACTGCTACGGGCACGCCTCGCCGAGCGGATGAAGACCCTGGACATCCACGAGGAGGCCGCCTATCTCCGCCTCATCCAGTCGGACCAAAGTGGAGAGGAGCTGCGATGCTTTATCAACGCCATCACCACCAACACCACCAGCTTCTTCCGGACTCCCGAGCACTTTCGGATCTTTGCGGACCACATCCGGGACTGGAAGCGGCGGGGGGGCAGTCGCTACCGGGTGTGGTGCTCTGCCTCCAGCTCCGGCGAAGAACCTTGGAGTATCGCCATGGTGCTGGCCCACGAGGCACCCGACTGGCTGAACCAGGATGTCAAGGTACTCGCCACCGACATTGACACAAATGTTTTACGAACCGCACGGAATGCAAGCTACCCGGCCCCGACCGTGGCTGCGGTCCCAAAGGATATGTCGGTACGCTTCCTGGTGGCGGATCGGGGCAGCAACGAGCCGAGCTTCAGTATTCGGCCTGATCTTCGCGCCATGGTCAGCTTTGCGCGGCTCAACCTGACCCAGCTTCCCTACCCCATGCGTGGCCCCTTTGATGTAATCTTCTGCAGGAATGTCCTGATCTATTTCGACCATGAGACCCGAACCGAGGTCATCACGGCGATGTTGGAGCTGCTACATCCCCGCGGGATCCTGATTCTGGGGCCTTCGGAGTCCGCCCTCGGACTGGATCATCTTGTAATCCGTACTACTGATTCCGTCTATCAGCGGAGGGAGCCTAAGTGATGGAAACGCTCTCAGAACGTTCGGCCCTGAACATCATCGTCCGTATCTCCGGTATGGCCACATCCAACAACCCACGTGCGGCCCTGCTCACCCACGACCTCGGCTCCTGTATCGCTGTTTGTGTACACGACCGATTTGCAACGGTGGGTGGAATTCTACACTACCTGCTCCCCCTCTCCACTGAGCGTATGCCCAACGCGCCCCTTAAGCCAGAAATGTACGCCGATACCGGTGTCCCCCTGCTCTTTGAAAGGCTATATTCTATGGGAGCGGTGAAGAGCCGCTTGACGGTTCGGGTGGTGGGGGGAGCCAGCGTCACCAAGGCGACAGCAACCACACCGCGGATGGATATCGGAGTCAGAAATCACGCTATTTTGCGAAAGATGTTCTGGCAAAACCAGATCTTGATCAACGCGGAGGATGTCGGTGGCACCTTAGCCCGAAATGTTCGGATGGAAATCGGGACGGGCCTGCTTACGGTGAGCACACTTCAGGGAGAGCGGACGCTCTAAGGAGGGGAAGATGTCATATCGAATACTGGTGGTGGATGACTCGCCCGTGGCGCGCAAGGTGGTACGCCGCGCACTGGGCATGACCCAGCTTGAAATCGCGGAAATCTACGAGGCGGGGAGCGGTGTGGAAGCGCTGGCCTCGCTCCGCAGCAACTGGGTGGACCTGGTCCTGTGCGACGTGCACATGCCAGAGATGAACGGGCAGGAGCTGGTGGAGCATATGAAGCAGCAAGATGATCTCAAGGGTACACCGGTGATCATCATCTCTTCGGATACCACCGATGCCCGTCGCGACAGCCTGCTTGCGGCCGGTGCGGACGACTACCTTCACAAGCCCATCACTCCCGAGCGGCTGCGCGCGGCGGTGCTTTGCCTGCTACACCCGGAGAACCTGACATGAACGACGAGATCAGCCTCCTTTCTCACTCGTTGGCGCGTGCCGCTTCTCGGGTTCTTATGGAGGGCAGCTTTCTGTTCACGCTGGAGGCGGACGAAGACGCCGAGCTGCCCGCACCCTTCATCGCCGCCCGGGTGCAGCTCCGAACCGAAGATCAGCCGGTTCTATGGGTGGACTTCAGCGTGCAGGAGGCCTTGGCGGTGGAGATCACCCAGAGCCACCTCGGAGAGACCGGCCCGGTAGAAGCGGAGGATGTACGCAACACCATCGCCGAGCTGGTCAACGTGATCGCGGGCGCCTTCGCCCGCCTTGTGGTGGCGCCGGGGAACCTCTGCTCTATCGGGAGCCCGATGCTCCGCACCGAAGCCCTGCCGGAAGGGGGAGCGGGTGTAATGTTGACTACAGATAACGGTCAACCCCTGCGGGTCTGGCTATGGGCTGAAGGGCAATGATCCCGGAAAATCGACCCATCCGCGTGCTGATCGTGGATGACTCAGCGGTGATACGGATGACCTTTCGTGCCCTGTTGGAGGGGGAGCCGGGCTTTGAGGTGGTGGGAGAAGCGCGCGACCCCTACGAAGCGCGGGACTTTATCCTCTCCAAACAGCCAGACGTGCTGACGCTGGACATCGAAATGCCCAAGATGGACGGGCTTACCTTCCTGCGTCGGATCATGCAGCACCTGCCCAAACCGGTGGTGATCATCTCCTCGGTGGCCGAGAAGGGCTCGGCCATGGCGATGGAGGCCCTGCAGATCGGAGCGGCGGAGGTGGTGAACAAGCCGATGACCGCAGCGGAGAGACAACGCTTTGGGCCTACTCTTTTTGCCGCATTGCGGGCGGCGACCCACTACCGGCCCCGACGTTCGGCGGGAGGGCCGGCACTGGACTACTCCGGCAGCAGCCAGGTGAAGTTTATCGCGATCGGCGCCTCCACGGGGGGCCCCGCTCAGCTCTTCGAATTGCTGCCAAGGCTCCCCAAAAATCTGCCACCCATCGCAATTGTCCAGCATATGTCGGAGGGATTCACCGCTGCCTTCGCCGAACGTCTGGCCCGGCTGAGCGGACATAATGTGCGTGAGGCGCAGGCGGGGGAGCTGCTGAAGCCGGGGATGATTCGGATCGCGCCGGGTTCCAGCCACCTTGTGGTGAGCGGCACCGTGCAGCCCGCTCTGACGCCCACCGCCGGACCGCTGATCAACTACCACCGCCCCAGTGTGGACCTGTTCTTCCAGAGCACCGCCCGCTCAGTGGGCGCAGCGGCGGTGGGGGTGATCCTGACAGGAATGGGTGCAGATGGCGCAAAAGGTCTGCTGGCGATGCGGCAGGCGGGCGCCCTGACCCTGGGCCAAGACGAGGCCAGCTCGATTGTGTATGGGATGCCAAAGGCAGCCTGGGAAATCGGCGGTGTGGTCCGACAGGTCAGCCTGGACAACCTGCCCGACGCCATCGTGCAGGGGGTGCGGAGCCGGGCCTAGGGCGGGAGACTCCCCGAGGGTGGAACAGAGGAACAGATCCCGGCACAAAAAGTGTACCAGATCGCCACCGGACGCCGATTCAACCCCGGCACAGCCCTTGCAACGAAGGAGGATACATCTGGAGAAACGATGTCCCTGCTCCTTCTTTGTCTACCCGTTGGCGCACAAACCGTATCCCCAGTTGAGGGCCAGGACTGGCACGTGGTGAACCTCGTCCTGCGAGAGGTGGAGGGGGAGCTCACCACCCCTGGCCCACCGGACGACGAGGGTACCCTCTTCAGCCTCGGACTCACCCTGCCGGGCAGCAGCCCGGGGTGGGGATGGGGGCGGTAGGCGGACTGCGCACCGAGACTGATGTGGATGCCTGGAGCGTGCTTCCGACAGATTCAGGCTTTGTCCTCGCAATTGTGGTCCCGGTTGGCATCTAGGTGCAGCCCATCCCCGCACTGATGCTCCACGTGGATGGCGAGTGGCGGGTGGCCCTGCTTGGAGAGGAGGGGGGCAGACCCATGCTGCACGCGGGGACAGAGCTGAGCATCCGCGAGGGTCTGAGCCTCGCCGCCACCTGGGACTACGAAGCGGCGCCATCGGGAAAAATCCAGAGTCCCTGGTGGGAGAGTATCGACGGGGCGGGCATGGGCACCGGTGATCACACCGCCACCCTGAGCCTGAGCGTGGAGATGTAGCGGAAGGATCGAGCCCCCTGCCCCCTTGACCAGCCCGTTGCAATTTTCCATGCAAACCTGGCACGGATCTTGCCGTATGGTGTGGCAGGAGAGCCCGCCATGCTTCGCACCCTCACCCTGACCCTGTTGCTGGTGTCCACTTCAGCCCTCGCTGCGCCGATGCCGCGGAACGGGGTGGTGATCGGGGGTGCCGGCGAGGATCCCATCGGCGTGTG
Source organism: uncultured Pseudomonadota bacterium (assembly GCA_903891165.1). Taxonomy (GTDB): domain Bacteria; phylum Myxococcota_A; class UBA796; order UBA796; family SXON01; genus CAITDR01. Next base: position 10,562 of record CAITDR010000507.1, read on the forward strand.
GTCCGAGCTGTCGGTGATGATCGACATCTACGGCCTACGTCACGGGTTGAGCGCCACGCAGATCGACAGCTTCAAACAGCAGACTCAGCTGAGCTACTCGGAAAAAACCACCGAACGCAAGGGTGTTTTGCGCCACAGCCTGAGTGGCCGTATCCAGCTGCCCCGCTGTGCCACCATCTCCAATGGAAACGCGTTGGCCTTTGAGCTGAACAGCCAGCAATCTGCTGAAATTGAGGACATGGGCCTGCTTTTGGGCTCGGTAGGCGAAGTGGTCGGCGATCAGGTGGAGCTGGCCCTGGTGGACTGGGCCGGCCGCTGCCACACCGACTGAGCCGCCCGATCCCGGCGGTGCTGTGCGCACAGATCGATGCACAGCCCGCCGCTCTCAGCCCTCGCTGTGCGGCTCCCTGTGCAGCTTGATGGCAACCGGGGCCGCCGTCCCCTCCCCTGTCCGCCGCCGCCGCACCAGCTCTGCGGCGATGGACACGGCGATCTCCTCCGGGGTCACGGCCCCGATATCCAAGCCCACCGGCGCGTGCAGCTTGGCAAACAGACGCTCATCCATACCCGCCGCACGAAGACGTAGGAAGAACTTCGTGACTTTGGGACGACTGCCGATCATGCCCAGGTAGGCCCACTCCCGCGGTAGCAGGATTTCGAGCAGATCCTGGTCCAGGGCGTGTTCGTGGGTCAGTAGCAACACCCAGGTGCGCCCATCGCCGACCAACGCACGTGCATGCGCGCGGGCATCCGTCGTGATGCGTCGCACTTCGGGGAAGCGCTCCGGGCTGTTCCACTCTTCCCGCTCGTCCACAATCGTGACCTCAAAACCAAGGTCTTTCGCGATCTTCGCCGTGGGCAGCGCCACATGCCCGGCCCCATAGATCACCAGACGCTCCACCGGACGTTGTGGCTCGATATACACCTCCATCGCCCCTCCACAGCACATGCCCAGGTCCCGGGTCAGGTGTACCTGCAGCCGCGTAGGCTGCCCTGTCCGCAGGGCTTCTTTTGCCACCTCGATAGCCCGATATTCCAGGTTTCCCCCGCCGATAGTGCCTAGCTGCCGACCATCGGCCCACACCAACATCCGTGCACCGGCGGCGCGCGGGGCGGAGCCGTTGACCGCCACCACCTCCAACAGCGCCACCGTTTCACCACCTTCTGCAGCTTCGATCAGCGCTTTCCAGATTTCCACCATCAGCAGCCCGCCCGCTGCCGCACCCGTGCCAGCCCGCTCCGACAAAGTTCCACCGTCTCCCGACTGTCCCAGCCCAGAACTCGGCCATTTTCCGCCACTTTCTGCCCACCAATCCAGGTCTGCTCCACGCAGCGGGCATCCATGGTGTAGACCAGGGCCGAGCGGGGATCCCCGCCTGTCCACAGCCGCCCCGGATCCAGCACCACCAGATCTGCCAGTTTCCCGATGGCAATTTCACCGCCCGGAAAGCCCAGCGCCTCAGCACCACGCACCGTGCCCAGCTTCAGCACCACCGGCGCCGGAAGGGCCTGGGCCCCCAGCCGCGGCTTGGGCAACAGGGCCGCCAGCCGCAGCTCGGCAAAGGCGTCCAGGCGGTTGTTGCAGGGGGCCCCGTCGGCCCCCACCGAGACATGAATGCCGCGATCCAGCAATTCGGGGATCCGCGCCACCCCGCTGGCCAACTTCAGGTTGGAGGAGGGGCAGTGCAGCAGGCGTGTCCCGGAGTCGGCCAGGATCCCCTCCTCTTCCGCGGTCAGGTGGATGCAGTGGGCGAGGGCGACGTCCGGCCCTACCAGCCCCAGCCTCGCCAGGTGCACGATGTTGTCTGCCCCGGTAAGCTGGCGTACCAGCTCGACTTCTCCCAGATTTTCGGAGGCATGGGTGTGAATCAGACAGCCGCGGCGGCGTGCCTCGGTGGCCGCTGCCCGCAGCAATTCGTCGGTACAGGAGGGTACAAAGCGGGGAGCAAAGGCGTAGTGTAGCCTCCCTTTTTTGTGCCACCGGTCAGCAAGGTCACTGGCGGACTTCATTGACGTGTCAAGACTTTCGGAGAGGCCCGCCTCGTTTGGCCGGTCCATCTGCGCTTTTCCGCACCACAGGCGGATGCCCGCCTCCTGTGCGGCCCCGAAGATGGCGTCGGTGTGGCCGACGGAGGCCATGTCCAGAATTGCGGTGGTGCCCGAGGTCAACAACTCAGAGATGCCCAACCGTGCGGAGGCATAGGTGCTCTCCACGTCATGGGCCCGCTCCAGCGGCCAGATTTTCTGGCGCAGCCAGTCCATCAATTGCAGATCGTCGGCCAGATCGCGGAAGAGGGTCTGCACGAGGTGTACGTGCGTCTGCACAAAGCCGGGAAACAGCCACTTCCCGGAAAGATCGATCTCCACCTCTCCAGAAAG
>CAITDR010000508.1 GCA_903891165.1 uncultured Pseudomonadota bacterium
CCCATACCATAAAAATCGCCGGTGTCCAATAGCGTCAGTCCTGCATCCAAGGCGGCATCCAGCGTGGCAAGGGACTCGCTACGGTCGGCCGGACCGTAGAGGTCGGACATGCCCATACAGCCCAGGCCGAGGGGAGAGACGTGGGGACCGGATTTTCCGAGGGGACGAAGGTTCATTGCCGACTCCTTGAAGGGCAGAGCTACTATGACCTGTCGCCATTACCCGGACAGCAGGATATTGCTACACAGACTGTACGGGAATCTGCACAATGGCCTCTCCCTCCCTGGATGATCTGGCGGCTTTTGCGGCGGTGGCGCGGCGGCGCAGTTTTCGGGCCGCCGCCGCTGAACGGGGTGTGTCGGCCTCGGCGCTCAGCCAGGCGGTGCGTGACCTGGAAGAGCAGCTTGGTATTCGGCTTTTGCACCGGACCACACGCAGCGTGGCGCTTACAGAGGCAGGCACGCGGCTGCTCACGCGGCTCGCCCCGGCACTCCTGGAGCTTGGTGCTGCCGTTGACGCCGTCCACATGAGCGACGGAGTGCCCGCCGGTCTGTTGCGCATCAACGCGCCCTCGCCCGCAGTGGACCTGGTGCTTGCTCCATTAATCCGTACCTTTCTCCAGAAATATCCACGTATCCGGGTGGAGGTGGTGGCCGAGTCGGCGTTGGTAGACATTGTGGCGGAAGGATTTGACGCGGGGGTGCGGTGGGATGAGAGCCTGGCCCGGGATGTGGTGGCCATCCCGCTGTGCGGGCCGCAGCGCTATGTCGTTGTGGCTGCGCCGGAGCTCATCGCGAGGGTGGGTGCGCCGGTTCACCCGCAAGATCTGGTACAACGACCCTGTCTGCGGCTCCGCTTCCCCAGTGGCCGTATGCCGGCCTGGGAGTTTGAGCGTGGCGGGGAGCAGGTAGTGGTGGATCCTGAGGGGCCCTTGGTGGCGAGCCATGGCCCGATGCTGGTCCAGGCAGCATTAGATGGTGTTGGTTTTATCAGCACCTTTGAGGGCTACGTAGAGGAATACGTCGCGACGGGGCGGCTGGTGAGGGTGCTGGACGACTGGCTGCCACCCTTCCCCGGACCGCGGCTGTACTATCCCAGCCGTCGTCAGCTCCCACCGCCTCTTCAGGCATTTGTTGATTTTGTAAAAATACAATTTCGAGGGAGCGGGCGGGCGGATGACAGACCGACAATGTCCTTCCCGGCCACTTGAGATGCCAGAGCCCTTGCTCTCCTCCCACCTCCCCTGTTAAATGGCCGGCGGAACCTCAAATGACCACACCTGAACCCACCGCTGAACATCGCTGGCTACACCAACTCCTGGGCAATTGGAGCTGGACTACGGAAGCCGTCCCGGGGCACGACCACCCCACCATGACCGGCAAAGAAGAGGGCCGGAGCATCGGCGACATCTGGGTGGAGCTGGCGGGGGACATGGGTGATCACGGTCCCACCCGGATGACCCTGGGCTTTAACCCGGCCACCGGGCGTTTTCTGGGTAACTGGGTCGGTGGGATGATGACGCACATGTGGGTTTACGATGGTGCCCTCAGTGCGGACGGAACCACCTTGGTGCTGGAAGCCACAGGACCCGCATGGGAGGGTACCGGAACTTCCCTCTATCGTGACGTGGTGCAGGTCATTGGGCCGGATGAACGTACCTTAAAAGCCTATGTTCAGGTGGCCGATGGGAGCTGGACCCAGTTTATGACGACGCGCTATCGACGAGAAAAGGTGTAGTTTGGGGGCGGTATTGGGTGGATCCTTGTTTAGGGTATGCATCCTGGCCACCTTGCCGAAAAGGGGCCGATAGTGAATAATGCGTGAAGATGTCCAGCCCTCCCTCGCTTCGAGCTTCTGTTCCGGTGGCGCTGTTGGTTGCCCTGGCCTTTGCAGGGCTCACCCTGATGATCCACGCGCAATGGATCGCGCAGGACTACGGAATTCCGCTGGGGGATGAGGCCGGGCACCTGCAGAATATCCTGCGCCACCGGCGCTGGCTGATGGGGGGGCTTCCTCCCGGCGAAGCACATCCTCCGGCGTTATATGTGGCCAGCGCGTTGGCTGGCCTGTGGATGGAGGGCGACCGCTATCAGGTTCTCCACTTTGGTCCTGCATTTTATGGCTCACTTTTGGTGGGAGGGATGAGCTGGCTGGGTGCACGGAGCTATGGGATTTTGGGAGCCCTGTACATGGGCTGCCTCGCACTTTCGGCTCCACAGCTCCTGGGCTATTCCAGAATGTTCCTGCTGGATCTGCCGATGACCGCGATGGTGGTGCTGATCTGGGTCGCCGTGATCGAGAGCGAGCATTTTACCCGACCTATTCCGACCCTGCTCGTGGGGCTGTTCTTGGCCGGGGGCTTGCTGGCCAAATATACGATTGCGCTCTGGCTTCTTCCGCTGCTGCTCTGGGCGGGGTTCGGCATGGTGCTGCGTAGCCCCAGTGCGCTGCTGCCGCTGTTGATCCCGGTGATCCCTCTCTATCATGTGGGCGAGCGCCTCTACTTTTTGGGAAGAACGATGCGGCCGAGTGGGCCGTTGGCCGTCGCCACTGAGCAGCTATTTACGGAGCTGGGTGTGGCGGCGCTCCTGCTCCTCGGGGTGGCGGCCTGGGCGGCCTACAAGGGGGGGATCGGGCTGCAGCGCGGGACCGTGCTGGGGCTTTCGATGCTGCTGTGTGTGGCACTGGTGCTGCCCTGGGCGCTCTGGAGTAGTGCTGCGGTCTACGAGAAGGTGCTCCGGGAGGCGGTCCAGGAGGTGCGGACCAGCGCTCCCATTACCGTGCGGACGCAGACCTGGCTATTTTTGAGGTCTTCCTGGCCGTCTACCTGGAACCTGCTCTGGTTAGGAGGCATCATAGAGGGGCTAGGCTTGCTATTCTTGATTGCCAGCCGAAGGTGGAGCTGGCTTCGGAGTCAGGTAGAAGGAAGTAGTCTTTCTCTCCCTCTTTGGGGCCTGGTTTTGGGATGGGTAGGCTATACGCTGTCGTTCCGGTCGCTACCCTTCGACACACGCTATGTGATTCCTCTGGTTCCTTGTTGTATTTTTGTTCTTAGCGGGGTGCTGCGACTGCGGTGGCCCCGGCGGGTGGTGGCACCGCTGATCTGTGGCGCCTGTGGGCTCCAAGTGGTGGCGGGGCTCGGGTGGCTGGGGGAGGAGTGGGTGGTGCGCCAGCGTCCTTTTGCGGAGGTGGTTCCCAATAAAGTGGGATCTACGACGCTGGTGGGGCCGCCCGCACCCAGCACGGATCCACGATTTGCCGCGATACACCAGATGATGTCCGATCTTGCTCCGCTGGTGCGGCCGCTGAACCCTCCCTACGGTTGCCAGACCCTCGGGTTGCAGACCTTTGGGTTGGAAGAGGGGCGACTACGCCGGATCGAAGACCAGGGAATTGAGTTTCTCCTTCTGCTTCAGGGGCTGGATGAGTGTGTGTGGGTTTCTCCGGGGGGCCGTCCGAAGCTGTTGGTGGTGGTTGACAAAAAAGCAGGATCGGGTGAGGTGGTGAAGGAGGAGAGGGTGAACGACTTGTTCTTGGGTATCTATCGGCAGGCTCCATGACCCTTCCTTCGCCAAAAAAACTGTTTTTTGCGATCCTGGCGGTGGGTATGGGTCTGGGCCTGATCGAGGGACTCGGTCGGGTGCTGGAGGCCACAGTGATGCCCTACCAGCGCAGCCTGCCCACGGCGGCTCCGGATCGCGAAGGCAAAAAATGGTTTTTGTCAAACACCAGCAAGGCGAGCGAGAAGCTGCAGGGGGTCCCGATGGTGGCGGACCCGGAGAGGGGCTGGATGTTGCCTCCGGCCAGCATCCTGCGTGGGCAGCGCTACGATGTGCGGACCAACAGCCTGGGGCTGCGGGGAGGAGAAATACCTCCAAAAGAAGAGGGGGAAGTCCGAATTTTTACGCTCGGGGACTCCTCGGTCTATGGGGATGGGGTCTCGGAGGGGGCCATCTTTTCCTCGGTGGCGGCCAAAAAGCTCGAAGAGGCCTGGGGGAGGCCGGTGCGCGCGATTGTGGGAGCCGTACCGGGGCATGACTCCTCGCAGTCGCTGGCCACACTGAAGGTTCCTGGCGGGCAATTGGAGCTGGACTGGGTGGTGATCGGGAATTTCTGGAGCGACGTGTACCGGGGCGACCGGACGGCGGATCCGGATGACGAGAAGGGCTACTACGACACCCGCAGTGTGCTGCGCCGTTCGGCCGCCTATCGGGTGAGCTGGCAGCTTTTAGGCCCCTTTATTGCCCAGCGGCAGGTGCGGTTTTTGGCGTCGCGGGATGACGTGGGCTCGCTCGGAGGGGCAAGGTCCACACGTACCTCGCTGGAGCTGTACCTGAAAAACCTGCGGGAGCTGGTGAAGATCGCGCATGGCTACGGGGCGAAGGTGGTCATTTTAAGGCTGGTGGCGCCGATGGATCTGGATCGGGTGCCTCCGCCCGACACGGTGGGACGCTTCCGAGCGGTACAATCTCTGGTGGCCGAAGAGAGTGACGGGCTACTGGTGGACGGGCCGCAGCTCTTCAAAGATCGCGGAGCCACCTTAGGTTTTTTCTCGGACCACGTCCATCCCAACGCGCTGGGACATGCGCTGTTGGGAGCGGGCTTGGCAGATGTAATCCTGGATCGGTATCCAGAGGCTCCCTAGATTATTTTTTGTTCTTTCCCGAAAAATCGCCGCAGCCCCCAGAGCAGAACACCCAGGCTCACCCAGAGCCCTGGGAAGACCACGATCACAAGGATAAAGCCGACAATCCCTGCATAGCTGCCCCTCCAGAACATCCATCCGGCCATCGGCCAGGTCACCGCCGCAGCGGTCACAAAAGCGTGGAGTGCAGCGGGCTCCGCTCCTCTCAAAATCCTCTCCATCCTCCACATCAACCAGAGGACACCTGGTAGGGCCACAAGGGTACAAAGTACCCAGCCTATCGCCAGGCTCCCCTCCCCCAGATGCGCGAAGCTACCGCAGCCAGCGATCTTCATGTCTGCCATACAGTTTGGAAAGCGCTGCAGGATCCGGTAGCGATTCAGATTTTCGAGGTGGAACCAGAGATCTCCGATGAAGGTGGGGATCCACAGCAGCGCAGCGCGGGCCATCCAGATGTCGCCCCCCTCGACTGTGCGCCGCCGAGCGCCCCAAAAGGCAGCTCCAACCAGCACTACGGTGACCAACGTGAAGGGAAATTGGAGGGAAAAATCCGTCTTGGTCCAGAGCAGCGCGCCACCCAAGGCCAGCCACAAAAGGGCGAAGGCGCCGACGAGGTAGCGACCGTCTGCAGAACGCCGCATCTTAAAGAGATCGAAGATGCGGCACAAAAAAGCGCAGGACCTGATCGATGGAGGCCATCCCCTGCGCCACTTCCTCCACAAAGGCTGCGACCTTCGCTGCGAGAAGCTCAACCGTTACGTTCAATTCCGTCCGGAGCACATCAACGAAGGCCAGCCAGGCCACACGCTTGTTTCCATCGGGAAAACAGTGATTCCGCGCCAGGTAGATCAGGAGGTAGGCGGCAAAAACGAAGGGGCCGGGCTCCCCGTCGCTGGAGTACAACGCCGCGGAGGTGGCCGCCCCCAGGGAACCCTCCACA
>CAITDR010000509.1 GCA_903891165.1 uncultured Pseudomonadota bacterium
CCGTGGTCGGCGAAGAAACCCCAAGCAGCTCCGCGGCCTGCGTGCTGGTGAGCAGCTCGTCCGATGTGGCCTCCTCCAGTTTCTGGAACAGGTCCGCTCGCCCGGACTCCAGAAGGAAGGTCCGCAGTTCCTGCATAAGTTTTGGGGGTAACGCGGACATCGGTGTCTCCTTTCTGCGCACAGGTTCAGGCGCGCAACGATTCCGAGAGCTTATCCAAAACCACCAAAATCGTCAATCCGTTCCCCAATTCGGCGAGTCGTGCTTCCGTAGCTCCTGCCTGGTGGGTCATCGGTTGACAGCCCGCGGAGTTTCCATACAATGTAGCTGGCACGGAGGCGCGGATGCCGCAGGTTCAACAACAGGTTGCCCAGAACAAGAGCCCGATGGTCGCTCCCGCTACTGCGGTTCCCGCACGGCCGGTCAGCAACCAGGACCGGCAGAATCAACTGCGCCAGCAGACGCGTGATGCTGATTTCCAGACCTTTTTGGCTCAGGAACGTAAGGAGCACTCCAACGGCGATCACATGTCTTTTCTGGACCGCGGCTGGAAAGGATCCCGCTATGGCACCAGCCACGCCCAGATTCCCGGTCGGCTGCAGCAGGGACCGGATGGAAAGTCCGAAGTGTGGGCGCCCGGGCTGTCGAACAACGGGCGCCAGGCCACCGCCAGGCCGGATCGGGGGCAGCGGCCGGAAGAGGTGGGCAACATGGACTGGCTCCACGGGGACATCACCAACGCCTCGGTGGCTGTGGGCACCATGGAAGGCGGCGAGATGAAGGCCCGTTGGTACGGAAAAAACGACCAGCAGAACGACCAGTTCTGGAGTGCTACCAAGCACATTCAGGCGATGGGCGTTATCTCCCTGATCAACAGCAAACGTCCGGATCTGGACATCGACACCCTCTTCATCCGCGAGGCCGGTAACCCGGGCAGTGCCATGAAGCTGCACGACGCCCTCCAGAAGATTGTGTCCTACGATGCCGGGGCTTCCGCATCGAACGGACTTGCCGCATCGCTCGGTAGGGTCCAGGGGAGCGCCCGCGAAGGCAACATCGAACAAAACACCGGTCACGACGTTGAGTTTCGGGGAGGCTACGGTGCTGTCTACTTTCAACGCCCGGAGATTGTAACGGCGGGTGGTGAGGTGGTCGCCACGGCTCCCGCTGCACAACCTGCGGGCCAGAACATGGTCGGCGCCTACGACCTTACCCGGATGATGACCATGGCGGCATGGCACACCCGCCTCGAGCCAGAAAAGCGCCTTCCCGGCGCACAGTGGCAGAGCCTGGAATCGCTGCTCCGGGCGATGGGTCAGGACTCAGCGCGCTATGTGGACGCCGCCATCGACCGGCTGGGCGTAAAAGACCAGCTGGAAAATGTCGTCATCGCCACCAAGCTCGGGCATGGCATTCGTAGTGCCACCGGCAAAGCGGAAACGGTCTACACCGGCCTGGTGGAGTTCACCGATAAGCGGAGCCAGCCATCGCTGCGGCGATCGGTGGTATTTACCCTGCGTGGTGTAAAAAAGGACCCGGTCGAGCTGGACGCGCGTATGGCAGCCGAGGTGACCGAGCTGCTGCGGCGGGTTCTGGAAGGCAGCTTATAAGCTGCCTTATTTCAGGGTACGCACCTCGATGGCTTCCGGCGCGGTGATATCGCCAGGGGTAAGGAACTCAAGGTGGACATTTTGGGTACCCCCGGCGGGAATTTCCCAGGTGCCCAGAATACTTCCATCGCCCAGCTCGTTCACGCGAATCCGTAGGACCTGACCGTTCACCTTGACGGGGCCCATCCAGTGAAAGGAGGGAGGCTGCTTTTCGCCCGGCTTCAGCGGCGCTGTGAAGGCCACCTGCACCTTCCGAGTGGACGTCCCAGGGTTATGTAGAGGAAAGGCCAAATCATAGCGCACACCGTAGCAGCCCTCCACCCCCTGCGAGGAGTCGGTGTAGCGTTTTGATGCCTGCGGTGCTTGGTTCTGGATCTTCTGCTGATACTTGGTGCCGGATACCAGGTAGCCCGATGCCTGCCCCACTTCCGGGATTGGAATGGGTCCACCGCGATAGGTCCAGTTTGCCCCTTGATAGACGCCGCTCGCCCGCCCCAATGCCCCCGGAGCGGTGCTGGCCATATGGCCCTCCGCCATTCCCGGGTTCTGGTTGTCTGCTGCGCGCGCTTCGGCCAGGAGATCGCAGCTGATGGGCCCATCGGAATTCACCACAAAGCGACCGTCAATCTCGGCTCCGTGGTTCACACGATGAACCACCGCTCGAACGGACCCACCGGGCGCGATCACCAGTTTTTTGGACTGATGACCTTTGCTGGCATCGCGGGTCATCGCCCCGTCCGCCGCCACGGCATTCGGGCCTCCAAATCCTTCTTTCCCGTGGCCCCAGCCACCTTTGGCATCGCCGGTCTGTTGCAGAGCCCCGTCCAGGTCCACCGTCACCGGGCGTGCTGAAGGATTCCGAAGGATCACCACGAGGTTCACGGCCGACACGCCCTTTACCTTGTTCAAGTGGTGAATGTACAGGTCAAAACCCTTGTCGAAGGTCGAGGAGATGTCGCCACGGGCGCCCGATGGGCCGCTGGTGCGCAGAAGATAGCCTGGACTGGTGAACATCTCAGGGTTATTACTGGCGATCAACGGCCGGTTATCCAGCGCTCCCGGCAGTGGCTTCAGGTGGTCCACAGAAAGGGCAGTGTTGGTATCGGCACCCGGTGCCCCGAGCTTTTTCTGCTGGTCCTGGTTCGAAAAAGGACGCCCCAAGGAGGCCGGAAGACCTGCACTTCTCTGGGGAGCCTGTTGCTGAGGAGGATGCGACTTCGAGAGCATGGCGTAGAGTAGCACAGCTTCCAGGAAGAAGAAAGGGCCCAGACGACGTCGTAAGCCGTTACGGTTGGCGGAGTCGAAAAAAGGTGGAGGAACTCGGAAACCCGATGCACAAGCGCCTGGACGTTCGCAAGCCCCCGCCCATCATCCGCAAAAGGCGGCATGCCCACTGCCCGCCAGCGGGTTACCCGGCGCCCCTCGCGAGGGAGTGCATATGGGCATCGAGCGGATCGGCGTGGTGGGTGCAGGGCAGATGGGCAACGGCATCGCACAGGTCGCAGCGGCCGCGGGCTATGCGGTGATCTGCAGCGATATCAGCGAAGCCTCGCTGGCTAAAGGCAAAAAGACCGTGGCAGACTCCCTGGGGCGCCTGGTCAAAAAGGACAAGCTCTCCGCCGCCGAGGCCGAGACCATCCTCGGCCGCATCACCTGGACCACCCAGCTCGCGGACCTCGCCGCTGCCCAGTTTATTGTCGAAGCGGCCACCGAAAATGTGAACCTCAAGTATAAGATCTTCGAGGAACTTTCCAAGGTCGCCACCCCCGGTACCATTCTGGCCACCAACACCTCTTCGATCTCCGTCACCGCGATCGCGGCCCACACCGACCGCCCCGATAAGGTGGTGGGCATGCACTTTATGAACCCGGTGCCACTGATGCAGCTGGTAGAGCTGATCCGCGGAATGGCCACCTCGGACGAGACCTATGCGCTCACCAAGGAACTCGCCGAGAAGATGGGCAAGACGACGGTGCTTGGCCGCGACATGCCCGGCTTTATTGTCAACCGCGTCCTGATGCCCTACATCAACGAAGCGGCCCAGGCCCTCTACGAAGGCATCGGCAGTGTCGAAGATATCGATACCGCCATGAAGCTGGGCACCAACGTCCCCATGGGCCCGCTCACCCTCGCCGACTTTATCGGCCTGGACACCTGCCTCGCCATCATGGAAGTGCTCCACAATGGCCTGGGAGACAGCAAGTACCGCCCCTCGCCGCTGCTCCGTAAGTATGTGGAAGCGGGCTGGCTGGGTCGCAAGTCCGGGCGCGGTTTCTATAATTATTCCAAGTAGTTCGGAGCCAGAACCTCATGAACTACATTCACGTTGAGCATCGCGGGTCGGTGGCGATCCTGACCATCTCGCGTCCCAAGGCCTTGAACGCCCTGAATACCGAGCTGCTTCAGGAGTTTTCGACGGCCCTGGACAGCCTGGGGGAAGCCCGCGCCCTGGTCATCACCGGCGCCGGCGAAAAAGCCTTTGTCGCCGGGGCGGACATCGCCGAGATGCGCGACTTCCGCTCGGTGGAAGCTGTGGATTTTGCGGCGCGGGGCCAGCGCACCCTGGAGAAGCTGGAAGCCCTTGCCATTCCCACCATCGCCGCCGTCAATGGTTTTGCCCTGGGTGGCGGCTGCGAATTGGCTCTTGCCTGTGATCTGATCCTTTGTTCGCCCCAGGCGGTTTTTGGCCTCCCCGAAGTCAGCCTCGGGGTGATCCCCGGTTTTGGCGGCACCCAGCGCCTCGTCCGTCGTATTGGCAGCCACCGCGCCCGTGAGCTGATCTTCACCGGTCGCCGTGTCAAAGCGGAGGAAGCCGTTGCCATTGGCTTGGCGCTACGTCAGGAGGCGGATGTGCTTTCTGCGGCACTGGCCTTAGGGGAGCAGATTGCCGCCAATGGGCCGGTCGCGGTGCGCCTCGCCAAGCGCGCGGTGCTGGACGGAGACGGCGCCGATCTCCGCTCCGGGCAGCTGGCCGAGCGAAACCTTTTTGGCCTGTGCTTTGCAACTGCGGACCAGAAGGAAGGGATGGGCGCCTTTCTGGAGCGCAGGAAGGCCATTTTCCAAGGGCAATAGCGAGTTTTTACGCGCCCGCCTCCTCCCCCTTTGGCCCCTGGACCTGCGCCGCAGAGCCCCAATAAGCCTGGACCTGTCAAGTTAAACCTGCTTGAAGACGTTGCGCTCCTGAGCTAAAAACGTCACCCACGGTGAAACGATGTTTGAGCTTCCCGAAGATGTCCTGGACATCCAGTCCCTCGCCCGGGACTTTGCCCGCAACGAAATCCTTCCGGGTGCGATGGCGCGCGACAAAGAGCATGCCTTCCCGCATGAGCAGGTACGTAAACTCTCCGAGCTGGGTTTTATGGGGATGTTTGTTCCGGCCGAATACGGCGGTGCGGGGATGTCCACCCTGGCCTATGTGGTGGCGCTCGAAGAGATCTGCTACGCCGACGCCTCGGTTGGCGTCACCATGTCGGTGAACAACTCTCTTGTTTGTTGGCCGATCCTGGGCTTCGGCACCGAGGCCCAGAAGCAGAAGTACCTGCCCGATCTCGCGACCGGCAAGCACCTGGGCTGCTACGCCCTGACCGAGCCCAATGCCGGCTCCGATGCAGGCGCTCAGCGCAGTAAGGCCGTCAAAAACGGCGAAAACTACCTGTTGAACGGGAACAAGATCTGGATCACCAACGCGCCCTATGCCGATATCTGCGTGGGCTATGCCAACCTGGATCCCGAGCAGCGCCACCGTACCGTCTGCGCCTTCATCCTCGAAACCAAATGGCCGGGCTTCAAGGTCGGAAAGCCGGAAGAAAAGCTGGGCATCACCTCGTCGGCCACCTCCGAGCTGTCTTTTGAGGATCTCGAAGTCCCCGCGGAGAATCTGCTCGGTCGCGAAAAAGAGGGCTTTAAGGTGGCCATGGCCACGCTGGACGGCGGCCGCATCGGCATTGCGGCGCAGGCCCTGGGCATCGCCCAGCGGGCCTTTGATCTGGCGGTGGTCTATGCCAAAGAGCGGCACGCTTTTGGCAAGCCCATCGGTGCCAACCAGGCTATCCAGTGGATGATCGCCGATATGGCCACCCGTATCGAGGCCGCCCGTTTGTTGACCTGGCGCGCGGCGGTCAACAAAGATGGCAACGACAAAGCACGGGCCAGCCATATGTGCTCGATGGCCAAGCTGGCCGCATCGGAATGTGCCAACTTCTGCGCCGATAAAGCGCTGCAGATCCACGGCGGCTACGGCTACTCCAAGGAGTATGAAGTCGAGCGCCTCTACCGCGACGCGCGCATCACGACGCTCTACGAGGGTACCAGCGAGATTCAGCGCCTGGTAATCGCTCGGAACTACCTGGGCTGATGATGGATCGCCGTATCCGGGTGCTGATCGCGAAGCCGGGTCTGGATGGCCATGACCGTGGTGCGAAAGTCGTCGCCAGAGGACTGCGTGATGCCGGCTTCGAGGTGATCTATTCCGGATTACATCGTAGCCCAGCCCAGATCGTGGCGGCAGCGCGGGACGAAGATGTGGATGTCGTGGGACTCTCCATCCTCTCCGGCGCACATAACCAGCTTGTTCCTGCAGTTTCACGGGCGCTGAAGGAAGCAGGCATCGGTGATGTGCTGTTGGTGGTCGGCGGGATCATCCCCGACGGCGATCGGCAGGCGATGGAAGCGGCCGGTGCGGCGATGGTGTTCACGCCCGGTACCACCATTCATGAAATTGTCGCATTTATCCGCGATCATGTCCGGCCGGTGCTGGATCAATGAGCCCAGCGGCCTCCTCCGTGGCGAAATCGGAGCCTGCGGCTCAAGATGCCGCTTTGCCCAAGGAAAATGGCATGATTCCGGCGGATGAAGAAACGGTGGGTGGCGACGTGCTGGAGCCGGCGGCGGTGACCCGCACCTCAGCCGAGCTGCTGCATCGCTCCCCCCCTCAGGTGCTGAGCACGCGGCCGATCCGTTTTGTCCTCGGTCCCAAGGGCGTGGGAAAAAGCTCGGTTGCTGCACGTCTTCTTGGAAAAGACGCCATTGTAGTGAGCGGGGAGGGGCTGCGTTCGGCGCTCACCCGAGCCGCACGCTACAAAAAATGGCCCGAAGGTTGGGAGGCCGCTCCGGCCCTACTTTTGGATGAGGTGGATTGTCTGCACGGACGCTTCGGGGTTCTTCAGATGCTCGGTCGTCTTTTGGACCAGCGTGCACGGAACAACCTTGCGACGGTGATCTGCCAGGGCAGCGCCGATACTTCCATTACACTTTTGTACGAGTCCGTGCCTCTGCACCTGCGAGCGAGCCTGCTTCTTCGCTTTCCGGTAGGTCGTGGGCGCCGCTCCTATGTAAAGGCCCGTTGTGAAGCCCGCAGTATCGACATGGCCCATGTCAAAAAGGGTGCCGCCCTGGAGCCCTGGAGCTACGCGGCGGTCGAGAGCTACCTGGACAGTCTCCAAGTGGTCGCGCAAGCCGCCGCTGAATGAGGCTTCATTCAGAAGAAAGGGAAGAAAAAGGGGAATAAGCCGGTACGCCGAGCACCGCGCAAGGCCGGTGCCGCCCCAGCGCGGCAGCGGCCTTTTTACTCCCTCAGCCGCCCGTCAGCACCAGGAGGCGCTGGCTCAGGCTCCGCAGCTCGGGGCGGATCTGCGGCAGCTGAAGGAGTCTCAACAAAAATCCGCGTGCCGCTGGTAGCTCGCCGCGCTGGAGGCCGGCGACCGCCGCGGTCTGCAACGCCGTGGCATCCTCTCCGAGCAAATTCAGGGCTTGTTCGGCAAAAATCGCTGCTTTTTCCCAGCTCTGTTCCTCCAATGCGATCTGGGCCAGCCGCCGGTAGGCCGCCCCGTGGACCGCCTTTCCACAGTCCGCCAAGCCCCGCTCCAGGGCCGTCGTCCACGCGCCCGCGGCCTCGGCGGCCCGCCCGGCGGCCCGCAGGGTATTCCCAAGCTGATACCAGGTATAGGGGTCGGTTTGATCCTCGGCAATCATTTGCTCGATCAGGTGCAGGTTCCGCAGCACCCGGTCCCCGCCCTGAGCAGCCCGCTGCTGGTAGCCGGTATGGATAAAGGGGATGGCGGTGGTGGCAAGCTGTCCACCGGCACGCCGGATCGACGGGCTGACCTGCTCATGAAGGCGGCCTTCAAACTGGTAGTCTCTCCGGTTGCGGAAGAGGCGGAGTACCGGTGCGTCGTGCCAAGCCACCGCCTCCTCTGGCCCGCAGAGGTTTCGCGCGATCAGGGTGTAGCCATCGGCCGTCGGCTTCTCCAGCAGCTTCTGGAGTGCCCCGGCTGCCGCGGGCTCCAGATATTCATCGGCATCCAAGACCAGAATCCACGGCTGTGTGGCCAGCACCAGGCTGTGGTTGCGCATGGCCGCAAAGCCCCCCTCCCAGGGAAGCTCCACCACCCGCGCTCCCAAAGACCGGGCAAGATCCTGGGTTCCGTCGGTGGAGCCGGTGTCTACCACCACCATCTCCGACACCCAGGTACGCACCGAATCCAGGCAAGGCCTCAGGTTTGCAGCCTCATCCTTGACGATCATACACAGCGAGATCACGGACAGGGGCCGCTGTTGTTACTGCTCCGGCTGGCTCCGTTTATAGTAATGGCGCCCACAAAGTCGTCCACGTCGGTCTGGGCCAGACAGGGGTGATCCTGGATGTCCACGTCGCCACGCACCCGTGTCAGTGCGCTCAGGCCGTCCAGCGAAGAGAGCAGCGCGTTGTCCCCCAGGTACAGGTCGTCGCGGATCTGCTCCAGGGCGTCCAGGCCGGTCAGTGTCGTGAGCGAATCATTGTTTTGGATGGTCAGATCTTGCGTGATCTGGGTGATTCCTGCCAGGGCGCTGAGGTCATCCAGGGCCGGGTTGTCGGCAAGCCACAGCGTGCCGGACACGGTGGTCAGGCTCTCTACACCTGTCAACGAGCGTAGTGCCGGATTACTGTCCAGGTAGATCGAGCTGATGCTGGTCTGGCTACTAAAGCCGGAGAGGTCGGTCAAGGCGTCCATGTCGGCGAGGCTGAGCACCGAAACGGCAGGCATCCCGGTCAAGCTGCTGATCGCGTCACAGTTTTGGATCTCCAGTGTTCCCAACGAGATCCCTGCCAATTCGCTCAGATCAACCAGCGCGGTGTTGTCCAGAAGTTGAAGTTGCCCAAGGGTGGAGACCGCCCCAAGGCCGGGGAGGCCAACGAGGTGGTCGGTGCCGGAGATCTCCAGAATGGCGTTACCATCCAGGTTTTGAAGCGCCGAAAAATCGGAGAGGCTGGGGTTGGTGGCCAGGTCCAGCTCCACGGTGGTCAGCGCCTCCAGGCCGGTCAGCGAGCTGAGCACGGCGTTCTCCCGGATCTCCATGCCCTGGCCTACATATTCCAGGCTGTTCAGGCCGGTAAGGTCGGTCAGCGCGGCATTGTTCGAAACACGTACCGCACCGGAGATCAGGCTCAGCCCGCGCGGTCCACCCCCGGAGGCGCCCAGGCTCTCCAGTAGGGGGTTCCCATCCACAAAAAGTGCGTCACTCACCTGCGAAAGGCTCTCCAGACCCCCCACCCAACGCAGCGTCGGGCTGTCCTGGATGATCAGATCTCCGCCGATCAGGACGAGGTTGGGCAGGGCCACCAGCTCCTCCAGGCTTTGTGAGCTGTAATACAGAGTGCCGTCCACCTGATCCACACAGTCCACCTCCGCCAGATCGGCCTCCCCCACCTCCCGAAGATCCAGGCCCCCCCGGATCGTTCGGACGCAGAAGCCATCGCAGAGGCCGACGATGTTGGTGGCGTCTACATCGCCTGTGTAGTCCTCTTCACTCCACCGGCCCGCGTCGCTGTCGTCACAGTCGTCGCGACCGCCAAAACCATCGCCATCGCCATCGTTGTCCAGCGTTAGCGTGTCGCAGTCGTTGTCCAGGCCATCAAAGGGGACTTCCGTCGCGTCGGGGTTGATCGAAGCATCCCGATCGTCGCAGTCCTCGGCGTGGAGAAAGCCGTCTCCATCCACGTCGTCGTCGCCGGTGCTGTCGTCGCAGTCGTTGTTCTGCCCATCGTAAGGGACTTCGCTCGCCGCGGGCGAAATATAGGGGTTGGACTCATCACAGTCGGTAGCGGCGGGGTAGCCGTCCCCGTCCAGGTCGTCGTCGGGAGTGGCCGGGTTGCAGTCGTTGTCCAGCCCGTCGTAGGCGGTCTCGGCGACGCCCGGCCGCACGGAGGCATTGTTGTCGTCGCAGTCTTGCGCAATGCCAACGGCGTCGCGATCCAGATCATCATCGTAGGTCTCGGGATCGCAGTCGTTGTCGCTGCCATCGTAGATGACCTCCGGGTTCCCCGGAAAGGCATTCGCGTCGGCATCATCACAGTCTTCGGTGGACAAAAAACCGTCGCCGTCCGCATCCACCTTTCCAGGCGTACAGGCCCACAAGAGCAACCAGAGCATCCCGACTCCCTTCAGTCTTCGCCCAGATAACCCAGCGCCTTCAGGGCTTCGATCTGAGAGTGCTCCACCGTGCTGGAAAGGGCCTCTGCCTCGGTCAGCTGCTGGGAAAGATAGGTTCCGGCACTGACTTCTATGGCCAGGTTGGGCAGGGTCACCGTGCCGCGTAGGGGGAAGGCGCCTTGCGGGCCGATGAGCTGCCCGTTGGGGCACTCCCAGCGGGGTGCGTCGGGGCGATCCGCCCCAATTGCGCAGGCGATCACGATGGTCTGGCCGCTCATCTGTTCGCCCGGCGTCACGGAGATGGTTCGGCTATCCTCGGAAAGAGCCACGTTCGCCACCTGCTCAGGCCGCAGGAGTGGCCGCTCCCCCCACTCCAGGTTCGCCCGGATCTGCCGTCCGGCCTCGGGGTCGATCACCTTGGCTTCGCGGATTGGCGCATCAAATTGAACGGTAAAAGGCGCAGAACCCTGCATGCGCAGTCGGAAGGCCGGCCGCATCGGCCAGCCGGTACCCCGCTCCATGGCCTCGCGCAGTGGACTGAGCAGCTCTACCTCCCCGGCACGGTTCCGCTTTTCCTTGGGATCTTCGCCCAGATTGTACAGCTCCTCTCGACCTGTCAAGGTGTGGAGGATGTACTTCCAGCCCTTGTGGACCACACTCCAACGTTCGGTGTCGAACATCAGGTGGCCCTGCACCAGGGGACGCTCGGCAAGTCGGCCGGCAAGGTCGGGAATCGCCGCGGAGAGACCGGCGTCAAAGAAGGGGCGAAGGGAGGTGCCGTCCAGCATTCCACGCTCCGCTTCCGGGACCCCGGCAATGTCCAGAAGGGTAGGAACTACGTCGATCAGCCCCACCGGTTCCTTGTAGCGATGGGGACCGGCGCCCCAGCCCTTGGGCGGACGCACCATCAACAGCACATGCACCAGCTCGTCGTAGAGGCTGTGGTTATGTTCGTAGCCGTCGTGATCCCAGAATTCTTCCCCGTGGTCGGAGAGAACCACGGTGAGCGTGTTGGGGTTGCGCTCGTCCTGCCGGTTCAAAAAGCCCGCGAGCTGGTCGCTCATATACGCGACCTCCCCGTCATAGCGCCCTTTGATCCAGGCTCGCGCCGTCTCGTCCATCCGGCCGGTGTTCATCCGCTGCACCACCTCCCAGCGGTTGAACAGCTCGTTCAGGCCGGTTGGACGGTCACTTTTGACGAAACGGTCCTTGTATGCGCCAGGTGCGTCGTAGAAGGTGTGGGGGTCCATCAGGTGGACAAAGGTGAAGGTGTCCTCCTCGGCATGGGCCTTGGTCCAGGCTTCTGCGCGGGCAAGCTGGTCTTCGGCGCGGGCACCGTTTTCGTAGACCCACTCCTCGAAGCCATTGTTGAAGCCAAAACGTGGGACAAGGTGGACGTTCGCCGCAAAACCTGCAGTTCGGAAGCCCTGTTTCTGCAGGGTCTCTGCGATCACCGGGCTGTGCACGGACTGCAGCGGGTAGCGGCCGGTCAGCGCGGTACGGAAGGAGGGGCGTGTCCGGGGGGCGGGGGCGTAGGCGCGATCGAAGCTGACAGCGTTTGTCGCCCAGGCGTCCAGCGCCGGAGACGTAGGGTTAGCCGCCCCATTCATGGACAGCGCATCATAGCGCAGGGTGTCGATGCCGATCAGAAGGATGTGGCGAGGAGCAGCCTTCCCGGAAAACACCGTTGGCGCCGTAAGCATCACATGGTCGCGGACATTACTTTTTCCGGGAAGAGTACGAAATCGCAAGGTGACGGACTTCCCCGCCCAGTGTTCCAGGCTCAGGCGTACATCGGCGAAGTCTTCTCCAGGTCGAACCTGTCCTTCCCAGATTTTCTCGCCTGCCACTTCCACACGCAGGGTGGCGCCGTCGGAAACGCTCCCGCCTGAGGGAGGCGCGTACATCGCATAACCAAAATCCAACCGACCTTTTTCTGGAACCTGAATGGTCCATGTTGCGGTTGCAGGTGCAGGCAAGTGTACGGACTGCCGGGTGCGTTTGCCCAGCGTGATCTCTCCACGCGCAAAAACGGATGGTTCCAAACCCGAAATTTTCAGATTGAGACTTTTTTCCAGGGCCACCAGCTCGGGCACTTCGAGGTGCCAATTGTCACCGGTAGGCTCCGACGTGGCCAGCACGCGGATACGCCCATGATCCAGCAACCAGCCGCCATTCTGAGCGTCCTGTGCGTCGTTGACGTAGGGGATCTCCGTCTCTCCCACAAACAGCTTTGCACCATGCGGCGCGTAATTCGGCCGTGGCGCATCGTAGGGAAAGGGAAGAAGCACCGACCAGGTCCCAAAACCGGCGAGCCGTGGCCCGGGCAGCCAGGGCCCGCTCAGGGCAAAGGAGTGAGGGGCCGGACCCTCGGGGGGCAGAGAGTCGGGCGGGAACTCGTAGCTGCCCGCCTCCAGCGCGCCCAAGGCCCGCCACGCGGTGGTGGGCGTACTGCCCATGTCCAGAACCCCGAGGTCGGAGGCGGGGGGAGGAGGAGGCGGTGGGGCCGGTGTGCAGGCGAGGAGCAGCCACATGGCGGGGGTCTAACCTCTTGCCGAGGGCTTGCCTGCTCAGGCAGCGCGCAACAGCCGCACCGGCACCGAGAGCGCTACAAAAATGGCAGCAACCACCGTTTGTGAAGCGCCCACCGGCCAGGACTCGAAGTAGGCGGCGACATAGCCCAGGCCCCCGGCAAGTGCGCCCAAAAGCATCGCAACCGGCACCACACCCCGCATCCCGGGAACCAGCATCAACGCTGCCATCCCCGGCAGCGCCGTCATTGCAAAGACCGGAAGGGCACCGAGGGCGCGGGTGGCCACCGACACCATCCCGGCCACACAGAGCCAGAGCGTCACATCCAACATCTTCGCTGGTAGGCCATGAACGCGGGCAACATCATGGTCGAAGCCTGAAAAAAGCCACCCACGTCCCAGAAAAAACTGGGCAATCACACAGAAACAACCCACCGCGACCACGAGGCTAAGGTCGATGGGGCGCACCAGCACCGCCGAGCCGAAGAGGATGGCTTCGATATCGTGGGCTTCTGCGGTGATACGGGAGCCGATAATCAGTGCGGCCCCACCCGCAAAAACCCATACTGCGGCCAGCATCGCCTCCCGTGACAAACGCACACGCTCCGGACGCAGCGCCAGGATCCCGGTGGCCGCCAGACAGAGCGACACCGCCCCGATCATGGGCTCCAGCTCAACGTCGAAGATCATCCCCGCAAAAATCGCAGCGGCCACCCCAAGCCCTGCCACCTGCGACAGCACAGCACTTACAAAAATGGTGCGACGAAGCACCACCTGTACGCCCAGCATCCCAAGGACGGCCCCCGCCGCAATTCCACAGAGAATGGCCTCCCGAAAGATCGGGAAGGCGCTGACAAATTCAGCCCATGTGGGCGCAGTGGGTTCCATCAGTCCAAGGCCTCTGCATAGCGGGTCTGGAAGACGGGCAGCGAGAAAATCTCATCTGGCGTTCCGACGGCCACCTGCTCTTTATCAAGGTAGATCGCACGATGTGCATGATGACGGGCCACATTCAGGTTGTGGCTGACCACCAGAACAGCGGTACCCTGTTCCTGGCGGATCCGATCCACCTGGGCCAAGGCCTCCTCCTCGGCCACCGGGTCCATCGCTGCGGTAGGCTCATCCAAAAAGGCCACCTGGGCCTTGGCCACCACCAAACGTGCCAGGAGAATCCGCTGCTTCTGCCCCTCAGAAAGGGAGCGAAAGGGGCGATCGGCAAAGGCTTCGGCACCGACCAGCTCCACCGCGTGGTGCACCTCGTCGTGGCGGTGCAGGGAGCGCGGGCGGATGAAGGACCAGCCGCGATCGAGGGCTTGGGCCACCACCTCACAGCCCGTGAGTGGATAGATCTCATCAAAGGCGGATCGTTGGGGAACATAGCCCATCTGCAGGCCGTGCGAGCGATGGAGCTGTCCGCCGACAATGGGGAGCATCCCCAGAATGGTCTTAAACCAGGTGCTCTTCCCGCTCCCGTTTCTCCCGATCACCGCCCAGAACTCCCCCGGGCGGATCTCCAGGCTTATGGGGGGCAGGACCGGCCGTCCCCCATAGCCAACCTCCAACTTCTCGCAGCGCAGCAATGGCTCGGCCATTTATTCCTCGTGAACGTGATCCCCGGCGGGGGCCACCATCAACCAGAGATCCGCCACCGCAGCGGGCCCCAGCTCAATGTACCAGCTTCCGGCGGTGTGCAGGTCCAGATCGTAGTGCTCGGGAATGTCCTCAGGGCAGAAGTCATTCGGCGCCGTCTCCGGCAGGCCCACCTCTTCGGCGCCATTCCACAGGTTGGCGGCGACGTCTGCCGTATTCACAAAGAGGATAGCGGCTGTATCCCCGGTTACATTCACGCCCACATAGCCAGCGGCACCCGCTACGAGACTTACAGTGTAAGCCTCCTCGCCGATGGTCAGGCCCGGCGCTTCTTCAGGGGTCGCGCCCGCGGTGACCGCTGCGCCAGGACCTTCGGCGTAGTGTTCGCAGGCGTGCTCCAGGGGATCTTCCTCTTTGGTGGGGGTGCAGGCAACAGACAGGAGAAGGATAGGGATCATGGTTGACTCCAGGAGCGGCGCTCCAGGTTGAGGGTGGGCTCTACCGATCCGAGGGCTGCCAGAAGTGTATCCGCTCCAGGTGCGTCCAAACTATCCAGCTTCCAGAGGCCATCTGTAGAGATGGTCGCAAAATCGAGGTCGTCAAAAAGGGTGCCATCCGGGGCCAGCGCCACCGTCAGGTTCAGCACGGGATCCTCTCCGCGCGCCAGCTCCAGCTCCAGGCCGGTGCTGAAGCCACTGGTCATGGGCAGATCCACTTCGAAACTACTGGAAAAGTCATCGGCGGGCTCGCGGCGCACCTGACCGCTGATGCGGAAGGACAGGCTGTTTAGCCGCAGCATACTCAGCGAGGCGGCGGGGAGGATGGGATCCGCCGGAAGCAGTGTGGTGCTGCTGCCCGCAACCAGATCCACCTCCGCAGGAGGACTCAGACGTACAATCGGAACAAAACTCGCATTTCCCCCAGCCATCTCGGCTTCAATGTCTGCGTAGCTGACCAGCGAGCCGTCGTCCGCGTGGCAGTGACCGCCGTGGCACAGACCATAGCCGGGCGGCGGATTTGCCGGGTCAAAGGTGGCTCCTCCCGAGGCTCCTTGCAGCTCCAACAGCTCCAGGTCCCCCAGCTCCACCACAAAGTTGTCCAGCTTCACGGCGTAGCCCTGGCGGGTCAGGATCTCCCCGTTTCCCAAGTCGCGGGCGGGTCCGGGATCCAAGGTGGCGGAAAAGGCCACCGGTTCGAGTTCTCCAAAGCCCCGGCCGGGACTGATGGTACATGCAAGGAGGAGATACAACTAACCCCCCAGAGCGGCGGCAATTTTGGTGACCGCAGTGTCAAAATGTTGGATATAGGTCTCGTTTTTTTCAAAGGCAGTTCCACCGGACAAACGTACCAGCTTGGCGCCGGACTTGGAGGCCACCAGCTCCGCGGTGTTGGCCTGGTAGAACTCCTCCTGCAGAACCAATTTCACCCCTGCGCTGCTTACCGTGCCAATCACCTGGACGATATGCGAGGGAGAAGGCGGAATTCCCGGCTTGGGCTCGATGTTGATTGGGACCGCAAAGCCCAGCCAATTTGCGAGGTAGGTCCAGGACTTGTGGTAGGTGATCACCTGGGTGCCGCGGATGGCGGACAACTTCTGCTCCCAGCCCTTGATGCTGGATTGCAAGCGTCCGATGAAGTCTTTGGCGTTGTTTTGGTAGCTGGTGGCGTTGCTGGGATCCAGCGCGCCCATCTTGCCGGCGATGCCCCAGGCTACGGCGATGGCGTTGCGGGGATCGTAGAGGTAGTGCGGGTTTCCGCCGGGGTGGACGTCGCCCATGGAGCGGTCCACCTTTTCTGTAGGAACGTCCATCAGGCCGACAAATTGTGAGCAGTCCAGAAAGCCGGCCCCGCCGGTCTGCACCTTGGGGTTCCGCGCGCCGGAGACCAGCGTGGGCAGCCAGCCCACTTCCAGCTCCAGGCCCACCACCAGGAGCAGATCGGCTGCGGATACATCCAGCACGAGGTTGGGCCGGGCGTCTACAAAGTGAGGATCCTGGCTGGAAAGTACCAGCGCCGACACCTTCACCTTGTCCTTCCCCACTTCCTGGGCGATGGCGGCGAGATCGGGGACCGTGGCGACCACGCGCAGGGCGGCCTGTGCGGGCAACACCACAAAAAAGGCCAATAAAGCAAATAGATAGCGCATGATTCTCCCTAAAACGCGTGGGCGCCGTGCGCCCCCACGTTGAATTCAAAGGCCAACATCGCCGCCACGTCCGGCTGCTCTCTCCAACCCGCCGCATCCACATCCCCTTGCAGGCGAAGGCGCGAAAATTCGGTGGGCCAGAAGGTGACCGATGCGGCCACCCGGCTGCGGGAGCGGATCCACTCAGGATCGAGATCATCCTCCACGATTGTTCCATCCAGGGTGGCCACCGGCGAGCCTAACTCGTAGCGGGCGGCGGCACCCCAGCGGGGAGCAAAGCGGGTTGCAAGCTGCACATAGCCGTTGTGGTCCGCCCAGACATCGCCGGGCACCTGGCGGCGCCGGTAGATGTACTCCCCCTGGAGGGAGACAATCAGGGGACTTTCCTGCGTGATCGGTCGGAATTTCAGGTAGACGTCGGTACCGTACAGCTCGGTGCGGTTGCCCAGCCCTGAGGGATTGGGACCGAAGGCACCCGAGAGGCCCCATGCAAGCGAAAGGTCGGGTGAAAGCGGAAAAAACTGCTTGATCGCCACCGTACTCTGCAGGTCCAACGGGCTCTTGAAGCCCAGATCGGTGGCACCGTAGAAGCTGCGTGCGGTGGACTCACCCGCCGCGCCGGTGACCGAGCCCACCAGCTCCACATACCAGGGTGTAGGCGCCAACCAGGACAATTCCAAACCCAGTCCGCGGTTTCCCTCGCCCCCAAAAACCCGCCCGATGGTCAAGTTCTGGTCGATAAAGTCCCAGGAGTGCGGATGGGTGGGGTTGATCCGGCCGAAGCGGGTCAGAAATTGACCCACCCGCAACTGGAAGCGCGCGGGAAGGGACATGGTGGTCGCATAGACCTCTTCGATCTCGACGCCGTAGAGAGAGAAGACGATGTTCGCATCGAATTTGAAGTAGGGGTCCACCGGCTTGGAGACAGACAGCTCCAGTTGCTGCAGGTGAAAACCGTTGGCGTTGGGGTCATGCCCACCGGCCATCATCGGCTCTTCGGCCGAAAAATAAGCCAGGGCCACATCCCCGATGAAGGAGATATCGGGGTTCAGACTTTGTAGTGCGCCTGCGAGCGTGACTTTGGGCGGAGTGGGAGGGGGCGCCGCAGCGTCCGCCGCCAGTGCGGCTTCGATGGCGGCCAGATCCTCGGGACTCATTCCACCCGTACTGTCCGGAGGTGCTCCCTCGGCCGGGGATGGATTTTCGGGGGGAGGGGGATTTTCGGCGGGGGTCCCGGGCTGCTGTGCCAGGGCGCTGCTCAACCATATCAGGTATGTCCACCCCATCCGACCTCCGTGCCTGCTTCCCGCGTGGGAAGTAGTTGCAACAGAGTCTCATATACACCCGAAGTGCAAGAAGCGCAAGGGGAGGGGGCAGGCTTCCCCCTTTTCTACATCAGCAGATCGATCGTGGAGCGCACATCACCATGTTCTTCGCGGCGAATCAGCTTCAACGCCAGCTCAGCCATCGGCGGACGGACCACCCCCTCGGCGAAGACGCTGGTCCAAGTGTCCACTTCGGCCATGGCCTGAAGTTGGGCATGGACCGGCAACACTGCAAGACGACGGGCGACGCCCCAGGCATGGCCACGGGCGCGGGTCATCGAAAAGTTCACCACCGCATCATCCAGGCGTCCAACCAGCTGATCCAGGCCACGCAGGGGGGGCCAGATATGCTCCAGCTCCTTCTTGACCCCGTCGGTCAGCTCGGCCAGCACGTCGTTGATCTTGTTGAAGTCGGGCTGTAGGCTCTCCAGGGCCGGACCGGGTGCCGTGCGTGCCGCGGCGATGCCCAGATCCAGGTTGATATGGGCATTCATCCCCAGCAGCAGGTGTTGGATCACCAGGAGATCGCTGTCGTCCGCCACCCGGAAGGCGGCAAGCCAGGCGCGGGTAGGCAATTCTCCGCCCCGGTGCAGCGCCCAGGCGTCCAGGTAGCGCCCGGCAAAACAGATATCCAGATCTTCCATCCGGGTGCCGTCCTGGAATTCTCCCTTCGCGATGCCATCTTTTACTCGGCGGGTCACCTTCCGGTAGAGGGCCGGAAAGTAGCCGAGCCGGGAGCTGCGGTCCCAGCAGAACTGGATCACATCGTCCAGCTGGGCGAGGACGTCGTCGATACTGTGGAGAGGGGGGCGTTGGGTCAACATGCGCGAATTGTGCCTCGAAAATTGGCGTGCGGCGACCCGTGCACAGCCATGCACAGGGGGTGGAGTCCGGCCGGGCTGTGCGGGGCCTGTGCAGGGGGGCCTTGGGTCTCGGTAGCGGTTGCTGTGCATGCTGGTGTCTGAAGAATCGTAGGGCTCAACTGAATAAAATTCAAATCTCCGAACTGGCATGGTTTTTGCTTGTTCGGCAGGCAGAGGTGTACATGCGTCAAAGCTTCCTGATTGCGCTGCTTGTCCGGGCCTGCAGCCTGGATCTGGACCACGATGGCTACAGCCCCGCCGCGACCGTGGCGGGGTGGGCCGACTGCGACGATACCAACGCCGACGTTCACCCCGGTGCCGATGAAAAATGTGGCACCATCGACGAGAATTGCGACGGTGACCCCGAGGCCGGCGCGGTGGACGGTCCATGCCTGTTGCCCGATCTCGACGGGGACGGCTATGACGACACCACAGACTGTAACGATGCGGATGCGAGCGTCTTTCCTGGTGCCGTGGAGATCTGCGGGGATGGGGTGGACCAGAACTGCGTGGAAGACTGTGCCTGGACGGGTACCAGTCTGGATACCGATGCCGATCAGGCATTTGTGGGCGCCACGGCATCTGGCGGTGCAAGTTCTGGTTTTCTGGGGGGGAACATCGCTGGGCGTCGCGACATCAACGGCGATGGCTATGCCGATGTGGCCATCGGCGACCGGGTCTACGACAGCGGCTCGGCTTCCTTCAACCAGGGACGGGTCTACCTGCTCTCCGGCAGCTCTACCGGTTTAACGGGGGATATCTCCGCACCCACGGCGATGATTACCGGCAACGGGGTCGGGGATCGCCTCGGCGGTGGTGTGGGGATGGTCGACGACCTGAACGGCGATGGCAGCGACGAGCTGCTGGTGGGAGCGTCCACGGACAATTACAGTGGACGTTCCGACGCGGGTTCGGCCTTTCTCTTCCGCGGACCCCTGAGTAGCGGCAGCCTGGGACCGGCCGATGCCGACCTGAGCATCGAGGGAGACGCGGCCTCGGACTATGCGGGCTGGGTGGTCGCCGGTGCGGGTGACCTGACCGGCGACCATGTACCTGATTGGGTAGTCAGTGCCTATTTCTCCAACAGTCAAGCGGGAAAGGTGGCGATCGTGGATGGCAGCCTTGCCGATGGCAGCTACCGGATGGCCAGTCTGGGCAGCCTGTACACCGGTCAGTCCGCATCGGAACGCTTTGGTGCTTGGGCGGATGGGGAGGTGGATGTAGATGGGGATGGAGCGGCTGATCTGGTCGTGGCCGCCGTCGGCACGTCATCGGTGTCGATCTGGTTCGGACCGTTGGCGGGGGGAGGAGGCAGCAGTGCTGCCCCGGATGCGACGATCTCGGGGGTGGAGCTGACGGCAAATGCCACCTCTTCGGAGGCCAACTGCATCAACTGTCTGGGCACTGCAGGGGATGCCACCGGTGACGGCTACGAAGATCTCCTCATCGGCTCCGACGGCAGTGACCTGGGCAACCAGGCCGACGCCGGGGCGGCCTTTGTGATGGCCGGACCCATCTCGGCCTCCACCAGCACAACCGCAGCGGCAGCGACTTTCCTTGGCTTTGCATCTAGTGATTTTGCGGGTCGCTCGGTAGCCGGGGGAGGGGACATTGATGGAGACGGCCAGGATGACCTCTTGATCAGCGCCCATGGCTACGACGTGGTGGATGGAGAAGGGCGCGTGGGGCTGGCCTATGGGCCGGTCAGCGGCACCGTCTTTGTCAACGATCTGCCTGGCTTTCTGGGCAGCCAGAGCCAAGCCAACCTGGGGGCGGCGCTCGCGATGGCGGGCGACGTGGACGGCGATCTGGCAGAGGATTTTTTGTTAGGGGCGCCCAACACCTTGGACAGCAACGGCGCCGGGGTGGGAAGTGCCTATCTCTACTATGGAAGCGGAGAATAGTTCAGAGAGCGCCGCGATAGGAGGTGGTGGGATCCAGTTGAATCACCACTGCGTCCTCCTTTCCGGCGCCGATACTGGAGCTCTGTCCCACCAGGTACAGGCGGTCGGCGGTGACCTCCAGGTCGTGGACCTCCTCGTCTTCTGAACCGCCGATGAGCGCCACCTCTTCCTGGCTTCCATCCTCGGGATCCACGCGGATCACCCGCATGTCATTGCCGCCCTCTCCCTGGCCATCCGTATTGTAGGCTACAAAGACGTGGTCGGGGCCAGGGGCGATCGCGCGGCCCACCTGCGCGCCATCCTCCTGCAGCTCCTGCTCCCAGATCAGGTTGCCCTCGGTATCCAGCTTCCACAACACCAGGTTGAAGCCCGATCCGGTGCGGGCACCCACCCCGTAGAGCTGCCCGTCGAACAGGCTGAGCCCCAGAACGTCGTCCCAGAGGGCCACATCGTCGGCAAGGCGGGTCTGCCACCGTAGAGCCCCATCCGATTTTTGGAAGCTTGCAACGATGGGATCGCCGCCGCTCATCCAGCCTGTACCCTCGGTCAGTCCTCCCAGGTAGAGCGCCTCCCCGTCGCTGACCAGGTGCCCGTTTGCCTCGTCCCACCCTGGACTTCCCCAGGTCGTGAGCCATTTTTCGGTGCCGTCCAGACCTAACTTCGCCAGCAGGATCTCCTGGCCGGCCTCGGCGGTGGTGGCCCAGCCCGACACAAAGAGCGCGCCGTCTTCCACGACAATTCCGTCGATTTCCTCGTAGCCACCTGCCACATCCCGCACCCAGGACCACAGCGGGATGCCGGTCTCCAGGTCCACGGCGGTCACCAGTGCGTCGGAAGTGGAGGTCGTCAGGCCATCGTAGACGTGGCCTCCGAGGTAGATCACCCCGTTACTTTCGGTGATCACATAGGCCAGCTCGGCATCCTGATCACCCTGGTGGCTCTCCCAGATCACCTCGCCATCGGGGCTGATGCGATAGAGGTAGAGGTCGGGCAGCGGGTGCGGGGCAGCCTGGTGGGTGGCCACCAGAAGGTCCCCACCTTGCAGGCGGTGAATTCCCCAGCCTTCATCGGTGTTCGGGCCGCCAAAAGGCAGCACCCAGCCGTAGTCAGTGGTGAGCAACTCCCCCGGACCACCTTCGACGGTACATGCAAGAAGAAAGAGGATCATTCTCACCCTATAGCCCGTTTTCCGAGGAGAGGGGAGGCTCCTCCCGCGAATCCGGGCTATAGCGGCGGCCGCCATGGACAACTTCAGCCATGCCCTGATCGGGGTGCTGCTCGGCCGCGCTGCGGCGCCCTATGTGGGCCACACACGGGGAGCCATTTTTGCGGCGATTCTGGCGTCGAATCTACCGGATATCGACTTCATCTGGATGCCGTTGTTCGCCGATCCCAAGCTGGCCTATCTGGTTCACCACCGGGGCCATACCCACACCTTGCTAGTGGGGTTGGTGGAGGCCGCAGCGGTGGCCTATGGCTGCCGACGTTTGTGGCCAGAAACAAAGCTGTTTCCGCTCTTTCTGCTCAGCTACCTCGGTGTGGCGCTGCATGTGGGCGCCGACGGGTGGAACAACTACGGGGTCCACCCCCTGTGGCCATTTGACCCGAGCTGGCGCTATGGAGACAGTATCTTTATCCTGGAACCGTGGCTCTGGATGGCACTGGGGCCACTGGCTTTTTGGGAGGCAGGGCCGCGCCTACGGGTGGGGCTGGGGATAGTTGCCGCCGGGGTGCTGGGGCTGGTGACCTGGGGTCTGGGGCCGGTCTGGGCGGCGGCCTGGGGGCTGGGCCTGGGTCTGCTGCTGGCCCTGCAATCCCGGTTGGACGGTCCCTGGGCATGGCGGGTTCCCCTGCTCTTATGGGGGGGGATTCTCAGTGTTTTTTCCCTGGGATCCCATGCAGTTCAGCGGGAGGTGGAGGGCAGCTTTGACGCCCAACTTCCGATGGAGAGCCTGATCGATGTGGTGCGTAGCCCCCGTCCCTCCACACCCTGGTGCTGGTCCTTCATCGCCGTCTCCATCGGTCCGGGAGGAAGCTACCACCTTCGACCGGGACTGCTGAGCCTGCGTCCGGAGTGGACGGCGGCAGAGGCCTGCGGCGTCCGTCGGGATTGGAAACGTAGTCTGGCGCTGGGCTCCTCCGACCTGTCGGACACCGCACTTATCCGCTGGGAGGGGCATTGGACACGCCCCATCCAGGAGATCCAGCAGCTCGCGCAGGACTGTCGGGTGGACGCGTTTCTGCACTTTGGCCGGGCCATCTGGTGGAAAGAGGAGGGCTCGATGGTGCAGGTGGGTGATCTCCGCTACGATTTTGAGCCCGAAGCCGGCTTTGCGGAGTTGAATTTTATGGTTGATCAACCTGCCGAATGTATGAGTTTGCCGCCTTGGCGTTCTGCGGTGGTCCAGCGTGTCCTGCGCCACAGATGAGGGAGGATGCCGCGCAAACCCAGGAAGGACCTTCTCTTCCCTTTCTCTCCCTCTTCAGCTTTGTCTCGCTGGGGGTGCTGGGTGCATTGGTGCCCTTCCTCGGCGCTCAGCTGGCCGGGCGCGGGCTGCGGCCGGAGCAGATCGGTTGGTTGATGGCGATGATTCCCCTGGGCAGGATTTTGGGGGCGCCACTCTGGGGACAGCTTGCGGATCGCTACCGGGCGGCCGGGCTTTTGGTGCGGGTCGGGACACTTTTGAGCCTGTTAGGTGCGCTGCTCTTATGGCAGGCAAATTCGGGAGCTACGGCGGCGGTAGCGGTCTTCCTGTTCTGGGTGGCGCGGGTGCCTCTGGGGCCGCTGGTGGATGCTGTAATCTTGGATACACTTCGGCGGAATGGCCGGGATGTCCGGGACTATGGGCGGGTCCGCCTCTGGGGTTCGCTGGGCTTCATGTCGCTGGCGGTGCTGCTCGGTTGGGGGGGGCAGCCGCTGGAAGTGGGCGTGGGGCTGTCGCTGCTGCTGTTGCTGCTCAGCCTGGGTCTGCCGTCGCGGGGAGAGGGAGGTCCGGCGCCCATTTTTCCCGCGCTGCGGGTGCTTTTGCGCCAGCCGGGGCTGCTGCCCTTCCTGGGCTGGGCCTGCCTTCAGGCGGCCACCGTCTCCACCTACGACACGTTTTTTTCGGTGCATGTGCGTGCACTTGGCCTGGATAGTTGGGTGGTTTCGGCGGCCGTTGCCGTGGGCGTGGGGGTGGAGGTGGGGGTGATGTTGTTGGGCCGACGGATTCTGGGCTGGCTGGGGGTGGGACCGGCGATGGGGATCGCGGCACTCTCAGGGTTGCCGCGCTGGTGGGTGGTGGCGGTCAGTGCCGATCCGCGGCTGTTGGTTGGCATCCAGGTGCTGCATGGGGCGGGTTTTGCGCTGTTCTGGCTTGCGGGGGTCCAGTGGATGGCCGAGCGGGCACCCCGCGAGGTGGCCGCCTCCGCTCAGAGCCTGCTGGCGGCCAGCTCCTATGGGGTGGGTGCTTTGGGGGGGGCACTGCTGGCGGGGACGCTGGCCCAGCACTACGGGAGTCCGGCGATTTTCTACGGCCTTTTTGGACTTTCCGCCGGAGCAAGTGTGCTGGCTCTGGCAGCCGCGCGGCGCTAAGCCCGCTCAGTCTGCGGCGAGATCGAAGTCCACCCGGAGCTGGTCCCCCTGCACGCCCACCCGCACCTCGTTGCGGTCGTTGGTCAGGCGGTCGCCGATGGGCATGTCGAGTGCAGCCACCAGCTCGGGCCAGGCCTGTCGAAGTCGATGTTCAAGGCGGGAAATCCGCGCGGCGTCCAGACTGCCGGACAGTGTAGCCGTCACGTTGCCCTGGAAGCGCATATAGTTATCCAGACGCGGTACATGGAAGACGCTGGTGTCCGAGAACAGGATGTGGAGCGTCCGAAAGTCAAGTTGCACCTGTTCTTCCAGTAGTGCTTCGATCACGGTACCTAACAACAGACGACGAAAAAGGGGCCACAGCATGCCCATCCTCTATCGTGTTCCTGCGGCACCGGTCGGATAGAAAGCCTGCGCCGGATCAGGAGTACAGGCTTCGCGCAGGGGGCCGATCAGGTGGCTGTCGGCGACGCCCCAGCTCCGCCCCCCGGCCTCCACGCGCAGCTCCCCCTCCACCTCACAGGCCCGCTCCGGGCTGTCCGGCAGGCTTCCCCCGATCCAGCGGGCACCCTCCCCATCGACCCGGGCCAGCCAGCGGTCTCCGACGGCCACCACCGCATCGGAGAGTGGGAGGAGGGAGTCAGGTACCTTGCCCTCCCACACCTTGACCAGACGCACCTCGTCGCGGTCATCCACAAGGTAGAGGCAGCTGCCCTCGGGCGCCTGAACCAGTCGCCAAGCGGAGCCATCCTCGGAAAGAACCTGGATCAAGGGGTCAACTTCTACGGGCGGACAGACGAACATGCAACCTCCGCCGGAAGATGCATGCAAGATCTGTGCCACCCAATTGTACGCCTCCTCCCCTCCACCATTCCCGTCTTGCCTGTCGAAGTCCGTCACCTTCGTCAGGTCTTCGTCAGCGGGTCTCCGTCAAGGGGGGGCGGGCGACTTTCCGCTCTCAGCCCTTGAAAAACTCTTCTTCGGCGCTGTCAACACCGGGCTTGGCCGAGATAGAAACCGGCTTGGACGTGCGCGAGGTGATATTCACCGGAGAAGAGGGGGCAATGGGCACCACGGCCACCGTGGCGGGCCCCTTCACCTTGGGTTCGGGCAGGGAAATGACTTCGTCCACTGGTTCCACAACGGCATCTTCCACAACTTCCACCTCCTCCATGGG
The DNA here is from genome assembly GCA_903891165.1 of uncultured Pseudomonadota bacterium. Lineage (GTDB taxonomy): Bacteria > Myxococcota_A > UBA796 > UBA796 > SXON01 > CAITDR01. The sequence continues at coordinate 25,127 of CAITDR010000509.1, forward strand.
GGGAGGCTGGCTCTCTACCTTCACTTCTGCTTCCACGCGGGGACGGGCGCGGCTCTCCGCCTTGGGCGGCTCCACCTTCACCGTTGCCGGACCGGTTTCTTCCCCGTCATTGTTGGGCGCTGCCGGACGGGTCTCGGCGCCTACAGGCTGAAGTACCCATTCGGACTCGATCACCTTGATAACGTTAAAGGCTTGCACCGCATCCAGGTTGGCGTCGGTGGTGAGCTTGCGGGCCACCTGGTAGCCGGCAACGGTGACCGTCGCGGCACCGCACATGGGGCAAAGGCGGTTCTGGATGGCAAAAGCAAAGGTTGCAGGTACGCGATGACCGTAGAGACAGCGATGGTCCATGTTCAGCTCAGTTGGCGACAAGGTCGCCGTTGATGGAGAAATAGCCGTTCTCCGCACCTTCCAGCGTGAAGCTGGAAAGCTGGAGGGTAAAGCCAGCAAGTTCAGGAATGGGAATGGCGCCCAGGCCGGAGAGCAGACCGGGCAGCAGCGCCGGCAGGAGGCCCTGCAGCAGCGCTTCGGTGTCGGCACTGTAGGAGGTATTTGATGCGGGAACGACCGTATCAAAATACAGGTCGATGTTGCCAATGGTGGGCGAGAGCAACCCATCGGCGGTCACGTCCAGGTCCAGCTCCACATCCGCAGATACATAGACCTGCAAGGCGATGTTCGCGGGATCCACGGGGCCGTCGTACATGGTCAGCTGCAGATCGCCCAGCTGCAGCTCCAGCAGGGAGCTGCCGGTACCCGGCACGATCACCGGCGGAAGCAGCGGCACAGTCGTGATGTTCAGATTGTTGAAGCCCAGGAGCGGCCCGATACTTTCGAGGTCCAAGCCCAGTCCTGCGGCATCCATCTGCATGTCCAGCACGCCGCCGCCCCACAGGGCATAGAGGGCCTGGTTCATAAAGTCCAGCGACAGCTCAAGCTGCATTCCCGGCGTTGCACTGCTGAAAACCGGCAAGCTGTAGCCGTAGTACAGCGAGCCCGGACCCTGAGTGGGGTGTAGCCACTGCTCGGCGGTGAAGTAGCTCTCCAGCCCCAGGGTCATGCCCAGATCGTCCACCGTGGCCCGGGAAGGAACCGCCTCGAAGGTGTAGAGATTGGTTCCCAACGGGATCTCAAAGGCGATCTCCAGGCTGGACAGCGTGTCTCCCAGAAGATCCGGGATCATGTCCTGGATGGTACCTTCCAAGGTGCTCTCCAGCAATCCCTGCAGAAGCCCTGAAAGATCCAGGCCAAAGAACTGCATGACGTCGTAGATCCAGGAGTCCCAGTCAAATACAAAACCGACGGCGCTGACATCTACGTTGGAAACGCCAAGTTGAAGCTGCCCATTCTGTACCGATGGCGTCAGGTCCATGTCCACGGTGATCGAGTCGGCATAGATGGTACCCGCCGCGCCGAGGCTGATAAAGGCCACGGTCCCGTCGGCCTGCCAGTCGATGGAAGGGTCGAGGATGGAGAAGCTGGTGTTCAGCCAGCCACCCGCGTCGGGATCGATCTCCAGATCGCTGCCACCGATGTAGGGATTGGTGACGTACAAGGTGATGGAGTACCAGGTGACGCAGATGCCCAGAAAGCAATCTTCCGCCGAGGTTTCGAAGGCGGGATTGGGGATCACGCTGGTCAGGTCGGTGGCGTTGATCAGACCCTCGCCGATGCCTTCGATGGTGTCGAAGCCCGACTCGTTGATACGTGCGGCCACACCGTCGGGAATGCCGGAGCCGTAGGGGATGTAGTCCCCCGCCAGCACGGCCCGGGTATCGCTGGTGTAGTTGTTGTCGGCGTCCACCGCGACGGTGTCCAGGATGTTGATCCCGAAGTCCCAGGTCAGGTTGTGGACGAAGCTGCCGCCGCCTCCAACCGCCACCGTGTCGCCGTTCATGGTCAGCACCACCGGATCACTCCAGCGGTCGGAAACGCTTCCGCCCACGTCAAAGGGCGCATCGTCGGTAAAGGTGCCACGTGCGGGCGGGTCAATAATCAGGTCTGGACCGGTGGAGTCGATGAGGAAAGGACCTACGGAGTCGGAGAGGCCATCCTGGGTCGCAGTGACAGTAAACCAGCCTTCCTCACCAAAGGTGATGGCGTCGCCGGTGATCTGGTGGCTGCCACCGGTCACCGTCAGGTCGAAGTCGTCGGTGACCAGGTTGTCATAGGCGTCCCAGGCGCGGACTTCGGCGAGGGTGGTCTCGTACAGCTCCAGATCGGTGTCCGACAGCAACAGCTGCAGCTCGACCGGGATCCCCTCCACCACGCGAAAACTTTCCTTGTCGGTCAGCGTTCCAAGCTGTGCGGCCAGCGTGTACACACCGGGAATGGTGGCTGCCACCGACGGGCTGACCACCACGACGTTTGTACTATCCGATGCGACGGTCACCCCATCGGTGGAAGTGGCATTTCCGAAGCGATCCTGGGCAGTTACGGTAAAAAGTATCGGATCGCCCGCAGGGGTCTGCACATGGTCCAGCTGCAGGTCCAGGGCGGCGGCGGCCGCGGGCAGGATGGTGAGGGTGTCGGTGGCGGTCAGCGCTCCTTCCCCAAAGAGCGCACTGGCGGTGACCAGGTGATCCCCGGCGATGGTCAGCGTCAGGCTCTCCGCCGTGGTGCGGACCATCGGCTCCAGATCGGTGGAAAAGGTCGGCTCAACGCGCTCCAGGCGGCCATCCGGGTAGCTGAGCGCCGCCTCGTAGGGGACAGACTCCCCAGCGGTAGACCAGGTGCCATCCAGAGAAAAAACCAGGACTGGAAGCCCCGATTCGTCCTCTACCGGCTTCTCCAGCTCCTGATGGCAGCCGATGAGCAGCAACCAGATTCCAAGCATGGCACTCTCCGCGCCTTCAGCATGCCGCACCCGTGTCTCTTTGTAAACCTCTTCGCAGACGAATAAACTAGCCTGGGAACGAAGGGGCCTGGGGAAGAGGCGGAAGTTCTGAAGGATCTTTCCCAGACAACGCAAGTTTTTCGGAAATCCACCGGTGGATTCCCTCGCGGTTAATCGGCTGGGGGGAAAGCTGCGGGAGAGGGTCGAAGGCGCAGGCCAGGAAGTCCTCGGTGCGGGCGCCGAGTTTTGCGCGGGCATCCTCCAGGTAGCGATCTTTGTCGCGGGGGCGGAGGACGTCCACTTTGTTGACCACCGCCAGCACCGGCTTTCCGGTGGCCGCACAGCGGTCATAGTCTGCTTTCTCCCTGGCTTGTACCCCTCCTTCGGCATTCACCACGTAGAGGTACAGGTCGATGTGGTTGAGCACCTGCCGGGCCTCCTCGGTCACGGCTTCCACCACGTCCCCCATGCCGGGGGTGTTCACCACATAAAGTGCGGTGGCCCCGGGGAGCTGCTGGATGCTGACCTCGCGGGTGGAGCCGGCCACCGGGGAGATATTCCCGGAGTCTATGCCAAAAAGTGCCTTGATGGCGGCATCTTTCCCGCTGGACGGGCTGCCCACAATGCCGATGGTCACCCGCCGGGTGACGATCTGGCGCAGGCGTGCCACCTCCACTACGGTTTCGACCACTATCTGGGGATCCGGCCGCAAAAACCACCAGGCCGCGGCGGGAAAAAGCAGGGGTCGAAGCAGGCACCCGAGCGGCGTGAGGCCAAAAACCACCGCCACCCACCCCAGGGAGCGCCGCAGAGGTTCGGTAAGCTGGCTTACACGATAGCCGAAGCCGCGGCCCAGCTGGCGTTCGGCCTCATCCGCAGCTTTGTCGCCTTTTTCTGGCGGGTCTCCCGCCAATCCCAGGCGGGCCCACAGGATTCGGCGGGCGTCCAGCCCTTGGCCCTCCCAGCGTTGGGCAAACCAGCGGTTCAGCAGCAGGATCTCGGTCTGCTCCAGCTCGGATTGGACGGGTACTCCCAGGCTTTGTGCAGCCTGTGCGAGCAGCTCGGCGTAGGGCAGCCCCTGGCCACGGCGCAGGTTCCCCAGGCCATGGCTGGCGCGGAGGCGGGCAAAACGGGCGGTGTTTCGGGCCAGATCGGAGAGGCCAAGCTGCTGGTTCACGCCGGCCATCCGGGCAAGCGGCAGCAGCTCGTCGCGATGACAGCGGTGGAGGAGCTGCTCCAGCGGATCCGAAATCGGCGCGGGAAGGCTCATGGATTGCGTAGCTTCCGCTGATAGTCCCAGGCTGCGGCGTCAAAGAGCACCCGCAAGCCGTCGGCCTCCATCTTCCCACCGTTCTGGAACCAGCCCACCGCAGCTTTGCCCACCCCAAAGGTGGTCGCCCCGGCGACCGCTGCCCCGACGGCGAGGATGGCCGCCTCGGCGATCTGAGTACCGGGAATCCACCCCGCGGCTTTAAGGGCCTCGGTTCCCCAGCGTACAAATCCGCGCATGCCTCCCGAAAGGACCTGGCTCATGATGAACATGGCCACATCCCTATCCACCGGTACCTCAAAAACCGTCGCAATATCGCGAATCATCTTCACCTGGATAGCGGTGACCGCCGCGAGATCGGCGCCGGGGATGGGGATCGCACCCGCCATCGCCGCCGCCTGGGCGGCCCGCTGTATCAGCGGCTCACAGGCCACGGCCTTGTTGCGAAGATGTTTCGCAAAAACCAGCTCCTTCCCGGACTCCTGGAGCTGTTTGCTGATCCAGTCCACCACGTAGGACACGCCGATGGGCTCGGGTGCGAGCTGGGGGAGGGGGTCGAAGGCACAGACGATGGCCATGGTGCGCGGGACACCCAACTGGGCCACGGTGGCCTCGACAAAATGTTCACGCTGCGCCGGTCGAATCAAGTCTACTTTGTTGAGACAGACCAGCACCGGTCGGCCCAGCGCCCGGATGGCCTCCAGATCCCGCTTCTCGTCGATGGTGGCGCCACCTTCACAGTTTACCACGTAAATGACGATATCCAGGCTGTCCAGCAGCTTACGGGCCACGCTGTCCACCTCAGGGCGGATGTCGCCGAAGCCTGGCGCGTTCACCACCAGCACGTTGCCTTCCGCATCCAGCGGGATGGCCTTCAGGCGGTCGGTGGAGCCGGGAATCGGCGAGATATCACCGAAGTCAAAGCCGAAAAGTGCCCGGATCGCGCTGTCTTTTCCAGAGGAGGCCGAGCCCAAAAACGCGATGGTCAACTTCTGGGAGAGGGCCGTGGCCAGGGCCGACTCGCTGGCCTCCCAGGCACTCAGGGACTGGCGGCGCAGCTCCAGCGCAAAATCACCAGGAACTTCGCTCGGTTCTTTGGCAGGCAGCACTTCAGGCGGAGGGAGTTCAGTGGACATGCCCTTAAGATAACCACAGCGCCCGGCAGGATGGTAGATTGTGCAGATGATGTTGCTCCTTCTGGCCTGTACCTCCACCAAAGAATCCGGGGAAAGCTCCACTCTACGGGTGGAGGGGGATCGCGATGGCACGCAGCTGGAATTGCTGGCCGACGGCAACCTGGAACTTCAGGGGCCCCGGGGCAGCCAGCGTTTTGTCGTGAAGATCGGAACGGTGCGCGCGTACGATGAAAAGTGGAACTACGACCCCTATCTTCTCAAGGATCCCGCCTGGGCGGATTCACGGCCCCAAGGTCTTGTGTGGCTGGAGGTGACCGGCGTGCAGGGGGATGGCCAGGACTGGTCTTTGATCCTCTCGGATGGCATGGAAGTGCCGCTGGTCCTGAGTGCAAAAGAGGGGGGATTTGGGGTGCAGCTTGAGCTACCTGCCGAGATCCCATTTGTGTCTGTATCTACGGTTGTGGACGACAAGCAGAGATTCTACGGACTGGGAGAGACCTTTGATGCCGTAGAAAAGCGCGGCACCCTGCATGCCATGCACATCGTGTTGGAGACCGGCTTGGAGTCCTCCTACAACGAGGCCCATGTGCCAGTACCGCTGCTGTTGAGCAGCGGCGGCTGGGGGCTGCGGGTGGATAGCTGGATGCCGGGCGTTTTTGATGTCGCGGCCACAGATCCGGGGCTTGTGGAGACGATTTTTGAACAGAGAGACGGTTTTGCCTTCGATCTGTACCTGGGCAGTGGGCAGGAGCTGATAGAGGCCTACCATCGGGATGCAGGTTTGCCGGAGGTGCCGCCCACCTGGGCTTTTGCGCCCTTGCAGTGGCGGAATGTGGCGGCTGATCAGAGTGTGATCCTGGAAGATGCCGCGGCGATCCGGGCGAATGGCGTGGCTACGGGGCTTATCTGGGTGGACAATCCCTGGCAGAGCAGCTACAACAGTATGCAGCCGGAACCTACTCAATTCCCCGATTGGGCCGACATGGTGGACAGCCTGCACGATCAGGGCTTCCGCTTTATGGCCTGGACCACCCCTTATGTTGAGGAAGAGGATCCGGAGTACCAGACCTATCAGGAAAACGGATGGTTTGTGGATGCGCCGATCCTTTTTTCGACCTTTGGACCACTCGTGGACTACAGCCATCCCGATGCGACCGCCGCCTGGACTGCGCGTGTGCAGGCTGCGAAGGATATCGGCATAGAAGGTTGGAAGTTGGACTATGGCGAAGACCTTCAGATCGGTATCGGCACTAGCCGTACTCCCTTCGGCTTCTACGGCGACGAAGACGAGCGCACCCTGCACCATCGCTGGGCTGGGCTCTTCCACACCCCTTATTCTACTCCTTACAATGGCGACGGTTTCCTACTCGGGCGCGGCGGCGCGATGGGCACCCAAACCGTCACCGACTGCATCTGGCCGGGGGATTTGGACTCCGACTTCCGCTATTTCCGGGAGGATGGCCATGTAGGCGGTCTCCCCTCGGCAATTCGCGGCGGCATCTCGTTGGCTGCCTCTGGTTTTCCCTTCTTCGCCTCGGATACCGGTGGCTACCGCCATGATCGACCCACGCATGAAGTGATGATTCGCTGGACCGAATTCTCCGCCCTGCTCCCCATCATGCAGTATGGCGGGGGTGGCGCGAACCACAACCCCTGGGACTACACCGTCTATGGGGAGTCGGCCTTCACCGAGGAGACCCTGAGCCTCTTCAAGCGCTACGCGACCCTGCACACCCGGCTCTTCCCCCTGTTCTGGGAGCTGGCGCAGGCTTCGGGACGCGAGGGCAGTCCCGGGATTCTGCCGGTTGGACTTGCCTACCCGGACGAGGACTTTCAGACGGATACCGCGTTTATGATTGGCGAAACACTTCTTGTTCAGCCAGTTGAACAGGTAGGTGTCACGACGATGGACGTGGAACTACCGGCCGGAGAATGGGTACATTGGTGGAGCGGCGAACGCTACAGCGGTGGTACGGTCACCGTTCCGGCGGCCCTGGGCGAGGGACCCCTCTTCCAGCGGGCGGGGACGGCGGTGCCCATGCTGCGTCGCAGTATCCAGACCCTTTCCCCTTCCGATGGAAGGGTTGATTCCTGGGCCGATGATCCAGGGATTCTTTCGATCCGGCTGGTTCAGGATGGCGTGGACGCTCGACCCATGCTGCTGGAGAGTGGAGAGCAACTCAGCACCAGCGCGGCCGGTCTGGAGCTGGTGGATGGCAGCCGCTATCGTGGGTGGGACCTGGAGATCTATGCCAGCAACGTCAGCGGTGTGACGATGGGCGGGCAGAGTCTGAGTACGGGAGCGGAAGGCTGTGGGAGCTGCTGGTGGCAGGATGGCCCCTGGCTGCGGGTGGAGCTGCCAGCGGGCTCCGGTCTCCTGAGCTATCAGTAGGGGAGAAGTTCTGCTCCTTTGCGGAAATTCTTCCCAGTGCGTCAGAAAAAGAAGCACCTCATCGGTGCTTCCTTTTTTGGTCCGTCTGCTCTCCCGGAGTCCTCAGAATGCCGAGGCGTTGGTGGCCTTGACCTTCACGGTGGTGAAGCCCAGGTCAGGGTTTTTCCCAGGATAGGTGTCCACAATCTTCACTTCGATATCACCGTAGGCACCGCCGGTGTAGCCGTTGAAGGCGGGTACGGCCGCAAAGACCATTTCCGTTGCCTTGTCAGGCAGTACGGTGGTCTGCTTCAGGCCGTTGATCGTCACTTCCACGGTCTTCGGGCGGCTGTAGTCTTTGGCGGAGAGGAAGCCCACCGAAGAGATACCGTAGCCGTTGCTGGCCAGGGTGAAGGTGGGGGTGGCAACGGGAAGCTGCCAGAAGGTCTTGGGGTCTTCGTCGATGGCGTGGTCCTTGGGGTGTCCCGCACCTTCTCCGCCTACATCGCCAAACTTCACACCGGAGTCAAACTCCTTCATCATCACGGCCAGCTCGGAGACCGCCATGTTGGGAAAGTCGGCCCCGGGGTAGATGTCCATCACGCTGATGCGCACCTTCCCACCAAAAAGCTCGCCACCTACCTTGGTATCCGGCAGTTCGACGATCTGCGTACCGGCCTTGTCTTCAAAGCTCACGGTTGCGGTGCCGACCTGAGCGGGGGTCTGATCTTCGTTCAGGGTGAAGATGTCCACCCGCGCCTGCTTGATCCGTGCATAGTCGCCAAAGGACTCGTCGGTGGCGGCCCAGCCGATCACCACCTGCAGCTTGTCTACTTCGCCCGGAGGAACGTCCAACTCGATCCACTCGCCGCGGTTGGCACTTTCACCGGGCACCATCCAGGCGGTCTCCAGCTTGCCGTCGATCGCGGCCGCACCGCTGAAAAAGTTGGAGCCGCGTTTGGTTTCCTTCTGGAAGGCAGAAGCTTTTGCGCCCGCGTAGGCGACCATGGGAACAAGGGCCAGAACCAGAACAACGCGCTTCATATGCCTCCTAGGTGCCGCGGGCTCTCCGTGGCGGTACGGAATGCCCTCATAACACGGAAAAGGCCGCCGCTCTTCCCATAGAGGCCAAAAAGCGCCGATCGGTCTACAGGGCGTCCGCCTGGATGGCCGCTTTATTGTTCAGGAAGTCGTCAAAACCTGCCGGGGCGGAATCGATGTAGCCCAACTCTTCCAGCTCGTTCATTGGCCGCTGGTAGCGGGCGGGAGCCGGAGCGGGGGGCGCCTCGATGCTCCCCAAATCGACGTAGCCATAGCGCTGCCCGCTCTGGTCCTGGGCCAGCACCGTGCGGGGACGCGAAGCGATCCAGCTGCTGCCATCTGGCGAAGTCCGGGCGGTGCTGGAGCTGCCATCGTTCTCAAAGATCCAGAGTTTTGCACCCGCCGCCGGCCGACCATCCGGGAGCTGGAGGCGCAGCAGGACCCCAGAGCCCTGCAGATCGGCCTGGATGCCAAGACCATCCACCAGGGCCACCGTTCGGAAGCGTTCTCCACCAACTTCCAGAGACAGGAGGTATGCCCCGGTTTTCAGAGGAGGAAGCGCCACGTCTCCATCCAGACCGACCGTCGTCTCGCGTTTTCCACCGCCGGGCAGGCCATCCAGCACCACCTCGCCGGGATCCATCCCCCCGTTGCTGCGGAGCACGAGGCGCTCCAGGGCCAGGGGCCAGGCCTGGGCCACCGTCGTCGTGCCCGGCTCCAGATCGGCCTCGATCCTGCCTCCCTTCACCGTCATCCATGCCGCGGGATCCAAGCCGCGCCGGGCGTATTTCCCCTGTCGCGCCGCCGCTTCTTCCATCGAAGCATAGCTGTAGGCCTCCACCGCCTCCTCACGCTGGCCCAGGCGCTCATAGGCGCGGCCACGAAGCAGCCATACAAGCTGGCTTTCCCCAGCACTTTTCAGCACTTTCAGGGCCTCCGAGGGCCGATCCGCCTCCAGGTACACCCGTGCCTCGCCGATGGCCAGCGCCGGTCCCTGGGCGCTGCGCGCGTAGCGACGCGCCAATGCACCCGCGAGGTTTTCCATACGACCGGGCTCCCCAATCCGCTCCAGCGTGTTCAGGAGCATCAGCGCGGCCGCCGGGGCATGGCTGTCATCCGGGGCACTCAAGAGCAGCCCCGCCAGCTCGGCCGCCGCCGTGTGGCGCAGCGACGAGCGGGTGTAGCCCAGGCGATCGCCCTCTCCCTCCGCACGCTCCAGGAGCAATCCCGGAACAAGAAAGCGTGCTTCCATCACACTGGGCAGCTCGGGCTGCTCGGCGATCAGCTCTTTCAGGAGCTTCAGGGCGGTGAGGGTGAGCCCGCGGGCGTGGAGGTTGCGCACGGGGTCAAGATCCTCCTGGAACGCCGAATCCAGCACCACGCGGGTCGCGGCGAGGGCACGGGCCGGCTCTCCGGTGGCCGCGTAGGCGTGGGCCACCCGCGCGGCGGTCTCGCGCTCCAGACCCGCCTGCGGGCGCCGTTCGCGGAGCGCCTCAAAAGTGCGGACGATACGCACCGGATCATCCAGCAACATCGCCAATTTCAGACGTGCATTCACCAGATCGGCCACCGTCGAGGTGGCCAGATTCTCCCGACCGAGCAGCCGCAGAAGCGCAGGGTCGGCCTCCACCTTCCCGGCTTCTGCGCGGGAAATGGCCAGTTTTGTAAGCTCGACTACCGTCATCGGATCGTCGAGGTTGGAGGAGGCGGGGGGCAGGATCGTCAGCTCCAGCTGCGCCTGATCCACCGGACGTCCCAAGACATCATCGCGACGCAGAAGCAATTTCACGGGGCCAGGCTGCTCGGCACGCAACCAGCAGGTTGCGACGGTCGCGTCGGGACTCAAAAGTACTTCCGCAACCTCGGTCGCCAGTCCGTCGGACTGCGGGCAAAGCACGGTGGAGGGGACGGGGAGGGGAGAGAGCTGTACTTCCAATGGAAAAGGCCGCCCGGCGGGCACACTCTGGACCGGGGGAAGAGAAGGTTCCCCGCTAATAAAGCCGCGGGAAAGGCTGCGTCCGGCGGCCGACGCCAGCGGGGGGAGGGCACGGGGCTCCAGCCGGCCGGAGGCGGTGGCCGGGGCAGGGAGCGGCGTGCTGGCTACCGGCAAGCGCCCCAGCGCACCCAGGGCCAGGGCACGGGCCAGGGGATCCGCAGTGGGGGCCAGGGCCAGCTGCCAGAGCGGCGCGGCGGCCGTAGTCTTCTGCAGCCCGGCGAGCAGTCGTACGGCCTGGACGATGGCATCGGGATCGGAAAGAGCCTGGTCTATCTCGGCATTTTCAGCCCCGCCCAGGTATAGGGCCAGGCCTGCCTGGGCGCGCACCCAAGCGGGAAGGGTCGGCTCGCGCAGCAGTCGGCGTGCGGCCGCCAGGGATCGCTCCGGCGCGCTATTGCCCAGCTGCAAGGCAAGGAAAGCACGCTGCTGCAGGGCGCTGTCCGGGCTGTCAGCCAGCCGCTGCAAGAGCCCAAGGTCCTGACCCAGGGGAAGCTGGGGATCAAAGAGCTTTCGCCTCACACTCTCCTGCATCGGGGAGGGGTTCACGCTCGCGACCAACGGGCCCTCGGCCTCCCCCGGTCGCATCAGCAGGAGTGTGGCCAGCGCGCGACCTTCGGCGGGAAGAAGGGCGGCAATCTCTTCCAGGTGAGCCCTGTCGTTGCGATGCGCCGGCGCAGGGGGGGACGAAGGGTACCTCCCGTCGGTGATCTGGCGGTGCCACTCCACTTCCTCCAGGGGGCGAGCAAGGGGAAGAACCGGGCTTCCCTCCAGGGAGATCTGCTGCTGCCGCGAAATCCACTGGCCGTCTGGCAGGCGTGCGACCACATAGAGCGCCACCTTGCTCACCTCTCCCGGAAGCTGCAGCTTCCAAGGACCATTTTCAGATTCCGTATATCCCAATACATCTGGTCGGGAGGCGAGCCGGAATTCAGAGAGTCCCAACCGCCGACTTTGCCCGCCGCTGCCATAGCCGGAAGAACTGGAAGATCCTGAACCCCCCGCTCCCCAGCCGTAGGCACCGATGCCCCCCTCAGAAACCTGTTCTTTGGCCGGAGAATAGTCGTAGCTCAGACGCTGCACTTGCGTCGCCTCGCGCAGGCGTTCCTCCTCAGCAAGCAGGCCTGCCGCAAGCTGCTCGCCCTCCCGGGTGATGGGAGAAAATGAAGTTTGATGGAGGGGAGGAGGAGGCAGAGGCCGCTCGGGCATCCCCGGGGCGGGGTCGGGCTCGCGCTGGTCCGAGGCATCCCGCAGCCAGGACCACAGTCGGCTTCCCGCAGGCAAGCCGAATTCGATGGTCGCCTCTACTCCCTGCGCCGATCGTGTGCTTTGCGCCGAGATATTTGTAACCGGCCGGTCCACAGTTCGTAGCCCGGAAGTATCGGTCTGCTCCAGCGGAGCCAGCAGCTCCGGGGTCATCAACCAGCCCGGCTGTGGTCCGCCCGAAAGGCTCTGTCCGGGAAGCAGGATCCGGGGCTCTTGACTTGTCCAGACCAGGGTTGGTTTGCCCTGCCAGATCATGGCTTTATCCAGGGAGCCCTCTTCCACCACCGTGATCGGAGTGCTCCCGCTCTGGAGACCGTTCCGCCAGGCCGCCACCTGCCAGGTGCCGGGGCCAGGGAGCACCCGGCTTTCCTCGGGGGCGATCCACAAGAGCCGCTCGCCCTGCATGGCCAGACGCAGGGTAGGGGAGGGAGGAAGCGGCATTCCGGCGCGAATCAGCTCAGGCAGACGCGGGGCGCTTGGCGCCACTTCGGTCGGCAGGCTGATCTGCACGTTCACCGGGGGTAGTCCGGCCAGGCTCAGGGAGATCTGAAGCTGGGCTTCATCCCCAGCGGGAAGGGGAATCCGCAGGTTTCGGCTCTGAAGTTGCTGGTCCAAGGTGATGCCAACCGGTCCACGCTGCAGGTGGAGCTGGAGCGGCAGACCTTCCGGTTGCAACGGGAGGCCGTGGCTCAGCTCCAGTGCCGAGCCATCGGGAAGCAGGCGCAGGGACAGAGGAAGATCCGGTTGGTCCAAGCCGATGTTCTGCTGGGAATAGAAGCCATCTGCGGTCATCTGGAGCCGCCCGCCGCCGACCAACCAGAAGGACTCGCGACGACCCTCCTCGTTCAGTTCCAGGGTGCGCGCCTGGATCACACCACCATCCGGGCGCAGACTCTCCACCACAAACTTCCCTTTTCCAAAGAGCAGCACATCCCTGCGTGACCCATCCGCGCGGATGGCCCGGTCCAATACCAC